>NZ_JAXMIH010000011.1 GCF_034366625.1 Prosthecobacter sp.
TGCTCTTCGACTACATCGAGACCTTCTACAACCCCGTGCGGCTCCACAGCGCCCTGGGCTTCCAATCCCCTGTGGCCTTCGAACACTCCATCCAAAACAACTAACCCAACTTTCCACGTCCACGTTTTCGAAGAAAGATCAAGAATGGCGGCAGTAGAATTCACTTCATTCTACTGCCGCCATTCTACTGCCCCCATTCTACTGCCTGTTGATCCTGCCCATTTTCACAAAACGATTTAGACTCCTCTGACACCCCATGGCTCCCCCTCTTCCCAAATCTAATCTCCAACTCGGCACCTGGTTGCAGACAGGCTCCCCCATCGTCGCCGAACTTGCCGATGCGAGCGGCTTCGACTGGTTGCTCATTGATCTCGAGCACGGCTGCGGCACTGAGGCGATGGTGCTGCCGCAGATTCAGGTCATTCGCCATGCCGCCGCCATCGTGCGTGTCGGTGCGCCGCATCCCGACCTCATCGCTCGCTCGCTGGACTGGGGCGCTGCCGGCATCATGGTGCCGATGGTTTCCTCGGCGGAAAAAGCCGAAGCCTGCGTGCGTGCCATGCGCTATCCGCCGCGTGGAGATCGTGGTCTGGCCGGGATGGTGCGCGCCTTTCAATACGGACTGCATCGCGACATGCCGACTCCTGTTTTTTACGCCCAGATCGAGACCATCGAAGGCGTGGAAAACGCGCGCGCCATCGCCGCCGTTGATGGGGTCGATGTGCTCTTCATCGGCCCGATGGACTTGAAACTTCACCTTCAATCCCACCCTGAACGCACCCAGATGGATTACGCTGCCTGCCTGCGAGAAGTCGCGGCGGCGGCCAGGGCGGCGGGCAAGGCTTGTGGTCTGCTTTGTCGTCAGACCGACGATTTTGCCGAACTACAAGCGCTCGGCTTCACCCATCTGGCCATCGAGACCGACATCACGCTCCTGCGCGAGAGCTACCGCAAAGTCATTCAACCTCTCCGCGCAGACCCAGCGGTCGTCGGACTACGGGACAATCCATCCATGCCTTCGAAATAACATGACATTGAGAACCACACTCGCGCTGTCTGCCATCTTCCATGGCCTGGGTTTTGGACTTCATGCGGATGATTCCAAGCCGGTGCTGCAACTGGATTTTGGTCAGGAAGAATCGGCACCTTTGATTGCTGTTGGCAACGTGGTGCGTGATCAGGCCGGGCCGCGTCCGCCGGAGTTTCCGGATTTTGAAGCGAACAACACGGCCATTCAGTTGAAGGGGAAGGGTGCCCGTTATGAAATCAAAGATCCGGGGCCGCAGAGCCCTTTTGATTTCACGAATGGCGATGCCATCACCTTGGAGTCGTGGGTGAAGGTGGACAAACTGAGCCCCGGCCAGCCGATGTATATCGTGGGCAAGGGGCGCACCAATTCCCCGCATTTTGCCCGCAACAATCAGAACTGGTCTTTGCGGGTCATCGGTGGCAGCGCGGGTCTGGCGCATCTCAGCTTTCTCTTTGCCAGCGCTCCAGAGCCCGGCGGCGGGAACACCTGGCACATCTGGAACTCGGAGGCGTCTTTCGAGATCGCGACGGGCTGGCATCACGTGGCTTTGTCGTATGAGTTCGGCAAACCCGACACCATGCGTGGATGGATTGACGGTGTGGCCACAGCGGGGGTGTGGGGAGTGGATGGTGCCACCACGAAGGCACCCGCAGTTGATGACGACGATGTTTGGATCGGCTCGTCTCAGGGCGGCAACGCGGGCAACAGTTTTCAGGGTTTTCTTGACGGGTTGGCCATCCATCGCCGCGCGTTGACCGATGCAGACATCGCGAAACATTGTCGGAGAAAAGAGGGTCCGCAGGTGGTGTTGCCCGCTGTCGCGAAAATGCCGGATCTCGGAAAGATCGACGAAGGAAAAGTGCTCATTCAGATCAACGAAGGGCACGCCGACTCCAACCGCCGGCCCAATTCTCTGGAGACACCGCAGGAAGCGGCCCGCTGGTGGGGAGACGCCTTCCTGCTGCCGCGTGTGCCGGTGCGATACGATGACTGGGGCATCCGGTCGAGCTGGGCAGCGCCGCTTTTGCTGCGCATGGCCGCAGACGTGAAACTGCCGGAAGGATCACACCGCATTCTGCTGCGAACCCGCGGCCTGTCCCGCCTCTGGATTGATGGCGAGTTGATCGCTGAAACCAAACCGGCGGTCGGCAATGGTGAAAATGGTTTCGACCCCGTGACGCCACTGGCGCAGCCGCCTCATCCCGGAGTTCGGGTCAAAGGCTACCATCAGCAGGAAGTTTTCGGAACGGCGAAGATGTCGCCCATAAAAACGACTTCCCGCGTGGTGTTGGAGTTGATCGTCGGAGGGAAAAATATGCGCACCGATACCGGGGAGGTCTGTGTCGCCCTTGAATCGGCGGGTGGTGATGCGTTCTCCATTCTTCGTGCGACGGGCAGGCCGGATCTTCCTTTGACGGATGCCCAGGTCGAGCCGGTCCTCGCCGAAATCGAAAGCTCGCTGGCCCGTTTTGACGACGCCAATCGACGTGAGGCCTCCAAATCCCGCGATGCGTTTTGGCAGAAGCGCCATGACATCGCCAAGGCATGGGTGAAGAAAAATCCAGCGCCCAAACCTCCCCGCGCAGGCCATCCCGTGGATGCCTTCATCGATGCGAAAATCGAAACCGCCCTCGCGGCGAGTGCCGCCACTTCAGACGCGGCGAGGCTTTTCCATGGCGAGGTGCTGCCGGTCCTGCGGGAGGAGTGTTTCCGCTGTCACGGCGAGAAAGACAAGGGCGGGCTGAAGCTGAACACGCGTGAGGCTGCCTTGCGCGGTGGTGATTCGGAGGTGCCCGCGATCATTCCGGGTGATCCGGCGGCCAGTGAGTTGATTGAGCGCGTTCGCACTGACGACGAAGATTTGGTCATGCCGCCCACCGGCGAGCGCCTCAGCAAAGAGCAAATCGCCCGGCTGGAATCGTGGATTCGCGACGGTGCCAAATGGCCGTCTCCACCGGTTGATCCTGGCAAGCTCGTCAAAACATCCATCACCTCGGATGCCGCTTTTCTCCGCCGCATTTATCTCGACACCATCGGTCTGCCGCCGGCTGCGAACGAGGTGAAGGCCTTCCTCGCGGACTCCGATCCTGACAAGCGCACCAAGCTTATCGACCGGCTGCTCGCCGATGAACGCTGCGCGGATCATGCGATGAGCGAGTGGCTGGATGCTCTCGCGGAGAACCCCACTTTGATCAATGCTTCGCTCAACAGCACCGGGCCATTTCGCTGGTTTCTCCACGATGCCTTGCGCGACAACAAAGCGCTCGACCGCATGGTCACGGAGCTGCTCATGATGCGGGGAGATGCCGCTCACGGAGGCAGTGCCGGCTTTGCCCAGGCGGCGGAAAACGATGCGCCCTTCGCGGCCAAAGGCCACATCGTTGCCTCCACGTTTCTCGGCATCGAGTTGCAGTGCGCGCGCTGTCATGATTCGCCCTATCACTCCACCACGCAGCGCGATCTCTTTTCTCTGGCCGCGATGCTGGAGCGCAAGGCTGTGACGGTGCCGAAAACCAGCCGCGTCCCTGCGGCGTTTTTTGAAAAGAAAGCCCGCGAGTCATTGATCCGGGTGACGCTGAAACCTGACGAATCCGTGACGCCAGTCTGGCCGTTTGCGGCTGTGACTGGTGTGGCGGAGAATGCCGACATTGACCGGCTCATCGAAAACCCGAAGGACACTCGGGAACGGCTCGCGGCCCTGCTCACCTCGCCGGAGAATCGTCGCTTCCCCCGCGTGATGGTGAACCGGATTTGGAAACGTCTCATGGGTGCGGGTTTTGTGGAACCGGTCCAAGATTGGGAAGGGCATGATGCAAGCCACCCAGAGCTGCTGGACTGGCTCGCGGCCGAACTGCTCACCGCAGACTACGATGTCCGGCACATCATCCGGCTCATTGTCACTTCGGCGGCTTATCAGCGTGAGGCAGGCTTGGAAAATCTGGCCGTCGCCGGTGCTGTTGAGCGCTTTTTCAATGCGCCAGCGCGGCGGCGTCTCACCGCTGAGCAGGTCGTGGACTCGCTCCACGCCGCAGCCGGGGCAGCCATCGATTCCGAACCCATGACCTTCATTCACGATGGATCCAAAACCTTGCAGACGCGGCAGGATCTCGGGTTTCCGCGTCGTGCCTGGATGTTCGCCAGCCTCAACAACGAACGGGACCGGCCCAGCCTGGCGCTGCCGCGAGCACAGGCTGCTGTGAATGTGTTGGAGGCCTTTGGATGGAACGGCTCCCGTCAGAAGCCAATTTTCGCGCGTGACACCGAACCGAACATGCTCCAGCCCGGCATCCTCGAAAACGGCATCCTCACCCAGTCCTTGTCGCGAGCGTCTTGGAAATCCGAACTGGCGAATCTGGCGGTGGAAGCGAAATCACCGGAAGCCTTGCTGGAGAGTTTGTTTCTCCGGTTTCTCAGCCGCATGCCGCTGCGCTCAGAACGGGATTCATTTCTCCCTGAGTTGAAGTCCGGCTTTGAAAAACGACTCATGCCCCCGGATCAAATCACGGAACCGGCCCCGCTGGAACCGCTTCGTCTGGTGACCTGGCTCAACCATGTGACACCGGACGCCAATACCATCCAGCAGGAGAACGAAAATCGGGTCCAGCGAGGCCCCAGCCCCGATCCGCGTCTGCGACCAGAATGGCGAGAAATTTACGAGGACATCATCTGGAGCCTGATCAACGACCGCGGTTTCGTCTGGATGCCCTGACCAACCAACAATCTGCCAACACTCACCATCCCATGAAGCGAAGACATTTTCTCAGAACCGGCGCCACCCTGGGGAGCAGCCTTGCCTTGCCGCACTCGCTCATGGCTGAGCCGACTTCCAAGCTCATTCGCGGAAACGCGGAGCACGTCATTTCGATCTGGCTGGGAGGCGGCATGGCGCAAACGGATACCTTCGACCCCAAACGAGTGGGCGACCCGAAAGCAAACAAACCTGGCTCCTACTATCCGTCCATCGAAACGGCGGTCCCTGGCGTGCGGGTGTGTGAGCATCTGTCCAAGGTGGCACCCCTCATGGACCGTGTGACTGCGGTGCGGACCATTCACCACGACGTCATTGATGAGCACGCGGCTGCCACCAATCGCATGCATACCGGGCGTCCCATCAGCGGCACGATCAGCTATCCCTCCATCGGCTCCATCATCGCCCACGAGCGCGGAGCCGTGGCCGACGATGCCCCGCCCTACGTCCTGATCGGCTATCCGAATGTCACGCGCGGGCCTGGATTTCTGGGAGCCCAATCCAGCTACCTCTACCTGACGGACACCAGTCGCGGTCCGGCAGGATTATCACTGCCTCCGGGGATGACACCGAATCGTCAGGCGCGTCGCGAACGCTATCTCACCGCCCTCCAGGCGAGCGCCGGAGCGACCGAAGACCGGCAGTTGAAAAGTTACGACGCCGCCATCGCGCAAAGTCTGAAACTCAGCGGCCCGGAGTTCAATCGCGCGTTCCAACTCGACTCCGAACCGGCTGGCCTGCGCAATGAATACGGCGGTGAGTTTGGGCAGCGATGTTTGCTCAGCCGGCGGCTGGTTGAACGCGGCGTGCGCTTCATCGAAGTCTCCCACAACCTGAACTTCATCAATGGAGCGGGCTGGGATACGCATAAAGAAAGCATTCTCCAGCAGCATGGGTTGATCAGAGAACTCGACATCGCCATGGCCGCATTGATCCGTGATTTGTCCGCGAAAAAGCTGCTCGATAAAACACTCATCATGGTCACCACGGAGTTCGGCCGGCCCCCAGAGTTCGACAGTGGGGGCGGGCGCGGGCATCAGGGCAGCGCCTTCACCTGCGTGCTGGCCGGAGGAGGTCTAAAACACAGCGGTGCCTGGGGTCAAACGGGTGACCTCTCGAAAGAGATTGTCGCCAATCCCGTCAGTGTTCCCGATTTCTTCGCCACCGTCTGCGCCGCCCTGGGCGTTGATTACCACAAGAACCTTTACGACGGAGATCGTCCCGTGCCGATCACGGATCAAGGAAACCCCATCGCATCTCTCTTTGCATAGTCAGAACCGATACCTCCATCGACTGCGCGGGCTTCAATCTGGAGTGGGTAGCCGCGCCATGAGTTGTGATTTCCCGCAGATTCAGGGAGGCCCGCAGATTTTTTTGAAGCTTTTGATCCAATTCCAATCTGTGGGCCTCCTTGAATCTGCGGGAGACAAATCTGAATTCACCAAAGATGATGACGTGATGCACCCCCTAGTTTTCGGGGGGAGCGCACTGCTAAGTATGCCGCCCCCAGGGCGTATGCATCTCACCCCACCATGACTTTTTGTTTTCGCTTTCGATCCTCATTCGCCGCCGCGCTCACCGTCTGCCTTGCCCTCGCTGGTGTCGTTTGTGCTGCTGAACCGTATGACACTTTCCTGGAGAAACACTGCATCAGTTGTCATGGCCCCGAGAAGGAGAAGGGGGATTTGCGCATCGACCAGCTCTCGCGCGATTTCAAGGTGGGTGCGGACACGCATCATTGGGCGGAGGTGATAGAGCAGGTCAATTCGGGCGAGATGCCGCCGAAGAAGGAGAAGAAGCCGACTCAGGAGGAAATCGCGGCGTTTGTGACGAGTCTTGATTCGCGCATCAAAGAGGGCCGGGCAGCGCGGATGGCGGCGCGGCCGGCGGTGTCGCATTACCGGCTGAGCCGGAAGGAGTATCAAAACACGGTCTATGACCTGCTCGGCGTGCGCTATGATCCGGCCAAGCCGGGGGAGCTGAATGAGGACACGCGCTGGCATGGGTTTGAACGTATCGGGTCGGAGCTTTCGCTCTCGCCGTCGCATGTGGATCGCTATTACCGCGCGGCGGAGCTGGTGCTGGATCGTGCGTTTCCTGCTGCGGCGTCGGCGGAGACTCGCAAGGTCCGCAAGACGGCGGCGGAGATTCGTTACGGCGGCGGGAAGGACCAGCAGGCGGCGCTGGATCGTTTCGGCATCAAGCGGCCGCTGCGTTATCTCCTTTTCCCCGGCACTGTCCAAAACGCGCTCTCGCCGAACTCGCTCGGCAAGACCGGCCCGGAGCATAGCGGGCTCTACAAACTGCGCATCCAGGCCAGCGGTATCCGACCGCTCGGCGGCCAGACGGCGCACTTGAGCATCGGCAAGCGCACGGGTGAGGAGACGGTGGATGGGCTCATCGAGTTTGACATCACGGCGCCGGAGGACAAACCGCAGGTCTATGAGTTCGAGGTGTTCCTGGAGATGCCCGCGACGCTGGACTTCTGCGTGGTGGCCACGGATGTGGTGGATCGCCGAGCTGGTGCGGCCTTCCGCAATGCGATCGGCAGCAGGAGCGGCTACATTTTCACGCACAGCAGCGAGACCTTGCTCTTAAATCCGAACGCGCCACAGATGTTCGATGACAAGGGCAATGGCCTCTTCTCCACGGTGCTGCTCGATTGGATCGAGTGGGAAGGGCCGCTGGTGTCGGAGGCTGAAAAAGCACGGCGCAATGATGTGGTGCCACCCGATGACGCGACGCCCGAGGTGGTGGCCGAGCATCTGCAACGCTTTGCCGAACGCGCCTGGCGTCGTGCGGTGAAAAAGGAGGAGTTGGAGCAGTATTTGCAATCCTATCGCACCGAGCGCGACGCGGGCGAGAAGCTGGCAGACGCGTATCGTGTCGCGTTGCAGGGCGTGCTGACCTCCCGGCATTTCATCTACCTCGTCGAGGGCGACACGGTGGCCCGCGAACGGCTCACGGACACGGAACTCGCCTCGCGGCTCTCGTATTTCCTCTGGAGTTCGATGCCGGATGACGCGCTCTTCACTGCGGCAAAAAGCAGCACGCTGAATGGCGAGGGCTTGAAGAAGGAAGTTGATCGCATGCTCGCCGACAGCAAAGCCAGCCGCTTCATCGACGACTTTGCACGCCAATGGCTGCAACTGCACCGCGTGGGCATGTTCCCGCCGGACAAGAAGCTCTACCCAGCCTACGACGCGTGGCTGGAGGAAAGCATGCGCTCGGAGCCGGTGGAGTTCTTCCGCGAGATGTTCGGCAAGAACCTGCCCATCGACGGCTTCATCCATTCTGACTGGACCGTGGCAAACGCGCGGCTCTGCGATTTCTACGGACTGGCAGAGCCGAAGAATGGCGGCTTCCAGCGAGTCTCGCTGAAGCCCGAGGATCGTCGCGGCGGTCTGCTCACGATGGGCGCTGTGCTCGGCCTGACCTCGGACGGCACACGGCAACGCCCGGTGCATCGCGGTGTGTGGCTCAGCGAGGTGGTGCTCGGCAAGACACCGCCACCACCGCCCGCCAACGTCCCCGCCATCGAGCCTCCAACGCCGCAAAGCCCCAAAGCAACGCTGCGCCAAAAGATCGAAGCCCACCGCAACGACGCAAACTGCGCCGCCTGCCACGCGAAGCTCGACCCACTCGGCCTCGCCTGGGACAACTACGACGCCATCGGCCAGTGGCGCACTCACGAGAAAGTCGCGGCTGGAGTCGGTGCGGACCCGTTGGTGAATCCCGCCGGTGAAATGCCCGACGGTCGTGCCTTCAAGGATGCCAACGAGTTCAAGCAGCGCCTCCTTGAAGACCGCGACGAACTCGCCCGCGCCTTCATCGACCACCTTTGCACTTACGGCCTCCGCCGCGCCCTCAGCTTTGACGATCAAGACGACCTCAAAGCCATCCATGCCGAAGCGAAGAAGAGCGAATACCGTATCAAGGACATCGTTCGCGCCGTTGCTCTCTCCGACCTGATGAGGAAACGCTAACAGCACCATCACTCCAAAACTCCAACACTCCATTTTATGAGCAACTATCTCTCCCAATCCTGGCTACTCAATCGCCGCCACGCGCTCAAGGCACTCGGCAGTTTCATCTCGCTGCCCATGCTTGAGTGCATGGTCCCGCTCCGCGCGGCGGAGAAAGTCACTGCCACGCCGAAGCGCAGCGCGTTCATCTACCTCGCGAACGGCGTCCACTCGCTGAACTACCAGATCACCACGGAGGGCAAGGGCTACCAGTTCTCCCGGTCGCTGAAGCCTTTGGAGAAGCATCGCGATGTGATCACGCCGATCAGCGGCCTGCATCATCCGGGAAGCCTCAGTCATCACCACAACTGCATCTCCGTCTGGCTCACCGGTGGGAAGCTCGGCCCATCGGATCGCAACACCATCTCCGTGGACCAAAAGATGGCGGAAATCACCGCGCTCCAAACTCGAGTCGCTTCGATGGAGGTTGCCCTCACGCAGGAATCCCTCGCTTGGACGGCGGATGGCGTGCGGCTGCCTGCGATGCGTCGTTGCAGCGAGATTTTCGCATCGCTCTTCGAAGAACCGAAAGGCGGCAAAACAGTCCAACGGCGGGCCTTGCGCCGCAAAGGCAGTGTGCTTGACGCCAACCTCGCGGAAGTGCGTCAGCTCGAGAAGAAGATGGGCTCGGAGGACAAAGGACGCATGCAGCAATACCTCACCTCCGTCCGTGAGGCAGAGATCCGCACGCGGCGGGCCGACACATGGCTCGATACGCCATTGCCCGCCGTCTCCGACGCCGACCGCAAGCGCACCAACCGTGACATCGCCGCCACCATGGCGGGCGATTATTTCCGCACCGTTTATGACCTCATGGTGCTCGCCTTTCAGACGGATGTGACCCGCGTGGCCACCTTCAGCATGGGCGGCGAAGGGGATGCTTTTTCCATTCCTGAAATCGGTATCACCGAGTCGCGCCACCAGCTCAGCCACCACGGCGGCGATGCCGGTTACATGGAGAAGCTCACCAACTACGACACCTTCGCCATCGAGCAGTTCAGCTACTTCCTCACCCGCCTCGCGGAGACCAAGGACCTCAGCGGCAAGCCGCTCCTCGGCTCCACGATGGCGCTCTTTGGCAGCGGCATGTCCTACGGTCACAGCCATGGCAACGCCAACCTCCCGCTCGTGTTCGCCGGCGGCTCCGACCTCGGCCTGAAGCATGGCAGCCACCTCGACTTCAACAAGACGGCCGCAGGATTCCAAGGCTACGCTCTCGGCGCGGACGGAGCGCTCACCACCGCGCATTACCAGCTCTGCAGCCGCCCCGCGAACACCGACGCCCACATGAGCAACCTGCTCCTCCTCATGGCCCAGCGCATGGGCGTGGAGACCGACCAGTTCGGCGACAGCAACAAGGTCGTCGCGCTGTGATGTTCTTTGTTCGTCGTTCTTTGTTCTTTGTTCTTGGTTTGTGCATGGCACACGCCGAGGAGGACGTGTTCCGCCCCGAAGCGGGAAAGTTCCCGCCTTTGGAAGAAGCGCACGCGTATCGCGGCGAACTCGTCTTTGTCGACCACGCGAACCGTCGCGGCAGCCTACGGGTGACATCGCCGGGCATCTTTCGCACCACAGCGCCCCATCCGTTCGCGTTGCTGCCTTATGCCGTCGTGCGTTATCACGGCGCACCGGCCGACCTGCGGGACATTCCACTGGGCACCATGCTGCATGTCCGCGCGTTCCTGCCGCCCGATCCGAAAACCTCCGCCGTGCCGGTCTTGCCGGTGAACAGTCGCGAAAAAACCAAAGCTGGAAATCTCGGCACCGCGCCCGCTGAAAACCACGTCCTGCTGCTCGAAGACGAGCCCAGCCACTGCCAGCGCGAAGGGCTCGTCTGGAAACTGAAGGAGCTGGAAATCAAAAACCGCGAAGGAACGATCCTCGCCGGCCGCGAAGCCCCCAAAGACGCCCACACGAAGCCCAGCGACGAAACGCTGACCTTCGATGCCGCCACGCGCGTCTGGCGCGGGCGCGAATGCCTCCGCATCGAGCACCTCATCTCTGAGGGCACTTGGCCCGCGGAAGAAAAAAAAGCTCTCGGTAGCCAAGCGGTGCAACTCGGCATCACCTGGCGGCCCACGCCCGGCGGTGTGTTCGGGCGTTTTCATCTCTCCGACATCTGGCTCGACGACGACGCGATGCAAAACGCCGCGCAGCTTCAAACCGAACTGCACAAGGCCTTCATCCGCAGCCGTTGGATGCCCGCGTGGGTCGATGCGGTCGAGTATGGGAAGTTCGGCCGCGCCACCGTGACCGCGACCTTGTTCGGCGGCATGGACGCCACGCTCTATGCCGACTTCAAACCAGGCATCACTGCTCTCATGAATGGCGTCGAAAACACGCTGAAGCACACCGAAGGCGGCACTGCTGGTCCCACGCAGATGGCTGCACGCGGGAAGCTCATGGAAGTCATCCAACTGCCCGGAAACGCGCCGCTCGGCAGTAGCGGCATTCAGATTCGATTCGAGACTGATCTCATCACCGAAGGAATGCGCCCCACGCGCATCGTCAAAGTCCGCCCGAATAGCTGGCCGGATGTCCACCTGCCACGCGAAGAATATCTCGGCAACGGAGCCTCCAACATCGACGAGCGCTTCCCGACACCGGCCATCTTTCCGAACTACTGATCCCATCACTGTCCCTTCATTCTTTTGTCCCCATTCTGCTGTCGAAAATGATCACTCCAACACTCCACTCATGCCCAGCGCCCGCCACTGAAGCTGGTAAAATATTCCGGGTGAAAAATGAAGACAGCTTCCTGAATCTTTTACCCCAAATCTTTTACCAACTGTGCCTCGGCCTCTCGCTGCTCACGACTGCCGCCACCGCCGCTGACGAACCCTTCCGCCCCGAAGCAGGTAAGTTCCCTCCTCTCGAAAAAGCGCACGCCTACCGTGGCGAACTCGTCTTCGTGGATCATGCGAACCGCCGCGGCAGCATCCGCGTGCAGGGGTCCGGCATGTTTTTCCGCAACGACCCGCACCCCTTCGCCTTGCTCCCTTACGCCATCGTGCGTTATCACGGCGCACCGGCGGATCTGCGGGACATCCCGCTCGGCACGGTGATGCACGTCCGCGCCTTTCTCCCGCCTGACCCGAAGACCTCCTCCGTGCCGGTATTGCCCGTCGATAACAAGAAGATCGACGCGAACCACAACCGTGGCACCGGCATCGCACCCGCTGAGAACCACGTCCTCCTGCTCGAAGACGAGCCCAGTCACTGCCAGCGCGAGGGCATGGTGTGGAAGCTCAAAGAAGTGGACCTCAAAAACAACGAAGGCATGATCATCGCCACTCTCGAACCGAAGCAAGGCGGCGACGGCAAGGCCAGCGAAGAAAAGCTGACCTTCGATGCCGCCACCCGCATCTGGCGCGGACGCGAAAGCCTCAGCATCGAGGAACTCATCGCCGAAGGCGCATGGCCTGCGGCGGGGAAGAAATCCCTCGGCAACCAACCCGTCCTGCTCGGCATCACCTGGAAACCCACACCCGATGGCATCTTCACCCGCTTTCACATCTCCGACATCTGGCTCGATGACATCTCCATGCAACGTGCCGCCAAGAACCAGACCGAAACGCACAAGGCCTTCATCCGCAGCCGCTGGATGGCCGCGTGGATCGACAACGTCGAGTATGGCAAGTTCGGCCGCGCCACCGTGACCGCGACCTTGTTCGGCGGCATGGACGACTCGCTCTACGCCGATTTCAAAAAAGATGTCCCCGCCCTGATGAATGCCGTCGAGAACACCTTGAAGCACACCCACGGGGCCTACGGACCTGCGCACATGGCCTCCAAGGGGCCCATCGTAGATGTCACCAAAGCACCCGGCGCGACACCCCTCGGCAGCAGCGGCATCCAGATCCGTTTTGACACCGACCTCATCATCGAAGGCATTCGCCCCGGCAGAGTCGTCCGTGTCCGTCCCACGAGCTGGCCCCAAGTCCAAGTGCCACGCGAGGAATACCTCAACGACAACCTCGAAGAGCGCTTCCCGACCCCAGCCATTTTTCCGAAATACTGACGCTTCGCTGTTCTGTTTCTTTGTTCGTCTAACCACGCAGCGCCCATATGACGAGAGCGAAATTCGAGCAAGCACTTCGTGGAGCATCCGAAGCATCGAGGCAGTTCGCTTTGACCGTGGTTACGAACGATTTGCCGACGGATTACCGATATGTGGTTTACTTGAACCAGTCCTTTGATGAGAGCCCACTGGAAGCAGACGTGACTGTTTATCCAGATGATCCATTGGGAGTCGGCGACCTCGGTTCGCCCCTTTCTACCGTTGAGGTCGTTCAGTTGCTGTGCCGAGATGATGCGGTGCCGGAGTGGGTCGACATTTCTGCTTACAGAGTCACTGACCGCTTCACGGTCTTCTCGTTGCATTGTTGCGGACGCTTTACATCGAACATCGAGCGGCTGTATTATGGCGACAGCGATCTCTGTCCGTTCGGCATCAAGAGTCCCGTGTTTCCGCCCAGATGGAAGGAAGCGCAGGGACGCTTCGACCTGAACACCACAAGAAGCCATGAGCCTCAGTAACACCAAAGGCGAACCAAGAACATGAAACACATCCTCCTGCTCCTCCTCGCCACCGTCTCCCTCTGCAACGCCGCTGACGGCCTGCTGCTCGATCTCATCGTGCCGCCGCGTGATGGCGACCGCTTTCTGCACGCGGAGTATTCCTGCTGGATCGCGGATGCCTCGAAGCCGGTGAAAGCGGTCATCATTCACCAGCATGGCTGCACCAATGCCTCGCCGGACAAGCATCCGCCGATCACCGGCGACTGGCACTGGCGGGCCTTGGCGTGGAAGCACGACGCCGCGTTGCTGGTGCCGATGTATCAGGTGGCCAAGGGCTGCGATGAGTGGAACGACCCCGACAGCGGCTCCGAACACGCCTTGCTCACCGCGCTGGAAGACTTCGCGCAGCGCTCGAAGCGGCCTGAGCTTAAAGACGCGCCGTGGGTGTTGTGGGGTCACTCCGGCGGCTCAAGCTGGTCCGCGCAGATGATCACGCGGCATCCGAAGCGCGTGCTCGCGGCCTCGTTTCGCGGCGGATGTCATAAGCAATTCGGCGTGCCGGAGTTTCGCGCGAAATTCGGCCCCATCGCCCGCGATCTGCCGCTGCTGTTCGTCTGGGGCAAGCGCGAGTCCGTGCCCACCTCCAGCCATTTCGTTTCGTGGGAGCCGATGAACACGATGTATCGCGAATTGCGCGAGCAAGGCGGCAAAGTCTGCCGCGTCATTGATCCACGCTCCGAGCATGGTTGTGACGATTCGCGGCTGATGAGCATCAACTTCTTCGATGCCTTGCTTTCAGGCCAAGCCAGCGCCCCGCCTTCCACGGATGCATCCACGCCCTGGCAACCCAACGACACCTTCGCCGCGCTGTGGCGCGAGTTTTCCGAGCATGGCACCCTGAAGCCCAAGGCTCCGCCACTCCACGCCCCCTCGCTCACGGCCAAACGCGAAGTTAATGGCATTCATCTTTCCTGGCGCATCGTTCCAAACCTGGAAGGGGGCCTGCGTGCCATCCGCCTTCATCGCGATGGCAAGTTGTGGAAAGAGATCGGCATCGACGAAGACGCCTTCCTCGCCACCGGCCGCGATTCGACACCCGAGGAACTGCGTGCTCACAGCCTCGTGGATGAAACCAAAGACTCTCACAGCTACACCATGATCTTCCTCGACATCGGCGGCAACGAATCGCCCCCCAGCGAGGCCGTGCGCGTGCCGTAGCTCCGATTGGCAATCGAAGCCGAACGTTCCTCGGGATTCGACGGCCAGTCGAATCTACGAATCACGAAATAGCTCCTCACCTTCCTCGTCCTCGTCTCTGCCTCATCAGTCTTTGGCGCGGGAGCTGCGGGTTAGCGTCTTGATCTCCGCGCGGTCGCGCTCCAGGAAGGCTTTCAGTTGCTCCGCGCTCGGCAGCGCCTTGAGGTAGCGGGAGACGAAGAGCTTGTTGTCCATCCCTGCGGTGGCGAACTCCACCTCCGCGCCGTCGCGATCGCTGCACAGCAGGATGCCCACGGGCGGGTTGTCGCCGGGTTTGGTCATGTTCGCCTTGAACCAGTTCACATAGAAATTCATTTGTCCCGCGTCCTCTGGCTTGAAGTGCCGGATCTTCAAATCAATGAGCACATGGCAGCGCAGGATGCGGTGGTAAAACACCAGGTCCACCCGGTGATGCCGCCGTCCTTCCGTCATGCGGAACTGCCGCGCCTCGAAGCAGAAGCCCTGGCCCAGCTCCAGCAGAAACCTCTGCAAATGATCCAGCAGCGCCGCCTCCAGTTCGTCCTCCGAGTAACTGGGCATCTCCGCCAGCCCAGTGAACTCCAGGACGTAGGGATCGCGCAGCATGTCCGCGATGGTCTCGCGTGGCTCCTGCCGACGGGCGCGTTCGATGACGGCCTTCTTGTCCGTGGACAGGCCCGTGCGCTCGTAAAGCAGGCTGCCGATCTGGCGCTGGAGCTGACGTTGGGACCAGTGCCCCTTGAGCAACTCGTTCTCGTAAAAGGCTCGCTGCCACGGGTCATCAATGCGCATGAACTCAAGGAAGTGCGCCCAGGAAATGCGGGCCAGTTGCTCGGGCTTCAGCGGCGAGGGCAATTCGGCAGACACTGTCCCTGAAATTTTGCGCCTACTGGATGTGAAATTCGCCTCGACCTCCACGAGCGCCAATGGGTCAACCACGGGTTGACTTGTTTGGAGGACCGGAAGTTTGACTCCAGATTGGTCAAGCACTGCTTGACCAATTGCCGGGTAGGTCTGGAAAAACAGACGGCACATCTTGAGAGTGGTGAATCCCAGGCCCTTGATTCCTTTGGCTGTCAAATCTGCCGCCAGTGTCTCCAGCAGCCTTGCACCATACTTCGCCCGGTCCGCGCCGTTCTGTTCGAACTCGACAATGTAGGCACCCACCAGCCAGTTCCGCAGCACGAGCGCCTGATTCACAGCGGCGGCGGTGCGGGTGACCATCTCGGTGTTCACTGCAGAGATGGCCTTTACGAGGGCGGGGTATCCCGCACCGCGCTTGGTGGGCGGTGAGACGGACTTGGTTGGGCGTTTCTTGGCCATAAAGAAATACACTCTACCTCTGGTCAATCCAACAAACCACACAGAAACCGGCTGCGATCTCGTTCTCATCAAATGACCCGCCAGTCCATGACACGTCTTGTTTCACTGTTCGTCACCGTTTGCGCCAGCCTGCATCTTCATGCGCAGCCCGCAGCGTCGAAGCCCGACCTCTGCATCTACGGCGGCACGCCGGGCGGCATCGCGATGGCGGTGCGGGCGGCGAGGGAGGGCTTGAGTGTCGTGCTGGTGAATCACCATGGGCATCTCGGTGGCATTCTCTCGAACGGACTCGGCGTGTGGGACACGCTGTGGGAGGGGAAGCGTTGCCCCATTTATGATGAGGCGCGGCAGGCCATCTTTGATCACTACCGCACGACGTATGGCGAGGACTCGCGGCAGTATCGCGATGCGTTGCCGGGCAAGAGCGGGCACACGAATGGGAAGTTTGAGCCGAAGGTGGCGGAGGCGGTGCTGACGAGTTTGGTAACGCGAGAGAAGAATATCACGGTCGTGCGTGGATTTTATCCGGCGGCGGTGGAGCGTGAGGGGGCGCTGCTGAAGGCTGTGACGTTTCGTAGAACGGGTTTTCAACCCGTTCAGCCCGGAGAACGAGTTGAAAACTCGTTTTACGTTCAAGCCAAGGTCTTCGCGGATTGCAGCTATGAGGGTGATCTCGCGGCGATGGCGAAGGTGCCGTATCGAGTTGGGCGTGAGAGTCGCGATGAGTTCAAAGAACCTCATGCGGGTGTGATCTTCATGTCGCCGGTGAAGGCGGCGGCGATGCCGGAGATGGCGCGGACGGCGGAGCTGCATCACAAGCTGAAGCTTCGAAAGTTCAGCGGCTTTCAGCGCATCAAGCAGCCGGAGAGCACGGGCGAGGCGGATGGGAATGTTCAGGCGTTTAACTACCGCACGATGCTCAGTTCTGATCCGGCGAACCGGCTGCCGGTGGAGAAACCGGCGAACTACGATCCTGAGAAGCTCAAACTGCTGGAGCACGGCTCCATTGTGTCGCCGATCCCGAATGCGAAGCGTGGTTGGAATCGTCCGCAGATTGTGGGCATGCAGACGGACTATGTAGAGGCGGATTGGACGGGGCGGCAGAAGATCATGAACGCGTTTTGGGACACGACCTTGGCGCTGCTCTACTTTTTGCAGAACGATCCGTCGGTGGAGCCGAAGCGGCAGAAGTCGTGGCGTGAGTTCGGCCTGGCGAAGGATGAGTTCACCGACAATGGGCATCGTCCGCATGAGTTTTATGTGCGCGAGGCGCGACGCATCACGGGGCGCTATGTTTTCACCCAGCATGACGCGATGCTCGCCAATGGCCTGGAGCGTGCGCCAGTGCATGAGGACAGCATCGGCGTGACGGAGTGGTATCTCGACACGCACGCCTGCACGCAGCGCCACATCGAAGGCGCGCTGGAGGAAGGCAAGATGATGCTCGATGTGGAGACCTTTCCCGGACAGGTGCCGTATCGGGCGATCTTGCCTCAAGGCGTGGACAATCTTCTCGTGCCGGTGTGCCTGAGCAGCACGCACGTCGCCTGGGGCACGATCCGATTGGAGCCGACGTGGATGAACCTCTGCGAATCCGCCGGACATGCGGCGGCGCTCGCGATTCAAAACAAAGTCACGCCCGCGCAGCTCGATCCTGAACTGCTGTTGCGCAGGCTGGCCAGCAGTCATGTGATGCTGAGCTTCTTCAACGATGTGGATGTCGCGTCGGATGATCCACGAGTCGCTGCCGCACAGTATTTTGCCACGAAGGGCTTCTTTGCCGACTACAACGCCCGCCTCGACGAACCGCTCACCGAAAGCGTCCGCGCCGCCTGGGGCAAGGGACTCACCGCGATACGCGAAGGCACGCTGAAGCCGATGGAACTCGTGAAACAAGTGCATGAGGCCGAAGCAACGGCCTCAAAGCCGATGGAGCGAACACGCGGCGAGGCGCTGCTGGGCATGTGGAAGACTCTTTCGACGGCGAAGGCTGCTCCGAAGCCACGCACGAAGCTCACGGTGCGACCGGTGCGACCGGTGCGACCGGTGCGTTCCAGCACGGCGGCGGAGGTGAACGGCAAGACGTATGATCTCGTGGTCATCGGCGGCACGCCGGGCGGCATCGCGTGTTCGGTGCGTGCAGCGCGGGAAGGGCTGAGCGTGCTACTCGTGCAGCACAACAAGCACCTCGGCGGCATGTTGACGAACGGGCTGATGCAGTGGGACGCGCTCTACGGCGGGCCGAGGTCGCCGGTGTTCAACGAATACGCGAAGATGATCGAGGACTACTACCGAGAGACGTTTGGTGAGGATTCGAGGCAATACAGCGCGGCAAGCTACACGCAGACGCATTACCCGATGAGCCGGTTTGAGCCGTCGGTGGCGGAGCATCTGTTTAACAAGCTTGTTTCGGCGGAGAAGAACATCACGACGCTGCTCTCGCATTATCCCTCGGCGATCCAACGAGAAGGCGAGATGCTGAAAGCGCTGACGCTGCGTGAATATGGAACGACGAAGGACATCACCGTGACCGGAAGCACCTATGTCGATGCCACTTATGAAGGTGATCTCGCCGCGCTGGCAAAGGTGCCGTATTGCGTGGGTCGTGAGAGCCGCGATGAGTTTGGCGAGCCTCATGCGGGCAAAGTTTTCACCAACATCAGCGGAGAGAAGGGGCCGAAGGACGTGCTGGAGGGAAAACTCAACCTGCACACTTACGGACACGTTCAGGGCAGCATTGATCCGACAAGTCCCTTCACCGCCGATGGAGCGATTCAGGCATTCAATCACCGCTTCTGCCTCAGCAACGAACCGGGCAACATCCGCCTGCCAGAGAAACCACCGGGCTACAACCGCGACGAGTATGTGAACTACAATCGCAAGGGCATGAACGCAGGAGATCTTAATGGCAAGAGCACCTTCAACAGCGCCATCTTGCCCGGCGAGAACCACGCGTATCCCGACGCGACATGGCCGGAGCGCGAGAAGATCATCACTCGGCACACGAACTTCGCGCTCGGCCTGATGTGGTTCCTGCAAAACGACGAATCCGTGCCGCCCGCGAAGCGCGAAGCCTGCCGCCGCATCGGCCTGCCGCTCGATGAGTTCACGGACAACCACAACCTGCCGTATGAACTCTATGTTCGTGAGGCACGCCGCATCGTGGGCCGCCACGTCTTCACCGAGCACGACAACAGCCCAGCCAAAGATCAGACACGCACCCCGATCCACGCCGACAGCATCGCCTTCACCGATTGGTCGATGGATTCTCACGACTGCACCACCGACCGCCGTCCAGGATACGCATACGACGGCAAACTCATCCTCACTGAGGAATCACGCCCCGCGCAGATCCCGTGGCGTTGCCTGCTGCCGCAGGGAGTTGATAATTTGCTCGTTCCCGTCTGCCTTTCCGCGACACACGTCGCCTGGGGCGCTGTTCGATTGGAGCCCGTGTGGATGCAAACCGGCGAAGCCGCCGGTTTTGCGGCCGCATTGTCGAAGCAACATCAAACCACACCTGGAAAATTCGACCCCGATCTGCTGGTGCGCACGCTCGTGACGAACAAGCACTTCGTCACCTTCTTCAACGAACTGCAAACGCACGCTGATCATTCTGCGATGCCTGCGGCGCAGTATTTCGGCACGAAGGGGGATTTTCCCGGCTACGACGCGAACCTTGATGAACAGGTGAAAGACGGCGTGAATCAGGTGACACGCGGCGAGAGCCTGCGGAGACGCTTTGAACTTTTGCGCTGAGGCGTGGAGCGGGTGATCAGAATCGAACTGACGTATGATGCTTGGGAAGCACCTGCTCTACCATTGAGCTACACCCGCAGAAGCGTGACGGAGGTTGAACGATGGACCGGGAATGTCAAATGGGGCTATGGTAGGCAAAAAATTCTCGCCTCTGGCATGCAACGGGCGCTAAGATCGTTCTGAATAAGCACACAGCCATTTCCTGCCTTCGATTTAGCCATGTCTGAAGTGAATCCCTCCTCCCGCCCTGGTTCTGGTTCCAAGCCGTCCGGTATGTGGCAGCCGCCGACGCTGGAGGAAATGCAGGCGATGCTGCCGCAATATCGGTTTGAGTCGTTGCTGGGACGCGGTGGCATGGGGGCGGTTTACAAGGCGGTGCAGGTCTCGCTGGACCGTGCGGTGGCGGTCAAGGTGCTGCCCGGTGATCTGATCGACGACACGGATGCGCAGTTCGCCGAGCGCTTCAAGAACGAGGCGCGCACGATGGCGAAGATGAATCATCCGAGCATCGTCAACGTGTACGATTTTGGTGAGACGCAGACGGGACTGCTCTACATCGTGATGGAGTTCATTGACGGGACAGACGTGTCCAAAATGATCGTTTCCCAGGGCAAGCTGCCGGAAGATTACGCGCTCTCCATCACGGCGCATGTGTGTGACGCGCTGAACTACGCGCACCGCAATGGTGTGATCCACCGCGACATCAAACCGGCCAATATTTTGATCAATATGGACGGTGCGGTGAAGGTGGCGGCCGTCGGCTTGGCGTAGTAGAATGACTCGGCGCTGGGCGGCCTGACGAAGACAAACATGGCGATGGGCACGCCGGATTTTGTTGCTCCTGAAGCGCTCATCCCTGGCATTCCGCTGGATGGCCGAGCGGACTTGTATGCCATCGGCGTGATGCTCTACCAGATGCTCACGGGCGAAATTCCACGCGGGATGTGGACGATGCCGGGCATGAAGCTGGGCACTGATCCGCGTTTTGATGCGATCATCGGCAAGGCGATGCAGACGGATCGTGAGGTGCGCTATCAGAGCGCGGCAGAGCTGCGGCGTGATCTGGACACGATCCTGACCACGCCGCGTGCGATGACGCAGCCGCAACCTGCTGCGGCACCTGTGCAGCAAACAGCACAAAAACCGCCGTCGCATGGCCCCAAACCGCCGCAAGGCCAGAAAGCGGCGGACAAGCCGCCATCTGCGCCACCGCCGCCGAAACGAGCGAACTTCGGCATGATCATCGGCCTCGGCGCGACGGCGGTGTTGTTGATTGGTGGCTACGTTTTTCTCAAACCGCCCGCGCCGTCGAAGAAAACGACGGCGGCGACCCCTGCTCCTGTTGCACCGCCCAAGCCGACCCCGCAGCCGCCTGCGACACCTAAACCGGCTACCAAAGCCCCGTCGCCCGCAGTCTCACCCGCCAAGCTGAACAGCACACCCGCGCCTGTCACTGTTTCCTCTCCTCTGCTCACGCGCCCGGTCATCCAGACGCTCGACCTGCTCGCGCTGACCGATCCGGTGCTCGACCGCGTGTCGGTGCCGAACTTGATTGGCAAGAACGAATGGAAGCGCGAGGGCGGCGAACTGGTGTACCAACCGGATGGCAAGGCTGGAAAACTGGCAGTGCCGGTGGCTTTCGACTGCCAGGATTACGAGATCGAATTCAAAGCGAAGAAGCACAGCGGCAACGACCGCATCCATGTGGATGTGCCGCTGAAGAACGGACGCATCCTGCCGCTCATCCTCAACGGCCAGGGGCGCAAGGTGCTCAATGAAAAGGCCGGCCAGTCCTGGGGGCCGGCCAGTGGTGAAGTGCATGTGAGCATCCGCGTGATCGACGGCCCCGGCGCGTCGGATCGCATCTTGATTCAGCGTCAGAACGTGAAGGGCAACCCGCTGGCGGACTGGACGGGTGACCTCGACACCCTGGGCAGGACCGGCGAGGATCATCCCGGTTTTCCGAAGCAGCCGGTGACCTCGATCTATGTCGTGCGGGACAAGTATGCGGTGCAGGCATGGAAGCTGCGCGTGTTCGAGGGCGCGGCGAAGGTGCTGCGGGAAACGGTGGCGAAAACCGCCGCCGCCGCACCTGCATCCGCATTGGCGACGGCACCCGCGCCTAAACCCGTGATGCCAGCGCCCGCACCCGCGCCCGCCGTTCCAGTCACGCCGCCGCCAGCAGCGGACCCTGTTTCGCTCAAGCTGGCCGATTTGGAGACGAAATTTCAAGCCGCCTTTGATCGCGACGCGGGTGCAGCTTATAAGGCACAGATCGCCAAGCTGAACACGGGCTATGCCACCGCACTTGATCGTGCGCTGGCTGAGGCGGCGAAAGCGGGCAAGCTCGATGACGCGGTTGCGCTGCGTGAGGAGAAGGAGCGCATGACCGGCGGCAAAGGCTTGCCACCGGAGGATTTGGACACGCTGCCGGAAGCGCTGAAAAAACTGCGGTCCACCTGGCGCGGTGCGGAGTCAGGTTACGCGAAGCAGCGGAACGCGCTGGCCGCGCCGTTGTTCGATGCCTACGACAAGGCGCTGGATGCCTTCCAGACCGAACTCACGCAGCAGAACAAGATCGACGACGCGCTGCGGGTGAAGACAGCACGAGATGAACTGACGCAACGCCGCGCCAGCATCGCTCCAGCGGCAGTTGAAGCCCCTGCGCCAACAAAGGCCACGATGCCCGCGCCTGCCGCATCGACCGCCGTCGAGGCGAGCAGCTCATGGCGCAAAGCGGCGGAGTGGATTCTGGGTGTTGGCGGTGAAATCCGCATCCGTCGCAATGGCGGAGGTGAAGCCACGCTCAAAGATGCCAAAGACCTGCCTGGGGGTCGGTTTGACATTCTCAGCATCACCATCGACCCGCGAAACGGCAAGAACGCGGAGATCACGGATGACGATTTCACCCGGTTCAACGGTCTGCGCGACATCGAGACAGTGCGCATGGCCCATCTCCCGTCCGTCACCGGCAGCGGCTTCGCCGCATTCGTCGCCAGCGCTGACTCGATGAAAAACTTTGCGGTCTATAATGCGCCCTTGCAGCCGCAGCACCTGGGATTCATCACGCAGTTCAAAAACCTGCGCACTCTGGAATTGAACCGCATTCCGTCACTGCCCGCCGAGTCGCTGACCACGATTCAGGTGTTCAAGGAGCTGACCCAGTTGCGGCTGCTGGGCCAGATGAAACTGGATGACAAGGCGCTGCTGGCGCTCGCCGGATTGACGAAGCTGACGGATCTGACCATTCCCGGCACTCTAATCACGGATGAGGGTCTGGTGGCGCTCAAAGGCATGAAAGGGCTGACCTCGCTGGAACTCGCCGACGTCAAAGGCATCACGGGGTCGGGTTTCGTGCATCTGGCAGGGGCCAAGGAACTGTTGCGTCTGCTGCTTTCCCACACCGCCGTGGATGACGCGGCCCTCGCTCACCTCTCCGGCCTCACCAAGCTGCGGGATCTCGCGCTGCATCAAACCGCCGTCACGGATGCCGGGATCAGGCATCTCGCGCTGCTCAAAGATCTGCGCGTGCTCGAAATCGCTACCAAGGGCGTCACCGGGGCCACGTTGAACGAGTTGTCCGGCTGCAAGGAACTCACCCGACTGTTCTTGTATGACCGCACGAATGCGAATCACAGCGCGGTCAACGATGCCGGCCTGCAAGCCGTCGCCGCTGCGGGTTTCCCGAAGCTGGAGGATTTCGCGTATGTCCAGCGTCAGGTCACCGATGCAGGGCTGGCGCACCTCAGCGCCTTGAAGCTGAGAAAGCTGACAACGAATACCTCTCCTGGGATCGAAGGGCTGCGGCATCTCGCCGAGATCAGCACGCTGGAATCCTTGGAGTTGGGTCGCAGCAATTTGACGGACGAGGGACTGTTGATTCTCTCCAAGCTCAAATCCTTACAGCAACTCACCAGCTTCGATGCTCGAATCACCGATGAGGGATTGAAGCACCTGCAAACCATGACCGCGCTGAAAGGAGTCACCTTGACCGAGACGAAATTCACTCAGACGGGCCTGGATGCCCTGCTCAAAGCCCGTCCTGGCTTGAAGGTGACCAAGTGACCCTGGCGGCGGCTTAAAAAGTTATCGCCAAGGGCGCTGGAGTTGCGCTAGCCTTTGCCCGTTTAGCAGCATCCGCGCATGAGCACTGATTCCCGCCCCGCCTCCTCCCATGCCGGCTCCAAGCCCTCCGGCATGTGGCAGCCGCCGACGTTGGAGGAGATGCAGGCGATGCTGCCACAGTATCAGTTTGTCTCACTGCTCGGGCGTGGTGGCATGGGGGCGGTTTATAAAGCGATGCAAGTGTCGCTGGACCGCGCGGTGGCGATCAAGGTGCTGCCGGGGGATTTGATTGATGACACGGATGCGCAGTTCGCCGAGCGCTTCAAGAACGAGGCGCGCACGATGGCGAAGATGAACCATCCGGCGATTGTGAACGTGTATGACTTCGGCGAGACGCAGACCGGACTGCTGTTCATCGTCATGGAGTTCATTGATGGCACGGATGTGTCCAAAATGATCATGTCGCAGGGCAAGCTGCCGCCGGATTACGCGCTGGCGATCACGGCGCATGTGTGTGACGCGCTGAACTACGCGCACAGCCACAGCATCGTCCACCGCGACATCAAACCGGCGAACATCCTCATCAACATGGAAGGTGCGGTCAAAGTGGCCGATTTCGGCTTGGCCAAGCAGAGCGATGCCGGAGCCGGTGGCCTGACAAAAACGAACATGGCGATGGGCACGCCCGATTTCGTGGCCCCGGAGGCGCTGATTCCCGGTGTGCCGCTGGATGGCCGCGCCGACTTGTATGCCATCGGTGTGATGCTCTACCAAATGCTCACCGGGGAAATCCCGCGCGGCATGTGGACGATGCCAAGCGCGAAGCTGGGCACCGATCCGCGCTTTGACGCGATCATCGGCAAAGCGATGCAGACCGATCGCGAGGCGCGCTATCAGACGGCGGCGTCGATCCGCCGCGATCTGGATGTGATCATGACCACGCCGCCTGCCGCTGTGAAAAAACCAGCGGGGCAGGGGCCGCAAGCACCGCAGCAGCGGAGCGCGGATGCCCCCATCCGCAATCAAGCCGCAGCGAAGCCTGCGGACCGCGCTCTGGCGAGCGCAGCTACAAAGAAATCCAGCACCGGATTCTACCTTGGCGTGGCAGCAACGATCATCGTGCTCGGTGCGTTGGTGTTTCTGTTTTCAGGCGGGAAGGAGCCAGTTTCAGCACCGGAACCCGCAGGAAAAACCAAGGTGGTGGCGGAAACGCCCGCGCCCAAGCCGAAGACACCGAAGCCAGCGCCGTCTGTTCCCACTCCACGCGTGCCACTCACCGCGCCAGTGCCCACCTTGACCGCGAAGGCGGTGGATGTGCTGCCCGCTATCGTCCTGGAGCAGGATGTCGTGTACGGCGATTGGAAAATGCAGCCCGACGGTCTGAGGTATGGCGGACGCAAAGGCAAAGTGAACTCAATCATCGAACTGCCGTTCATATGCAGCGGGAGTTACGTCATCGAAGCCGAGGTCTCCACAGTGCCGACGCCCGGTGACATGGTGTTTCATCTGCCCTTCGCCAAAGAAAGCGGCACCGGACAGGACGACATTTCCTTCATGGTGGATCACGCCAAGGGACAGCGCGCAGGCTTCGCCTACTTCGAGGGAGAAAGCCTTGGCGGCAAAAGAAACCCCGCTTGGGTCGATATGGCCGTGCCGTTGGGGCAGAAAAGCCGCCTGACCGTGAAGGTTGAATTGAAGAAACCGGGCCGCATCGCTTTCAGTGCCTGGCGGGACGGCATGCCGCTCGTCGGCTGGGAGGGAGACCGCCGCCTGACCACGGGAGCCGCGCACGTGTGGCGGCCCAAGAACCAGCCGTGTTTCGCCATCGGTACCACGCTGGACGGCACCGTGTTCCACCGCATCCGCGTGGAGGCGCTCGATGGCGAAATCCAATGGCTGCGCGCTCCGGCCACCGTCGCCAAAGCCGCGTCTGCGCCGATGCCGGTCACGACTCCCGCACCCGTCGCACCCGACACTGTGGACACCGCGCCTTGGACCGGTGCGCTCCCATTGCTGCCGTTGGTGGATGTGCAGAAAGACACGGTGAAGGCAGGATGGACGCGTGAGGGTGGCGATCTGGTCTCTGGCAGCAAGCACCAGCCTGCCCTGGTGGAACTGCCGGTGATTCCGCCGGAGGAGTATGACCTGCGTCTCCGCTTCACGAGGAAGGAACTGCAAGAGAATATCTTCGTGGTGCTTTCGCGTGGAGAACATTCCGTTCTCTGGTCTGGTGGAGTTGGGCAAAACACAATTTTCGGCTTCGGCCACTATCGGGGCGGAGCGAGTCTAAAGAGTCTGATGACCGCTAATCCCAGCTTGAAAACGGTGAGATCCTGCTTCGAGGCAGACCGTGCATACACCGTGCAAATCGCTGTTCGGAAGACAGGAGTCGCCGCCTACCTCGACGGAGCAAAGGTTTCGGCCCTGCCCGCCGATCTGGCGGAAATGCAGACGCCAGATGCTTTCAAGGTGCGTACGGCGGGTGCTCTTGGCCTCGGTTCCTTCAAGACATCCTATGCCGTTCATGCCATCGAGCTGCGCGAGGTCACAGGGAAGGTGAAGTATCTGCGGGAACAGCCTGCCGCCGATCTCGTGGCCCAGCGGCTCGCGCAACTGGAGCAGCAGTTCCTCGTCGCCTACGAAAAGCAGGCGGGAGCCGCGCATAAGGTAGCGGTGGCTGATTTGAATACGAAATTCAGCGCCGCGCTGGATCGCAGCATCGCCACGGTATCGCAAGCCGGGAAGCTGGATGAGGCGCTGGCGCTGCGGAACGAGAAGACGCTCATCCAGACCAGCGGCACCGTGCCTGCGGAGGATGCGGCGGACACAGCGGCTACTTTGCAGACGCTGCGCAAGACCTACCGCGCCACGATGACCACGCTGCGCGCCACTCGTGACAAAAACACCGCGCCGCTGCACGCTGCGTATGATCGGGCGCTGGCCGTGTATCAGGAGGAACTCACCAAGGCGCAGAAACTTGATGAAGCGCTGCGCGTGAAGGCGGTGCGAGATCATGTGGGCACGCAACGTGATCCAGGAGCGGGGGCTGCCAGCCTCCAGCCTGGAAAAGCCGATCCAGGGGCCAAGATGGCCCCTCTCCTGGGGCAAGGTGCGAACGCCGCCGTTCCCACTGCTCCGATCGCCCCGCCATTGTCTGCGGACAAAGTTTTGCCACTGCCGCCCAAAGCCACGCCGGAGGAGGTGCGCGCGCTCGTGGAATGGGCGATCGGGGTGAAGAAGGGTCGCGTGTTGGTGATGGACGGCGGGGTGCCTCGGCGCTTCGATAGCCTCGATAAACTACCGAAGGGCAGGCTCACGCTGTTGGAATTCTTCATTTACGAGCTGCCGATGGATGATGAGGGGAAGAAATGGCTCGCCGTCCTTGGCCGGGTGCCAGAGTTGGAATACGTCGGCTTCAACAAGAACCCTGGCACCTTCCCGGTGGAGTTGTTGCGTGGTCTGACGAAGCTCAAGAAGTTGTGGATCACGCCCACCGCAGTGGATGATGCGGCTTTCGCACATCTCAGCGGCTTGAAAAAGCTGGAGACGCTGCACATCAATTACATGTGCAGACAATTCACCGGCATGGGCCTCGGCTACATCAACGAGAACCTGCTCGAACTGCATACAAACAGCCCGACCCTCAGCGCTGAGGGCATGGCGTATCTGCCGCGCTTCAAGAAGTTGCAACGTTTGTACCTGCCGGGTGACAGCCTTGCCGGACGCGGCGGTTCCCTCACGGACGCCATGCTCGCCGGACTCGCAGCACTGCCGGACCTGGAGGAACTGGATGTTTCGGAGAGAAATCTGGACGGCTCCTTTCTCGCGTATCTCCCCGCGAACTCGAAGCTGAAGCGGCTCAATCTTCAAGAGATCACGACGTTCAAGCCCCAGCACCTGACACACCTAGCCAGGCTCAAAAGTCTGGAAGTGCTCACGCTGCCGCCGCTGGATCCCGGTCCCACCGGCATGGCGGCCATCGCCAGCCTGGGCCTGCTGCGTGAACTCCATGTGATCGGCAACACCACATTTACTGGCGAATCCGTCAAGGGACTGAAGGGGTTCGGCAGTCTCACAAATCTGAGTCTGAACGTCTGCCCGCTCACGGATGCGGGTCTTGAAGCGATTGCGGGTGCCATGCCGGGACTGCAGCATTTGTCCATGGACATGGGCATGAACGCCAAAAACAAAGCCACGATCACGCCGGAGGGCCTTTCAAGTCATCTCGGGCGCCTGCGGGGCATGACCTCTCTTCTCCTCAATGGGGATGGCTTCTCGGATGATTGGACGCCCCACGTCGCGCAACTCAAGGGGGTGAGTTATCTCATGCTGACAGGTGCCCGGGTCACCGACCAAGGCGTTGCGCACCTGATGAAACTGCCGCTTGGCTACTTCCGCCTGGAGGGCACCCAGGTCACCGATGCGGTCATTCCCATCCTGAAAACTTGTCCCACTCTGAACAGCGTGCCGGTTGGTGGCACCCAGATGACCGACGCCGGCAAAGCGGAGCTAAAGCGCCTCCTGGATGCGAACAAGGGGAAGTGAGAGAGTCACGTCTGCGCTGTCCCCCCCTGGCAGCCTCCTGCAATTTTACAGTCCTTCTGAATTTTGATGGTTGAGAGACCTCCTGCCGGACGTAATTTGCCGTCATGAAAAACGCGCGCCACCCGCTCATCGCTTTCAGCCTCCTCGCGGTCATCCTTGTTTCATCGCCACTCCTGCTCGCGCAGCAGACCCAGCGTGTGGATGAGAAAGAACTGCGTACATGGGCAGATCGTGGTGATGCGGACGCACAGTTTGAGCTCGGTCTGCGGATGATCACCGGCGAAGGGGTGAAGAAGAATCTCGAGGAAGGTGTGAAATCTGTCGAGAAGGCGGCGAAGCAGAAGCACCTGCGCGCGCAGCATATCATGGGCACCCTTTATGAAGACGGGGTCGGTGTGAAGAAGGATCTGACCAAGGCGGCGGAGTGGTATCGCATCTCGGCCGATCTTGGCTTTGCACTCTCGCAGCACAGCCTGGCCGTCTTGTATGAGGAAGGCAAAGGGGTGAAAAAAGATACAGCCAAGGCCGCCGAATGGTTCAAAAAAGCCGCAGAGCAGGGGAATCCGCCTTCGCAGACCGCGTATGCATCGAAGCTTGAGCGTGGAGATGGCGTGTCCAAAAGCACCGCCAGGGCCGCCCTGTGGTATCTCAAGGCCGCGCAGCAGGACTTTGTGCCTGCGATGACGCGTCTCGCCAATCTGTACTACACTGGGCAGGGTGTGCCGGTGGATTATCGTCGTGCCGGAGCCTGGTATCATCGTGCGGCACGCTCCGAAGATCCGTGGGCCTCCAACAATCTTGCATGGTTCCTTGCCACCTGCCCTGAGGACAATCTTCACAACGGAGAAAATGCCGTTCTGCTCGCACGCCGGGCGCTCAAACTCGTCGCCGAGGTCGTGCAAAGTGATGAGCAGCCCTATGAAATGATCGATACCATGGCCGCCGCCCTTGCCCGCAACGGCGAGTTCAGGGAGGCTGAGCTTTGGCAGAAGCGTTGCATCACCATGCTTAACGAGGACAAGAACTTGCCTGAAGAAGACCGCAAGAAGCTTCAGGACGAATTCTCCACCCGCCTGAATCTCTACCAAAAGGCCACCCCCTTTGCCGAGCCTGATCCCAAGGGGGAGGATGGCGCCGAGCCCTTGCCGCAGGACACGATTCTTCAAGATGAGGGGCTTCCCGAGGGCAAACCGAGGCAAAAAACCACTCCCAAAGGTGGTCGTGGCACGGTGGTTTGAGATCTGGTTCCGCCACTGTTTCTAACACCGCCTGCTCCCGGCACGTTCCAAGTGACGGCGCAAGATTCGCACACTGAACCGCAATATCTGCAAGACACCCCCCCGCCACCACGGTTAAAGCGCAGATCATCCGTCGTTCGTCATTCCACCTTCGCCACTCGTCCTTTTCCCGCATGTCCACCGTCGCCGTCCGTTCTGCCGCTCTGCCGCCGCCCATTCCCGGCCTGAACCGCCGCATCCGCCAGCCGAAGAAGAATATCCCGCAGACCAAGCCGGAACGTGATCAAGTCCTCGGCTGGGTGCGCGCGTATGCGGAGGAGCAGAAACTCGTCCCGCCGGTGCCTCTGGCAGAGCTTCAGGAGCACACGGATAAAATCATGGCCATCTACGCCATCGACAAAATTCACCGCGATTACGTCGGCGTCCTGCTTGCCAATGAAACCTGGCGCGAGTCCCTCGCCACGGTGCCGTATGAAAAACGTTTGCTGCTGATGCCGAAGTGCCTCCGCGTCGAAAGCAAATGCCCCGCGCCTTTCGATGAATTTGGACTGCTCTGCAAACAGTGCGGCCTGTGCTCCATCCAGGACTTCCAAAACGAGGCCGAGAAGCTCGGTTACGCCGTTCTCGTCGCTGAAGGCAGCGCCATCGTCATGTCGCTCATCCAGACCGGCAAGATCGAGGCGATCGTTGGCATTTCGTGCCTGCCCGTGCTGGAGCGCACCTTTCCCTACATCGAAGCCGCCGCCATTCCCGCCGTCGCTGTGCCGCTGCTGCAAGACGACTGCATCGACACCCTTGTCGATATCGACTGGGTCTGGGATTACATCCATCTCACCAGCGATGACAAAACTCGCCGCCTAAACCTCAACGCGCTTCACGACGAAGTGAAGACTTGGTTCAGCCGCGAATCTCTTGATGCACTCATGGGACCGTCTCGTGGCCACAGCGACGACATCGCTCGCGACTGGCTCGCCCGTGCCGGCAAACGCTGGCGTCCCTTCCTCACCGTCGCCGCCTATCAGGCTCTGCGTGAAGACGCTGAAGGTCCGATCTCCGACACGGTTAAAAAAGCCGCCATCGCCGTTGAAATCTTCCACAAAGCCTCGCTCGTCCACGATGACATCGAAGATGGTGATGCCGAACGCTACGGCGAGACTACGCTGCACACCGAGCACGGCATCCCCGTCGCCTTGAACATCGGCGATCTGCTCATTGGCGAAGGCTATCGCCTTCTCGCCGACAACGACGCTGCCGCGCACATCCGCAGCGCCGCCATTCTCGTTGCCGCCGAAGGGCAGCGTGAGCTGTGCATCGGCCAGGGGGCCGAATTGCTCTGGACGCGTCATCCCGTGGCTCTTAGCAGCACCCAGGTGCTCGAAATCTTCCGCAGTAAGACCGCGCCTGCCTTTGAAGTTGCTTTGAAAGTCGGTGCCGCCCTCGCAGGTCAGCTTGATGAGTGCGCCGACGTTCTCCACGCCTACAGCGAGAACCTCGGCATCGCTTATCAGATCCGCGACGATCTCGACGATCTCGGTGAAGACTCCGCCGCTGGCAACGAATGGAACATGCGTCCCAGCATCGTCCTCTCCCTTCTGCGCGAGAAAGGCAAAGGCGAGGTCAAAGACCAGATGGAAGCCCTCTGGAACGGTGTCGCCGCCACCAAGCCCGACAACGCCACCATCCGCCAATGGGCGCTCGACAGCGGTGCGCATGAAAAGGCGATGACCCTCCTCGAAAGCTACAAGGAAGCCGCCATCCGTTCCCTGCAGGAAGTCGAACTCCCCAACTTGAAAGGCCTTCTGCGACGCGTCATCGGCAAAATCTTCAACGAACTCGAAATCAAAGGCTGGTGCCGCGAATTCGAGCAGAAGAACCTCAATCCCGAACTCCGTGCCGAAGCCGCCAAAGCCGCCGAGCACCTCGTGCCGAACGTCGCGGCTTAAAGTACGATGGGCACTCCTGCCCGTCTGCATCGGTGCTATTTCATCACGCTAGGCTTCGTTTGAAGCCAGCCATGAAGTTGTTCTCATTCTGCACCGCATTCCTTTTTGTATACGCGTCGATTCACGCTGCCGACTCGCGTCCGAACATCTTGTTCATCGCCATTGACGATCAAAACGACTGGATCGGCTGCATGGGCGGTCATCCACAGGTGAAAACGCCGTCGATTGATGCGCTGGCAAAGCGCGGCACGCTCTTCGCCAACGCCCACTGCCAGGCCCCGCTCTGCAATCCCTCGCGCAGTTCATTGCTGACCGGTCTGCGTCCATCGACGACGGGCATTTGCGGGCTTTCGCCGGGAATTCGGGAGGTGGAGCAGACGAAGAGTCACATCACACTGCCACAGACCTTCACCAGCGCGGGTTACTTCACCTCCAGCAGCGGCAAAATCTACCACGACGGCTCGATGCGCGGCGGTGATCAGAAGGCCGAGTTCAACGAATACGGCAATCGCGGACCGATGCCGAAGCCGAAAAAGCCTATCGCCAATCTTCCGGGCTCAGATCGTCATCCCGCGATGGATTGGGGCGTGTTCCCCGAAAAGGACGAGGACAACGCCGACTGGAAGATCGCCGACTCCGCTATCGACGCCCTGAAACGTGCGCCTGCCGACAAACCCTTCTTCATCGCCGCCGGATTCCGCCTGCCGCATGTGCCGTGCTTTGCTTCGCAGAAGTGGTTCGATCTTTATCCCGATGCCGATCTGAAAATGCCGCCCGTCAAAGAAGACGACCGTGCAGACCTGCCGAAGTTCGCCGATTTCCTCCACTGGAAGCTGCCGGAGCCGCGTCTGAGCACGTTACGTGCGATGGGAGAGTGGCGGCCACTTGTGCGTGCCTATTTGGCCTGCGTGAGTTTCATGGACAGCCAAGTGGGCCGCTTGATCGCTCAACTCGAAGCCAGCGGTCGTGCGGAAAACACCATCATCGTCCTCTGGGGTGATCACGGCTGGCATCTCGGCGAAAAACTCATGACGGGAAAAAACACGCTCTGGGACCGCAGCACCAGAGTGCCGCTCATCTTTGCTGGACCTGGTGTGAAGGCGGGTCAAGTCTGCAATCGCCCTGCTGAGCTTCTCGACATCTTCCCCACGCTCCTCGCACTCACGAAAATGCCTGCACGGAGCGATCTCGAAGGCCACAGCCTTGTCCCGCAACTTCAAGATGCCAGCGCACCGCGCGAATGGCCTGCCATTACCACGCACAACAAAGGCAACCACGGCATCCGCACCGAGGACTGGCGCTACATTCACTACGCCGACGGCAGCGAGGAGCTTTACGACATGAAAAACGATCCCAACGAGTGGACCAACCTCGCCAGCGATCCGAAACACGCGGCGAAGAAGACCGAACTCGCGAAATGGCTGCCCAAGATCGACAAAGACCCCGTTCCCGGCAGCAAGAGCCGTGTGCTGACCTACGATCCCGTCACGAAGGAGGCCGTGTGGGAAGACAAACCGATTGATAAGACCGCTCCGCTGCCTGAGCCGTAAGGCGTGTCTTCCATGATCAAATCCTGGCGCTTCGGCCTCGGCTTCCTCGCGTTTGTCGTCGCGGGATCGTTGCTGCTGCTCGCTTGGTTGCGGCAGCGGGAACGTGAGGAGTCAAATCGCCTGTTTCACGCGCTGGTGCAGGCGGATGCCGAGTTTGTGCGGCGGATGAATCTGCCGCGAAGTGAAAAGCTCGCCGGTGATTTGGAGCAATTGTTGGGCATGCGGATCAAGTTCAGTGATATGGGCAAAGGCGTGACGAAGGACGATGACACACTCGTTGTGCGCCTCGATGACAAGAACGATATGATTTTCACGCGCAAGCCCGTCGCTTCACAGCTTTCTCTGCGCGATCCCGCCACGCGGAATGCCTTCATCGCCTTCTGGCTCGTTTCCGGCATTGTGGGATGGCTGCTCGCACGTGAACGGCTCAAGCGCGCGCAGTCGGAGCGCCTGGCGATGCTGGGTCGTGTGGCGACGAGTCTGGCGCATGACATCAAGAATCCGCTCGCCTCGATCCAACTGCATGCGCAGTTGATGACGCCAAGCGATGGAGAGGACGCGAAGGCGCTGAAGATGATCGAATCCGAGTCGGAAGTGATCGCCGGGTTGGTGAATCAGTGGTTGCATCTTGCCAATCCGCTGCCACCGAAGCTGGTGAAGCTTGATGTGGCAGAGTGCATTGTTGCCGTGACTCGAAATCTGCAAGCGCAAGCGCAGCATGCCGCTGTGGACATTGAAAACGGTCTCACCAGCCCGATTTGGGTCATGGGTGATGCGCAGCGGCTTTCACAGGCGTTTCGAAACTTCCTCGTGAATGGCATTCAGGCGATGCCGCGAGGTGGAAAACTGCGAATCAGCGCCGAAAGGCATGAAAACATGATTTCCCTACGCTTTGCCGACTCCGGCCCCGGTTTCTCCGAATCGGCGCTCGCACGCGGCACCGAGTTGTTCTTCACGGAAAAGGAAGGCGGCATGGGGGTGGGCCTGAACATCGTCGCCAGCATCGTGGAGGCGCATGGTGGACGGCTTGAATTGCAGAATGACCCCAAGGGTGGCGCGGTTATCATCGTGTCGCTTCCTTCACTCGCCGCATGAACGCCAGCATCCTTATCATCGAAGACGAATACGCTCTGGCCGCCGCTCTTTCGACCGTGGTGCGGCGTCTCGATGCCACACCAGTCGTCGCGGCCAGTGGACAGGGTGGAATCGACAAACTAGGCACGCAAAACTTCGCGCTCATCATTCTCGATGTCGGATTGCCGGACATGAGCGGGCTGAAGGTATTGGAGAAGATCCAAACGCTGCCGAAACCGCCGCCCGTGCTCGTTGTCACCGCGCATGGCACGCTCGACACCGCGCTGGAGGCACAGCGGCTCGGCGCACGCGAGTATTTCCTCAAACCACTGAATCTCGTCGATCTTCAGCGCACCATTCGCGAGATCTTTACACCTGCGAAGATGGAAGCGCCCGTGCAGACGATCATGATCGGCAGCAGCGAGCCGATGCAGCGTGCGTTTGCCATCATTGCGCAGGCGTGCGGCAATGACGCGCCGGTTTTGCTTCTGGGACCGCCCGGCAGCGGCAAAAGCATCGCCGCCGAGGTGATTCACCGGCACAGCGCGCGCGCGGGTGAGCCGCTGGTCGTGTTTCGCGCCGATGAATGGCCAGCAGATCGCGTGGAGGCTGCTTTGGATGACGCCATCGCGAAAGCGGGCAACGGAGTGTTGTTTTTGGACGAGATAAGCGTGTGGTCAAAGCCACTTCAGGCCGCGCTGATGCATCGTGTTGGTGATTTGAAGGCACGGCTTTTCAGTGCATCGAGCCGCGAGATGTCCGCCGTGCGCGAAGATTTGTTTTACGCGCTGGCGGTACTGCAAGTGACACTGCCACCGCTGACGGAGCGCACAGGCGACATTCCAGCGCTGGCGGCATCCTTCCTCGGTGAGCGCTTGCTTTCTGCCGAAGCGCTGGCCGCGCTCAAGGCCTACGCATGGCCGGGCAATGTGCGTGAATTGAAGGCTGCCATGACCCACGCCGCCGCCGTGTGTGGTGGCAGCACCATTTTGCCGCATCATCTGCCTGCGAATCTGGTGAAGGCAGAGGACGCGAATCATCTCGAAGACACGATGAAGCGCAGCCTTGCCGCATGGCTCGACCAGCGCACCACCGGCCCGGATGAAACGATGCCCGCGTATGATGACCTGCTCGAAACGGTGGAGACGTCGATGCTGGAGACGCTCATGAAGCGTTTCGATGGCAAACCGACGCGACTGGCCGCTGCATTGAAGATGAACCGAGCGACGCTGAGGCGGAAGCTGCGCGAGGAATGATCCTGGAAGGATCAAAGATGGTAGCCAGGGGTCAAAGACCCCTGGTATGGGTTTTGAACGCCACATTCACCGAAGATGCATGCCGAAGGTATGCGAGAAGGGATCGAAGGTATGACGTGCGCTTCTTGCATCCCTCTGGGATGCGGCCTTGAGATAGCTGAGGCTTGTTCGAAATCCAGGAGTGGCGCTCGCTGCGCGAGCTTACCCCTGGCTAATTTCTTTGATCCCTCGGGATCATTTGCCGTCGGCCTTGCCGGGCACACGCGGATCATGCGCAGGGAAGAAGAGCTTCTTCTCCTGATCGAAGAAGATGGCCTGGCAGGCGCCGAAGGTGGTTGTCTCGGCGAGTTTGTGGCCGAGGGCCTTCACACGGCTAAGCGTGCCCTCGCCAAAGGCTTTTTCTATTTTGAGTTCGTCCGGGTTCCACTGGTGGTGGAAGCGGGGTTCGGCAAGGGCGGCGGCAGGGAGCATGTCGTCGTCGATGATGTTGCTGATCAACAGGAGCGCTTGGGTGATGATGGTGGGACCGCCGGCAGCGCCGGTGACGATGAAGGGTTTGCCGTTTTTGAGCACAATCGTGGGACTCATGCTGGAAAGCGGACGCTTGCCGGGAGCGACGGCGTTGGCTTCGGCACCGACGAGTTTGAAGGCGTTGGGGATGCCGGGTTGCACGGCAAAGTCATCCATTTCATTGTTGAGCAGGACACCGGTGCCGGGGATGACAACCTTGCTGCCGAAACCGGTGTTGATGGTTTGATTGAGAGCCACCCAATTGCCCTCAGCATCGGCGGTGCAGAGGAAGGTGGTGTGCTTGCCGAAGACATCGCCTTCCCAATGCGGTGGCATGTTGTGCGAAGGCACGGCGGAGGCGTGATCGAGGTCGATTTTCTTGGCGAGTTCGGCGGCGTAGTCAGGCGAGACCAGGCCTCGCGGGACTTTGGCGAAATCGGGATCGCCGAGCCAGTGAGCGCGATCGGCGAAGGCGAGTTTCATGGCCTCGGTGATGACGTGAATGCGGCTGCTGGCGCGGAAATGGCGGATGGGGAAGTGTTCGAGGACGTTCAGGATCTGCGCGACATGGACGCCACCGGAACTGGGCGGCGGCATGGTGATGAGGTCGTAACCACGATACTTCGAGCGGATCGCCTCGCGCTCGGGTGCTTTGTAGTTCGCGTAATCGACGGCGGTGGTGATCCCGCCGTTCGCCTTCATCCATTCCTCGGTTTTTGTTGCGAATTCGCCTTCATAAAACCAAGCGATACCTTTTTCAGCCACGGCACGGTAAGTGGCGGCGAGGTCGGTTTGGACGAGCGTCTGGCCTTTTTCGAGCGGTTTGCCGTCTTTGAGGAAAATGGCCGCAGAAGCGGGGAATTTCGCGAGTTTGGCAGCCGTGGCGGCGAGCTTGCGGGCATAGACTTCGTCGAGGGGGAAGCCTTTTTCGGCGATGTCGGCGGCGGGAAGCAGGACATCGGCGAGTTTGAGCTTGCCGTGCTTCGTTTGGGCAGCGGCACAGGCTTTGAGGTAGCCAGGCACCCCGGAGGCGAGCGCACCGGTCTTGCTGGCCTCGTCGTCGAGCTTGCCGTTGATGACATACATGTCGCGAGAAGCCTTGGCGGGGGCCATTTCTCGGCCGTCGATGCAGGTGACGGTGCCGTCAGCGGCATGGATGACGAAGAAACAACCGCCGCCGATGCCGGAGTTGTGTCCATCGACGACTCCGAGCGTCAAACCGGCTGCGATAGCCGCGTCGATGGCGTTGCCGCCTTTTTCAAAGGCCTGCATGCCTGCCTGCGTGGCGAGCGGATGTACAGTGGCGATGGCGTGCTTCGGAAATGAGGCGTCTGCGGCGTGCAGGAGACCGGTGGCGAGGACGAGCAGTGCGGAGAACGCTTTCATGCCACGAGGCTAGCGATGGGCCTCAATGCCGTCGATGAAAAAAGCCTCGCCAAAATCAGCGAGCCGCACCAAAACTACTCGGATCGCTTCCAACTCAGCCAAGCCCGGCGGTAGGTGAAGGCCATCGCCATGATCCCGGCAAACAAGAGCAGGGCGCGGCTGGGTTCTGGCACCGTTTGAACCAAGCTGGAAGCGTTTTCAGGCAGGGTGAATGACAACGTTGCAGCCATGTCCGGCTCGGCGGCACCGACCGCAATAACGGCGGTGATGCTGCAAACGAGCCAGTAGGTGATGGAGCGCAAAGTCACTGAATTAAATATATCTTTAGCCGATGAGGCCGGGGCAGGACAAGACTTTTTTGGCAACGAGATTGACGCAAGCTGTTCATTTTCAGAGCCTCGCCCGGATGAGCTTAGGAGATTGACCGGGGTGTTGGACGGCTGCCTTCCTGCTTGCGAGATCACCGCGCCTCCGCCATGACTACGGCCCCTCAACCCCGGCAACTCATCCATCATGTCCATCGTCAGTTCTGCGCGTGTCATCAACATAGGCTTGGCCGGTTTAGGCAACGTCGGGGCGGGAGTGTTCAAGAATCTCCTGGCCAATCGCTCCCTCATCAGCCAGCGCACCGGTGCTGACCTGCATATCACGCGGGTGGCGGTGCGTGACCTGACACGCGCTCGCGATGTGGCGGTGCCTGCGGAACTGCTGACGACGGACTGGCGCGAACTGGTCAATGACCCGGCCATTCCGGTGATCGTCGAGCTGATCGGCGGCACGACGACGGCCTATGAAATGGTCGCCGCAGCGCTCCGGGCCAAAAAAATCGTCGTCACCGGCAACAAGGCGCTGTTGGCGGAGCGTGGGAAGGAATTGTTCGCCCTCGCCGAGGAATGCGGCGTGCCGATCTATTTCGAGGCGGCGGTGGCGGGCGGAATTCCGATCATCCAGGTGCTGCAGGAGGGCTTGGTGGGCAACCACATCCGCTCCATACACGGGATCATCAACGGTACCTGCAATTACATCCTCACCCGCATGTCACAGGCCGGTTTGAGCTATGCGGATGCCTTGCGAGAGGCCCAGGAAAAAGGCTACGCGGAGGCCGACCCGACGCTCGACGTCAGCGGCTGGGACGCGGCGCACAAGGCGATCATTCTGGCGTCTCTGAGCTACGGCTTCTGGATTCCGCAGGACAAGGTGCATGTGGAAGGTGTGGATCGTGTGAACATCACCGACTTCAAGTTTGCGGCCCGACTCGGCTACACGATCAAGCTGCTTTCTGTGATCCGTGCGGATGAAAACGGCCTCGTCGAAGTGCGCACGCAACCGACGCTGGTGCCGCTGTCGCATGTGCTGGCGAGCGTGAGCGGTGCGTTCAATGCGGTGCTGGTGAATGGAGACATCGTGGGAGAAACGCTGTTCTACGGGCGTGGTGCCGGCCAGGATCCGACGAGCAGCAGCGTGATCAGCGACCTATGTGAGGCTGCCGCAGTGCTGATGCACGGGGCGCGTCACAGCGGTTTTGTACCGCATGGCCTCTACGGCAAATCAAAGCCCATTGATGATACGGTGTCGCGCTACTATCTGCGGCTGACCGTGGATGACGTTCCAGGCGTGCTCGCCCAAGTCGCCACCGTGCTTGGTGAGCGTGGCATTGGCATTTCCTCGATGATCCAGCCGGAAGATCTCGAAGACACCAGCGGCGAGACCTCGCTGGTGCTGATGATCCACGACGCACGCCTCGGCGACATGAAGACTGCACTGGCCGCCATCCAGCAACTGCCCTGCGTCCGAGGCGAGCCGGGCTGGATGCGCGTGGAGACGTTGCAAGGCTAGCCACCCTTTGTGGCAAACATTACTTCGAGCAAAAATGAAATGGCAGGCATCTCGAAAGATGAGATCATGCGAGCCATGAAAATTGCTGTTGCCGATCTCGCCACCCTAGTCGGGGGAACCCTTCTGTGTGGAGATCCAGCGGAACAAATCACCGGTTTTGCCTCGCTCAAAGAAGCCATCAGCGGCGACCTCAGTTTTTTCCATGACACACGCTACAACGAGCGGCTGGCAAACACGAAGGCCACGGCGGTGCTTGTGCCGTTGGGGTTTACGGAACTGCCCGCGCATGCGTCGTGCGTTGCGGTGGCGGATCCCTCGCGTTCATTCGAGCTGATCGTGGAAACCTACGGCTTCCAGCCAGACCCTTTCACGGCTGGCGTGCATGCCTCGGCGGTCGTTGCCGCCTCGGTTCAGTTTGATCCGGCGTGTGTTTGCATCGGTGCGAATGCCGTGATCGAAGCCGGCGTTGAACTGGGAGGAGAAGTCGAGATTGGAGCCGGGTGTTACGTCGGGCGCAATGCCCGCATTGGCAAGGGGTCGCGCTTGTTTGCCAACGCCACCGTTCATGCCGAGTGCATTCTGGGAGAGGGTGTTTTTCTGCACTCGGGTGTCGTGATTGGCGCAGATGGTTTTGGCTATGAATTCAGCCAGGGACGTCACCGCAAGGTGCGGCAGGCTGGCATCGTGCAGATCGACAACGATGTGGAAATCGGCGCGGGAACGACCGTGGACCGTGCTCGATTTGGCCGCACTTGGATCGGCGAGGGCACCAAGATCGATAATCTCGTGCAAATCGGCCATAACGTGGTGATTGGGAAGCACTGCGTCATCGTCGCCTGCACGGCCATCGCTGGCAGTGCCATGATTGGTGATTACGTTGTTGTCGCAGCGCAGGTGGGCATCGCCGGACACGTTACCATCGGCTCACAGGCGACTCTGGCTGCACGCTGCGGCGTCACGCGCGATCTGCCTGCCGGGCAGACTTATCTTGGGTTTCCAGCGATTCCAGCATCCGAGGAAAAGCGCCGGCTTGCCAGTATCAACCGGTTGCCGCAACTGCTGGCCCGTGTGAAGGAACTGGAGACAAAGGTCGGCGGTGGCGGCGCAGTCTGATCACCAGAAGCCCCACTGCTGCGTTTTCATGACGTAGAGACCGAGGGCCAGATTGCCGACGGCATGCATGAACACGCACGCGCCCAGGCTTTTGGTGCGCACGGCCAGGTAGTACATCAGCGATCCCCACACGAAGGCACCGGCATAGTCTTCCGTGTTATGAATCAACATCACGCCGAGTGTCACAATCCAGAAAACTTTCCAACCATGTGTACCGAACGCGATGCGCTCAAACTGTCCATCCTCCGTGAGCAGAAAACGCATCAAAAAGCCGCGCCAGAAGAGCTCCTCGACGAGTGGCACCACCAGCACCATGCGCGCAAAGCGCAGCCCCACGACGACGCTGAACCACAGTGGTGAATCCTGCGCGATCATCGGATCAAAGCCTTCATTGCGCTCCGCGAGTCCGAGCCAGTCCCACCAAGGCGCTGGCTGCATGCCACGCTCGACCAAGTGCTCCCGCAGCATTGACGGCGTGATCCAGCAGACGATTCCAATGATTCCGAGCACGAAAGCGAGGTGCAGCCCGCGCCAGGGAGCCAGCGTGTAATGTTTGCGAAACAGCACGAGCACCACAGCGCAAACAACGGTCTGCAACGGATAAACCCAGTGCTCCGGTGCGCGCACATGCCAGGGCAGCTCAGAGTTTTCGACGCGGAAGAGCCCGGGAATTGAGTTTAGAAGTGTGAAGAGCACCAACGGCAGCACATAAGCGGCGGTTGGGGATGAAAGCAGTCGCACAAGCATTGTTCGTGGCGGTTACGGCAGCGCCAGTTCCTTCGCGCGTTCGCGATTCAGCAGCCATTTCGAGCAGCTCCGCAGATAGCCACGGTTCCAGGCGGACAGCGTCGAGGCTCCGGTCGCCATCAGGGCAAGAGTGCGGTTGGAAACAGATTCCATCGTGTTGCTGAACCAGCCGGGGTAGTCCGCCTTCAACTGCATGCCGCGCTCATAGAACGCCACGATGCGCCCGTCGTAGAAATACGCGATCAACTCATGCCAAGCCTCGTGCCAGGCACGCTGGCGCTTCTCATAGCGGCCAAGTTCCTTCATCAAACGTTCGGGCGAATCGAGAAGTTTTTCACCATGCTTGGCAAACATTGCGTTCAGCGTTTCCGCCGCATCCAGTGCAAGAAACACACCTGGCGAGAGCATCGGATCGACAAACCCAAACGCATCTCCGGCGGAGACCCAGCCCGGGCCATGCGCTCGATCCGAGATGAGCTGATAGTTCGTGTAGGTGTAAACTTCGCTGATGCGCTGGCGGTTTTGCGTGAGCGGTGAAAGCACACTGTCCGTTGCCAGTACCTTGTCGAGACGTTCTTCTCCGTTGGCTCCGAAGTCCGGCAGCGATTTGGGATTCATCACGATGCCGAAAGACAAGCGGCCTGGCAGCGGAATGCGCCAGCTCCAGCCCCAGGGGTGATAGGTGATCGCGATCTGTCCCGGCTCATACGGATGTTCGATGCCGGTGAAATGCGCGAAGTGCGCGGTGTCCTTGCGCACGCCTGTCTCGGCCTTGATGCCGAGCAGTTTGGCGGAGGAGCGTGAGCGACCGCTGCAATCGACGATAAGGTCTGGTTTTTCACCGTTGCGCCAGCCGCCTGCTTCGAGAGACGCCGCATCCAGCTCCAGTTCCGGCCTGCCTCCCGGATGCGCTACGAGTCCGGCGCGATGCTTCACAAACCGCACGCCCAGCTCTTTGGCGTAATCCTTGATCACATCGTCAAAGGCAGGACGTGGCACGTTGTAGGCATACGGCGGCAGGCGGCCTGCCACCGATTTGAAATTGAAGTGCATCTGCGTGCCACGGTGATGGATGAAACTGGCGCCGGGCTTGAACTGAGAGATGGCTGCCACGCGGTCCTCGATGCCCATGCGCTGCAAAATCGCGACAATGGCGGGGATCAGCGACTCGCCCACAAGCAGTTGCGGACGCTTTTCATCATCAAAGACGAGTGGCTGGATGCCCTGACGCGCGAGCAGTGCGGCGAGTGCGCTGCCCGCCGGGCCGGCGCCGAGGATGGCGATGCGTGGAGGACGGTTCATGTTTTTAATAGCGGCGGAGTTTGCCGCTGGCGGTCAGGGGCAGCTCGGAGACGAATGTGTAGAACAGCGGCACTTTGTAGGCGGAGAGACGCTCCTGGCAAAGCTTTCTCAATTCAATCACCGGCGGCGGCGCTTCGGCATCCACGGCAATGATCTCCGCCACTGGCATGGCTCCGAGTGCCGGATGTGCCCGTGCGGTGATACGCACGGCTTTCACGCCAGGATGACCGCGCAAAACTGCCTCCACCTCTTCGGGGAAGCATTTCAACCCGCCGACATTGATCACGCTGCGCACCCGGCCGCGCAGATAAAGACAACCGTCTTCATCCACCTCCGCGATGTCACCCGTGGCGAACCAGCCATCACGCAAGATGGCCTCACGCGGCTGCCACGGCGCCAGATAAGCATCGAAAACGCCCGGACCGCGCAACAGCAGCTCGCCGTCGTCCAGTTTGATTTCAAAGGCGGGCAGCGGCTTGCCGATCGAGGTCGGTTTGTCCTTCGCATGTTCCAGATTCAAGATTGGAAGTCCGGCTTCGATGATGCCCATGCCCTGTGTCAGATGCAGGCCTGTCTTGCTGGCGAAAAGATCGGCCACTTCGTTCGTCAACGCGAAGGCCGTGGAAACCGCGAGGCGAAGCGAGCCGAGCACTGCCGCGTCCGGCTGGCCGGAGAGCATCGTGTAATGGTAGGGCGAGCCGTACATCACGGTCGCTTCATGCTCACGCATCATCGCGAGCATCACCTTCGGGTCGCTCGCCGGGGCGAGGATCGTGGTGGCGCCGTGGTAGAGGTAAAGAATGATCGAGACGGCGAAGTGATGCGCCATCGGCAGCACCCACAGCACGCGATCTTGCGGCCCGATGCGTAAACCCTCGTTCGCTGCGGTAATTCGGCCAAGCAGCGTCTCGTGCGAGATCACAATGCCCTTCGATGTGCCCGTCGTGCCGCTGCTGAAGCGGATGAAGGCCGGATTCAGTGCTTCTAGGGCTGACTCATCGAATGCAGGAGGCGAATCATGTGTCACCGCCTCGATGCGCCAGTCTTCCGCGTTCTTGGCAAATACGATGACATCCAGCGCTGTCGATTTTGCGAGCTGCGCTCGCTCACTGGCCGTCAGCTCAGCCGGAATCGGCACAAAGCATGCGTTCTGCTTCAGGATCGCCAGTGCCAGCACGATGTAATCGGCTCCGTTCGGCGCACCGAGGCCAATGCGCGGGCGAATTTTCCCCGGCCAGGCCGGATCGGCGTTCATGCGCTGCGCACAGGCGTTCATGCGGCTCTGCAACTCGCCAAACGTGAGCTGCAGCTCCGGGCTGACGACGGCGGGATGCGCGGCGGTGCTGCGTTCAAAGATGAGATCGACGATGTTCACTGTGCTGGCTCCAGTTTGCGCAAAACCGCGCGCACCTGCTGTGCGAGGGTTGCGGTATCTTGTTCATCCGATGCGGCGGCGATGCCCGCCGCCTGTCCCGTCGCTAAAGCCGTGCCCATGACACGAATGCTGGCTTGCGCCCGATGTGTGGCGGAAAGGCAGCGTCCGGCGACGAATACGTTTTGCAAATCGCGGGCGCGCAAGGCCCCCAGCGGAATGCCACAGGCTTTCGGTTCATGCGGATATAGCAGCCGCGGCCCGCGGGCCGTTTCACGCAGTTCCAACGGCCAGGTGGCGTTTGCGACTGCCTGATCACCGCTGCGGCTTGCAAGGATGTCTTCCTCAGTCAAAACGGCTTCAGCGATCCAGCGCCGGCTTTCGCGAATGCCCGCGCGCACCGGCAATGTGGTGACGCGCGCCTTGGCAAAGCCTTCCAGCGATGAACGCAGATGATCGACGATGGCAAAGGTCACTTCGCGGCCCTGCATCTCGATCCACGTCAGACTGCGCGGATCAGTGGCATCAAACGGGCATTCTGGCGAATCGCCCGGCAGGTCGAGTGTGAGGAAAACTTCGTTCAAAGCGCCGCTGGCGCGAAAATGCGCGCCTGCGGCCTCAGAAGGCAGTTTTTTCTCCTGAATTGCCTTCGCGAGGCATCCGGCGATTTTCAACGGACCATCGCCTGTGAGTGCGGCAGCATCGACCTCGCCAAGACCGACGATGTAGGCGGGACGTTGCAGTTCCTGCGCCGGAGTCTTGTCCCACGGATGATTTGCGAGTGTCGCCAGCACTGCATCGCCGCTGGCATCGACGATGGTGCGCGGACGCAGCTTCCAGGATGTACCACGGCAGTGCAGAGTCACTTCGCTGATGCGATTGCCTTCAACAGCGGCGTGAATGACCTCGGTGTGCAGCAGCATCTTCAAGTTCGACTGCTTGGCGCACCATTGATCGTAAAACAGGGCGAGTTGCTGCGGCTGATGCATCAGCACATCGACCTTGCCCATGCGCAGCGGCCCGTGCGCGATGCCTTGGGCGAGCAATGCGCGTTCAAGCTCGGCAGGGATGCCAGGATTCGCGACTTTCGGTGCGGTATCTGGCGTTGGCGGCAGGTCATACAGGCCGCAAAACGAATGCACGAGCGAAGCGGTACCCGCACCACCGAAGAAGCCGTGTCGCTCGACAAGCAGCGTGTTCGCGCCCTGACGTGCGGCCGCCAGAGCTGCCGCCACGCCTGCGCTGCCACCGCCGATGATGAGAACGTCGGGATTCATGGCGGCATCATTCCCCAAGAAGATCGGAACGCCAGCGTTCACGCATCATCTCGGTTTCTGTTTCGCTGAGGCAGGTGTCGAGATAGCTCACTGTGACGGTGAGCTGGTCCTGGCATTCGGACACAAACAAGCCGCTGCCGGGCGGCGCGTTCACCGTGGGCATGTGGATGGCGTTCACGATCTCACCACCGCAGAACGCGGTCATGCCTTCACCGAAACTGCCGGTGTAGGCATGGTAGAACGAGGCGATCTCCCCCCGCTGTGCGAGACGCACCATGTTGAGCATCGTTTTGCCCGGCATGCGCCGCATGAGAAGCTGCAAGGAGTTGAAGGACAGGTGCCGCTTCAGTTTGAGATGCTCCAGGTGCTGCTTCATGAGCACCTTGCTCGCCATGGCGAGGTCCGTGAGGTCGGCGTCCTTCAAAATGAAGAAGAACATCGACATGTGGTTCTGGAAGATCGCCATGCGGCCGGTGTTGTCCTTTGGCCGCTGTTGCACGGGCATGGTCACGGCATACGAGAGGTCTGCATGGCCGCGTGATTGAAACACGGCCTGATGGCAACGCGCGGCCAGTCCAGCGTAGAAAAACGTGCGCATCATGTCGCCGCCGATTTTGCCGAGCGTGAGTTTGATCTTCGCCGTTTCTTCCTTGGAAAACGTCTCCCACAGGCAGCATCGACGTCCGCTGACGACCTTGCCCTGGCTCACGGACACAAACGGCTCCGCGCCCAGGCTCATGAGGTGCTTGCCACACGTCTCGCTTTCCTGAAACAGCTTCCACCAAGGCTTGTCATTCCGCACCACTGGCTGCTGCGGTGAAGCGGTCTGTGGATCGTGCCACAGCTCGTTCATGTGCTTGAACAGCAACTCCACGCCCGTGCCGTCGAGCAGCAGGTGTGACCAGTTCATCAGGATGGACCACGTTTGATCGCTCGTGCGCACCACATCAAAACGGATGTGCGGTGGGCCGAGCGATGAGCGCTCTCGGCCTTGCATACGCAGTCGGCGCAACGTCGAGACAGACTCAATCACGGAGGTTTCCGGCCCGGTCACGCTGCTGACGCGATGAAACTCGATAGGAACCGCCACAGCATCCCCCGAGCATTCCCAATACGGCACGCCAAACCAACCGTCTTTGCGCAGCGTGGCATGCAGCAGCGGCATGCGCTTCGGCAGTTCCGCCGCCAGCCAGCGCAGGCGGGTTTCATCCGGCTGTCCGCTGACTTGAATCTCACTCAAGGCATCCAATCCACGACCGTCGGTAGATCGTGCGAGATAATCGAGCGCGACGACGAATCCATCCGTGCCGGTGATCGGGAATTGCAGAACGGCAGTGCTCATGCGGCTTGTCCATTCACCAGGGCGGCTAGCGCGTTTCCGCTGCGGAAATTGGCCCTGCTCAGTTCAGCCGGTTCCACTTTCTTGCTGAAACGCTCTTCCAAATACATGACCAGTTGCATCACTCCCATCGAGTCGAGTCCGGCTTCAAAAAAATCGGCCTCGGCGCTGAACTCAGCGGGCAGATCAGTCAGGACGGTTTCGCGCACGAGTTCGATCATCGTGTTAGGCGTGTGTTCGAGAGCGGCGGGCATGCACTTTGTTTAGGCAAGGAGCGCTGGAGATGCAAATGCAACGCTCAGGGATACTCGTGGCCTAGATTGTCATCAGTGATGATCTTGGCGTCGTCCCAGGCGTTTTGCATGGCCTCACGGCGGCACCAACGGGACATGTGGCCGGGGACGGGCAGGGCTTCATGGTTGAGGAAATCGAGGATGCCGTCGATTTGATCGGCGAGGATGACGGGCTGGCCGTCGATGTGGTAATCGGCGAGGGTTTTCTGCCAGCGGTCGCGGTTTGGTTCCAGGGGCGCGTTGCTGGCGAGGCAGTGGTTCATAACCATCATCGTGTGCGGAAAGACCTCCATGCCGGTGCGGGCGGCGCGTGGCGACTCGGTGCAGTTCCAGAAGGCGATGCCGTCGGGTGTGAGGTGGGCTTTGACCTCGGTCAAAAATTCGCGGGAGAGCAAGGCGGAAGCGAACTCGCGCCAGTGATGAGTCGTGTTCATCACGATGGCGTCGAAGCGTGCGTCGGGATGCTGGCGCAGCCAGCGGCGGCCGTCGTCGATGACGAGCGTGAATTTGGGATTGGTGAGCAGGCTGGCAACTTCGGGACGCGCGCGGATGAGATCGAGGTAGCCGTGGCTGAGTTCGATGGCGGTGACGTGCTTCACCTGCGGATGATTGACGAGGATCTGCGTCCACGAACCACCGGCGACGCCGATGACGAGCACGTTTTCGATGCGGTCCCGCACAGCGGAGAGGAAGTAAGGCCGTACGAGCCAGGATTTTGACTCCAGCTTCGTGCCGATCATGCCGTCATAGGCACCGTTGCCATAAACCGCGTTGCTGGTGTCTACCGTGACGACGCCATGGCGCGATTCGATGATCTGCGCGAAGCGCATGCCGGGTTTGAACTCGTGCTTGTATTGCAGGCGCTCGTAGAAGCTTTGAAACGGACTGAGCGTGATGAGGATCATGAACAGCGGCTGAAAGCGCAGTTTGGCGGGCAGTTGAAAACGGGCGATGCCTTCGACCCAGAGCCAGGAAATGGCGAGCAGCAGCCAGCTCAGAACCTGAAGGCTCATCCATTCCATGAACACAAAACCGGTGAGCAGACTGCCTGTGCCAGAGCCAATGATATTGGCAAGGTAGAGCCGCGAAAGCTGGCTGCCGGTGTCTTTGCCGGGTGGAATGGCCGCATGGCAGAGCAGTGGGAAGGTGATACCGAGCAATGTGCCGGCGGCGATGACAAACAGGTAACCGCATTCCCAGAAAGCATACACAGCGACGATGCCAGTGAAGGGCGCGACGAGAAAGCCAGCGACGCTCGATAGCAGCACCCAGCGAGCGAGCTTATGGCGAAGATCGTAGCCGGTTTGCTTCAACAAACGTGGACTGAGGAGTGATCCGAGCGCGAGTCCGAGCAGGTAGCTGCCGAGCAGGTAGCCGAATACGGGCGCTCGGGAGGCGCTGGCGAAGTTGAAGACGCGTGACCAGACGATTTCCCAGGAGAGGGCGAGAAAACCGGAGAGCGCAGACCACAACAATGCGGTGCGGAAGGGGATTTGAAATTGGAGATTTGAAATTTCAGATGCGGAGCTTTCGGCCTCGTCGGGGGCTTTGCGTGAGGTGAGCAGCACGATGAAAGCCGCCAGCGCATTCAAACTGGCCGCGATGCGCGTGGTGCCGCTCATGCCGAAGCTGCCGAGCAGCCAGTGTGCGGCGATGAAGGCTCCAAGCGCGGCGCCGAGCGTGTTGACGAAGTAGAGTCGGCTCACGCTCTGGCCGACGTGCGCCGTGTCGCGCACCTGATGCGCGACGAGCATCGGCAGCGTGGCTCCCATGAGCAGTGTTGGAAGAAACACGAGCAGGAAGACCAACGCGCCGGTGGTGAGGCCGTGGGCTTGCGCGGAAGTGATGGTACCGACGGCGTCGAACAATTTCAGCGAGATGAGGCCGTAGGCACCGACACCGAGTTCGGCGAGGCCGAACAGCAGCACGAGCGGCGCACGCGTTGATTTGGAAATCCAGCCACCTGCGAGACTGCCGATGCCTAGACCGGCTAGAAACGCCGCCACGACCATCGCCACGGATTCGACGTTGCTGCCGTAGATCGTGAGCAGCGCACGCTGCCACACGAGCTGGTAGATCAGCGCCGAGATGCCGGAGAGGATGAAAACGCCATGCAGGATGATGGCGTGGAGGCGGCGTGACATGGGATCACTCGAAGCCGTTCGCGCGCAGGAATTTCAGGCTCGCAGGGATCTGATCCATGGAGGTGGGGGATTCGTCCTCGATGAAGTAGTGCTGGATGCCGTTCTTGCGGGCGGCGGCGAAAATGGAGACCCAGTCCATCTGGCCGGAGCCGAGGACGACATCGTTGGCGACGTCGGTTTTGCCGGTGAGGGACCCGGTGGCGACGCCTTTTTTCAAATCCTTGAGGTGCATGAGCTTCCAGCGGCCGCTGTATTTCTCCAGCAGCTTTGCCGGGTCCTGGCCGGGGAAGACGATCCACAGCACGTCCATCTGCACAGAGACAAACTCGGGCTTGGTCTCCTGCATGAAGAGATCAAAGAGCGTGCCATCACCGTGCGGCTCAAACTCGAAGCCATGGGCGTGGTAGAACATGGTGATGCCTTCTTTGGCGAGCGCCTCGCCTGCTTTGTTGAAGACGGCGGCGGCTTCGCGGCACTCGGCCTCGTCGAAGCTGTCCTTGTGGTTGATCCAGGCGCAGCCGGCGAACTTGATGCCGAGCGTCTTGGAGTCCTTCACCACGTTGTCGAGGTCGTTCTTGTAGCGGTCATACGGGAAGTGGCTGCTGATGGCCTTGAGGCCGCGTTGTTCGAGTTCGGCTTTGAACTGCTCGGCGCTGAGGTTGTAGGTGCCGGCGAGTTCGACCTCTTTGATGCCGAACTCCTTCACGCGGTCGAGAGTCCACGGCACGCCACGCAGCGTGAACTGGCTACGCAGGCTGTAGAGCTGCAATCCGGCGGCGTTCGGCGCGTCAGCGGCCTGGATTTGGAAGGCGAGACCGATGGCGAGGAGAAGTGACGTGAGTTTCATGGTGGAAGGAACGGATTGTTGAAGAATGCGGCGTGGAATGTCACGCCCGAAGTTTAATGACGTCGGATCGCGGCGGCGAAAGCGCCGTCCATTTGATCGTCGGGCGGGAAGCTGTGGCGGAGTTTGACGGGCTCGTAGCCGGGCGTGGATTCGAGGACGCTGGCGACGAGTTGCTCGTTTTCGGCGGGTTCGATGCTGCAGGTGCTGTAAACGAGGATGCCTCCGGGTTTGAGGACGCGGAGGCAGTTGCGCAGGAGCTGTGTTTGGGTTTGCGTCTGTGCCGTGATGTCTTCGGCGGTGAGCCTCCAGCGCACATCGACACGGCGGCGCATGACGCCGGTGTTCGAGCAAGGAACGTCGAGCAGGATGCGGTCGAAGCCGGGCTTGGCGAAGGCGGGGATTTGCGGGTCTGACCAGTCGTGCTCCTCGATGTGGGCGTTGGTGACGTGGAGGCGGTTTAGATTGCCGTCGAGACGACGCAGACGACCGGGGGAGACATCGCAGGCAATGATTTCGCCCTGGTTTTCCATGAGCTGGGCGAGCAGGGCGGTTTTGCCGCCGGGCGCGGCGCACGCATCGAGAACTCGGTGGCCCGGCTGGGGAGCAAGCAGGCGCGGGGCGATGGCGGTGCTGGGGTCCTGCATGTACACTTTGCCCACGCTCAATTCTTCACGCGGGAGGTGGTCGCAGACGATGAAATCTTCCTGCGGCGCATCCAGGTGCGGGTAGAGGCGATTGATGCGAGCGCAGATCGGGGCGGGGACTTGATTCCACTCGCAGAGAGCAGTGGTTTTGGCTTCGCCAAAGAGGCCGAGCCAGTGCTCGATGAGCCACTTGGGGTGCGAGGTGCGGGTTTCGAGCGGCAGGCCGTCAACCATGGCCAAAAGCTCGGTGGATTCGCGGCAGGCACGACGCAGGACGGCATTGATCAGGCTGCGGGCGCGACCGGTGGCGGCCACGGTTTCGTTCACGGCGGCGTATTCGGAGACTTTGAGGATCAAAACCTGGCACAGGCCGATGCGCAGGCCCCAGCGGCTGCGGTGGTCGAGGTGCTTGTCCTCGGTGATCACGGCGATCCAATGGTCGAGCAGGGAGAGATTCCGCAGGGTGGTGAGGACGATGTCGCGCAGGAAGGCGGCGTCAGGCAGGCTGAGGCCGTTGTCGCGCTGGATGTGATCCATGAGGTCGGCGGCGAAGCGCTCCCCGCCGGACCACTCGCCGAGGACATCCAGCGCCATGCCGCGGATGGGAACGGTCGGCTGGCGGGGACGGGAAGAGGGCGGCTGGCGGTCGGGAATCATGTCCTGCATGACTAAGTCGGGGTGGCGCATGGCACAAGCCACGCTTCGTCTGTGGCGGGAGGATTGATTGACAAACTTCCCGCGCCCTCCTTTATAGGCGGCCCCCTGTTTTTTCACCCGCCCAACCTTCCCCAGACCATGGATTTTATCGCCAAAAACATCGCCGAAGTCGCACCTTCAATGACCCTGTCCATCACCAGCCAGGCGAAGGCGCTCAAGAAGCAGGGTGTGGACGTGCTGAGCTTTGGAGCCGGTGAGCCTGATTTCGACACGCCCGCCCCGATCATCGCCGCTGCCATTGAAGCCCTGAATTCCGGCAAAACCCGCTATACCGAAAGCGCCGGCATCCTCGAACTGCGCGAGGCCATCGCCGCGAAGCTCATGGTGGATAACAACGTGCAGTATGAGGCTTCGCAGATCAGCGTGAACTGCGGCGCCAAGCACTCCTGCTACAACGCCATCCTCGCCTGCGTGAATCCGGGTGACGAAGTGATCATCCCGGCCCCTTACTGGACCAGCTACCCGGAAATGGTGCGCCTGGTCGGCGGCATCCCGGTCATCGTTGAAACGAAGCGTGAAAACGGCTGGAAGCTCACCCCGGATGAGTTCGAGGACGCCATGTCCCCGATGACCAAAATGATCATCCTGAACACCCCCGGCAACCCGACCGGCTCCGTGTACACCAAGGCGGAACTCACTGCGCTGGCCGAAATCGCCGTGGGCGAGGGCATCGTGATCCTGTCCGACGAAATCTACGAAAAGCTCGTCTATGCCGGCCATGAGCACGTCAGCATCGCCTCCTTGAGCAAGGAAATCTACGACCACACCATCACCATCAACGGCTTCTCGAAGGCCTATGCGATGACCGGCTGGCGTCTCGGCTACACCGCCGCGCCGAAGAAGATCGCTGACGCCATCGACACCATCCAGAGCCACACCACCAGCAATCCGACTACCTTTGCCCAATACGGCGCTCTGGCCGCCTTGCAGATGGATCAGCAGATCGTCAGCGACATGCGCGATGAATTCGATGTGCGCCGCCAGTACATGCTCGGTCGCCTCGGCAACATCAAGAACGTCCGCGTCGTCGAGCCGATGGGCGCCTTCTACTTCCTCGTTGATATCGAGCCGATGCAGATCAAGAGCGTGAACTTCTGTGAGAAGCTGCTCAGCAAGCAGAAGGTCTCCGTCGTTCCGGGCCTGGCCTTCGGTGCCGAGAACACCATCCGTTTCAGCTACGCCACCGGCCTCGATGTCATCAACGCCGGCATGGACCGCTTCGAAGAGTTCTGCTCCCAGCATTGATTTCGGAACCACCGTCAACAACGGCAAGCCATCGTCATCAACCGTCAACCGCACAAGAACATGGGCATCTACAACAACATCGTCGAAACCGTCGGCAAAACACCGCTGGTCAAACTCAACAAAGTCACCGCCGGTCTCAACGCCACGATTGCTCTGAAGTGTGAGTTCTTCAATCCGCTCGGCAGCGTGAAGGATCGTATCGGCATGGCCATGATCGAGGACGCTGAGAAGCGTGGCATCTTGAAGGCTGACACCGTCATCATCGAACCCACCAGCGGCAACACCGGTATCGCCCTCGCGTTTGTCGCCGCCGCCAAGGGCTACAAGCTCATCCTGACGATGCCTGAAACAATGTCGATGGAGCGCCGCACGCTGCTCGCACTGCTCGGCGCTGAACTCGTTCTCACTCCTGGTGCGCAGGGCATGAAAGGTGCCATTGCGAAGGCCACCGAACTCGTCGCCAGCACGCCAAACGCCTGGATGCCGCAGCAGTTTGAAAATCCCGCGAATCCTGCCATTCACGCCAAGACCACCGCTGAAGAACTCTGGTCCGACACCGACGGCAAGATCGACATCCTTGTCGCCGCCGTCGGCACGGGAGGCACGATCACCGGCTGCGTCGAAGTCATCAAGCCGCGCAAACCGTCCTTCACTGCCATCGCCGTCGAGCCAGAAGCCTCCCCGGTCATCAATCAGACCCTCGCCGGCCAGCCCGTGCAGCCCGGTCCGCACAAAATCCAGGGCACTGGCGCTGGTTTCGTCCCCGCCAACCTGCATTTGAAGGATAACGCCGGACATCCGCAGATCACCGAGTGCATCAAGGTCAGCAATGACGATGCCTTCGCCATGGCACGTCGTCTTGCCAAGGAGGAGGGCATCCTCGTCGGCATCAGCACCGGCGCGAACGTCTGCGCCGCCATCGAGGTCGCCAAGCGTCCCGAAAACAAGGGCAAACTCATCGTCACCATCGCCTGTTCCACCGGCGAGCGTTACCTCTCCACCGCTCTGGCCGACGAAGCTCGCGCCAAAGTGGGCGCTTAAACTGTCCCGCACTCTTCTTCACGTTTCAAAGCTCCCCACCGCATGTCAGCACACGATTCGCTCTCGCAGGAAGTCCCGGCCACCGGCATGGAAAAGTTCTTGGAGGACAACTTCCGCAAGCTCGTCTGGCTCTTCATCATCGCGGTGGTCGCGATCATTGCCTACGGCCTCATCCACCATCAGAGCACCCTCAAGGCCGCTGAGGCCGCCGAGGCGTTCACCGGTGCCAAAACTGTGGAGGACTGCGACCTCGTCATCTCGCGTTATGCCAGCACGAACGCCGCCGCCAACGCGCTGCTGCTGAAGTCGGACTTGCTCTGGGAGCAGAACAAAAAAACCTCCGCCGTCGAGGTGTTGAAGGAATTCACCAGCAAGCACAGCTCGCATCCTTTGTTCGTTCACACGCTTCTCGGGCTCGGCACCAAGCTCGACTCCATGGGCGACCGCAAGGAGGCGCAGGCCATCTTTGAGCGCATCGTGAACGAATTCGCCTCCAGCGAGACCGCTCCGCTCGCCCAAGTCCGCCTTGGCGATCTCCTCTGGGCCGACGGCAAGGCTGACGAAGCCAAAAAGGCTTACGAAGACCTCGCCGTGAAGTTTCCGGACCTCCCTGAGTTCCAGACCATCAGCCAGAATCGTCTTGGCTGGATCGCCGCCTCACTACCGACCAAGGAAGTCGATCCGCCACCGGCTCCGAAAGTGGAGGTCAAGCCTGTCCCCCCTGTTGGTGCCGCCATTCCGAAGCTCAACCTGAATGCTGCTCCTGGCGGCCTTACTCCCACTATCACGCCTCCCGGCGCTCCTGCTGTCACAACACCTGCGGTACCTGTCGTTCCTGCGCCTCAGCCTGCAACACCGGCCCCGCGCGCTCCAACTGCGCCAGCGCCAAGCGCTCCTCCAGCCGCAGCGATTCCTGCAGCACCTGCGCCAGCGCCGGCTGCTCCTGCAGCTCCGTCGAAGCCGTGATAAGTACGACGGACACTCTTGTCCGTCGGTTTGGGAGCGGGCGAACGCCATACATCGACGGACAAGAGTGCCCGTCGCACTTTTAGGCCAGCCACTCCGCAATCGCCGCGATCACTTCCTGCCGCTGAGCTTCGTTCAGCTCACCATAAATCGGAATGCTCAGCACCTCGCCCGCAACACGGTGCGAGACCTCGCAGCCGCTGAGTGAGCTTGCGGGCAGGTTCGCAAAGCACTTCTGCTGATCGAGCGTGACAGGGTAGTAGATGTCACAGCCGATCTTCTTCGTCACGAGGTGATCACGCAGCGAGTCGCGTTTGCCGTCGAGCACGCGCAGCGTGAACTGGTTCCAGATGTGTGAATTGTGCGCGTAGGCGACGGGCAGCACGATCTTCGCGTTCTGCGCGGCCAGCCACGTTTCCTGGGTACTCACGCACTTGCAATGCGCCGGATCGGCCTGCACCACGCCGGGCAGTTTGGAAAGTTCGGTGATGTAGTGCGCTGCGTTGCGTTGCCGGTCGGCCGTGTATTGCGCGTAGCGCTTCACTTTCACGCTCAGCAGGGCGCATTGCAGCGTGTCCATGCGGAAATTCGCGCCGACGTAGTGATGGTAGTACTTCGGCTTGCCGCCATGCACGCGCAGCACGCGGGCGTACTCGGCCAGCGCGTCGTCATTCGTCACCAGCATGCCGCCGTCGCCGAATCCGCCGAGGTTCTTGCTCGGGAAGAAGCTGTAGGTGCCGAAGTCGCCCATGGTGCCGCTGTCACGGCCTTTGTACTTCGCGCCGATCGACTGCGCCGCGTCCTCGACCACCTTGAGGCCGTGTTCCTTCGCCAAGGCGAGGATCGGGTCCATGTCCGCGCACTGGCCGAACAGATGCACCGGGATGATCGCCTTCGTTTTGGCGGTGATCTTCTTCCGCGCGTCATTCACGTCCAGGTTGAAGCAGATCGGGCAGATGTCGGTGAAGACCGGCACAGCTCCCAGGCGCGAAACCGCGCCCGCCGTGGCGAAAAAGGTGAACGCGGGGCACAGCACCTCATCGCCCGGCTTGATGTCCAGCGCCATGAGCGCTAGCAGCAGCGCGTCCGTGCCGGAGGAAACCGACAGCGCATGCTTCACACCGACCATCGCCGCGATCTCCGCCTCAAACGTCTCCAGCTCCGGCCCCATGATGAACCGGCCATGCTTCAGCACCTGCGTGAAGGCGGCCTGGAGTTCGGATTCGAGCGGGTGGTTCTGGGCGTTGACGTCGAGGAGAGGGACCATGGGGAATGACGAATGAATGAATGACGAATGCCGAATGTGCCAGCGCAAGCTGTGGAAACTTCTCGCGTCAGGTGATGGTCAAGGCTGCGCCGTCAAGGAAGGTCAAGATCGTCAAGGCGTGCGCTCCTGGACCGCTTGACCATGCTTGAAGCCTTGACGGACTACATCCGCTCCGTCGTCTGGATGCCCAGCAAGCCGAGTCCTGTCTTCAACACGCGGCTGGTGGCTTCGCAGAGCGTGAGACGCGTGTTGCGCACGGCTCCTTCGGCACGCAGCACGTTGCAGGCCTCGTAGAAGCTGTGGTAGGTGTCCGCCAGCTCGTAAAGGTAGCTGGCAAGAAGGTTCGGGCGGAAGTCGAGCAGCACGTCGTGCGTGATTTCGGCGAGCTGGGCCAGTTTGAGGGCCAGGGCGCGCTCGGCAGGCTCCGTGATCGTTAATTCAGGCGTGAGGGCGATCTCACCATCCAGCTTGCGGAAGATGCTCTTGGTGCGGACGTAGGCGTTGATGAGATAGGGCGCGGTGTTGCCTTGCAGCGCGAGCATTTTGTCCCAACTGAATTTGTAGTCGGTCATGCGATGCTGGCTCAGCTCAGCGTATTTCACGGCTCCAGTGCCGATGACTTCGGCGATCTGGATTTTCTCCAAATCGGTAAGCCCCTCGCGTTCGGCGACAACGGCGGCGGCGCGTTCGATGGCCTCGTCGAGCACTTCGAGCAGGCCCACGCTTTCGCCTGACCGGGTTTTGAACATCTTGCCGTCCTGGCCGAGGATGCTGCCAAAGGCGACGTGCTGCATGCGCGTGGTCTGGCCACGTTTTTTGGCGACCTGGAAAAGCTGGCGGAAGTGCAACTCCTGCGGCGCACCGACGACATACCAGATTTCATCGGCCTTCCACTCGTCGATGCGGTGATCAATCGTCGCGAGGTCGGTGGTGGCATACAAGAAGCCGCCGTCGCTCTTGCGGATGAGGCAGGGCTTGTCGGCGAGTTCTGGTACGTCGCGGAAGAACACGCAGGTGGCACCATCGCTGATCTCGGCGATGCCGCTGGTGAGCAGATGCTCGACAAGCGGCGCGAGCTTGTCGTTGTAGGCGCTCTCACCGAGGTAGTGGTCGAAGTGAATGTCGAGCTTGCCGTAAATCTGGCGCAACTGCTCCAGCGACAGCGCCACGCAGCGCGTCCAGATCTCCATGTTGTCGGGATCGCCCTGCTGGAGTTTTACCAACTCGGTGCGGCAAGTGGTCAGCACGGCCTCGTCGGCTTTCGTCTGCGCATTCACGTTCTTATAAACCCGCACGAGTTCTTGGATCGGGTCTTTGTCGAGCGCCTCATGATTGAGGATGGTCTTCCAGCCATGCAGGATCATGCCAAACTGCGTGCCCCAGTCACCGATATGGTTGTCGGTGATAACGTGGTGGCCGATGAAGCGGGCAATGCGTGCCAGCGAGTCGCCGATGAAGGTGCTGCGAATGTGGCCGACATGCATCGGCTTGGCGATGTTCGGCGCGGAGAAGTCCACGACGATAGTCTTCGATTTTTCGACCTGCGGCACGCCGACATTGTCATCCTTGACGATCACGGCAAGCCGTTGCGCCAGCGCCGCTGCGCTGAGCGTGAAATTGAGGAAACCGGGGCCGTCCACGGTGATTTTCTCACACAGATCATCCACCTGAAGCGCCGCTTTGATCTGCTCGGCGAGAGCACGGGGATTGGTTTTGAGCTGCTTGGCCAGCGTCATCGCCGCATTGCTCTGGTAGTCGCCGTAGCGGGTATCAGAAGCAATAACGACAGAGACGGCAAAACCTTCCGGAAGCTGGATGCCAGCGGCGGTGAAGGCGGCTTGGAGACGGGACGTGAGCAGGGCGCGGAACATGGAGAAACGCGCCCATAGTATGAAGTGGTGATCAGTTCAATGACGAACACCACATCGTGCTGTCAGGCTCAGAAGCGCAATTCAGGCTCAGCCACAGGCTTGAGTTTCTTGTCGTAGCATTGTTCGGCTTTCAGGCCCTGAACCTGCTCCGGCATCTTTTCCAAGGTTGGCGAGGTGGACTTGGTATGGACGATCTGTCCATTGAGGTCGGTGATTTGAATCACCCAGCCATCATACTTGAAGCCGAATTTGGCTCCAGTTGTGTCGTATTGAGTGGTGACGCTTGGAGGTTTGTTTTCGATAAACTGACGGATGGGAATGGAGACTGGAAACTCCTCACGCTGCAGCACCTTCATGACTTTGATGTCAACCGCGCTTTCTCCGATCAGGAGAAAGGTGGCCTTGAAACCGTCATAAGACTGGGTGGTCGAAGTGTTGGTCAGTTTGATCTTCGGCTCCATCACCTGCATCTTGTCATCAAAATCGCCTCCTTTGATCTTGGAAGGGCGGCCAATCGCGACTTCGATTTTGACTCCGTTGGCGAAGGGAACTTTTGTCGCTGACGCGCTGACAGGCACTGTGGCAGCGGGTGGAAGTGCGAGAGGGGCAGTGGCGGGAGCTGTCGATGGAGTGGCCGACGCGAGGACTGGCGCTGCAGGTGGCGCTGAAGTGGCAGAGGAGACGAATGCGGATGCCACGATGGCATTGAATGGCTTGAGATCACCCAGGCTGGCGAGGAGTGCACCACAGCGTGCAGTTCCGAGACGATCATTGGCTTGTTGGCGTTTGGCGGCGAGTGTTTGGACACTGGCATCGATGCTCTGGCGAAGCGCGCTGGCAGACACTTGCCGACGCGTTTCGAGCTCGGCGAGTTGCTGGCGGTAGATGCCACGAAAGCGCTTGTGATCACCAGAGGTGGCGGCGTCTGTGGCGGGATCTGGCACAGGAGTGCCTTTGGCGATGGCATCAGCCTCGGCGTTCATGGAGATCTGATCTTTGGGAGAGGCGGTGACGGCGGAGCGCTTCAAGGCGGCTCCGTATTTGTTGGTGAGATCGCGGACTTGGGCACGAAGTTGGTCATCGTTGGTGACGGCGTCGGGCGGGGAAGCCTGGGAACGCAGAGCGGCGAGTTCAGGATCGAAACTTTCGAGCCTTGAAACCTGGCGTGTGGCGAGGGCGAGGAAACCATTGTCAGAGCCGAGCTTGTTCAGGTCTGGAAGACGGATGACGAGGGCGTCATAGTCTTCGGCTTTTGGTTTTTTGATGTCGATAGGGAAGCCGGAAACAAGCATCCAGCCTTCGTCTTGTGAGATGCTGACCGCGTTGGTGCGCAAGCCGATGTCGAGACTGGCGAGTTCCGCTCCTGTCTCAGCCTCGCGGATGAGGAGGCTGCCATTGGCGTAGCCGCAGACGATGAGCCGTCCCGAACCTGCCCAGGTGGTGCTCGAACAACTGACGTTTGACGGCGCATCCATGCTGAACCGTGTGGTGAGCGCGGGGACATCAAGAAGGTAAACGGTACCGAGGCCGCCGACGATCGTGCTGCCATCCGGCGAGAGGGAAAGACGATTGCGGATGTTGGTGTAATCCGGCAGATGGCGGATGAGGCGGTGGTCGGGCACGGAAAAAAGCGATGCCCAGGCTTTGTCGCTGATGAGGTTTTGTGTCGAGTCGGGGCCTTGATTGGGGTTTGGCTTCATGGTGGTGCCGATCACGAGCACCTGGGGTGTGTCCTCCGGCTTGGTTGCAGGCAGCGGGAAGATATGATAGGCCGCACGTGTCCAATCGGAGAACTGCTGGAGCACGGCACCCTTGGAAGGATCCCAGTAGTAAACTCCGCCATTGGCGTCATTGCAGAGCAGATAGACGCTTTTTTGGTCGGCGGCCCAGGCTGCGAGAGACAGCCGGTTTGTTGGGGCTTTGATGCTGGAGATCGTCCTGCCCTGCTCGATGTCGAAGATGGCGACTTGATCGCTGCGAAACGACCATAGCAGGATGCTTTTGCCATCAGAGGCGGCCTGTATGCCGTGAATGTCACCGACGGGAGAGGGGAAGCTCTTCAGCTCCGAACCCGTGGTGATGTCCCAGAGCTTGAGCGTGTCATCGTGGCCGCCGGAGACAGCACGGCGTTGGTCGGAGAGGATGGCGTTGGCGTAAACGAGTTCATTGTGGCCTTTGAGGCGCTTGAGGATGGCAAAATCACCAGGATCGGGTTTGAAGGGACCGGACGGAGCATTACTGATGACGGTGGCTGCTGGAACCGTGGCATTCGCCTTTTGAGGTGTGGCTTCTGTCCCGGCTTTTGAAGCAGTTGGAGATGCCTGATCGGTCGTGGCGGCAATTTTTTTCGCCTGGGCGTTTTGTTTGGATTGGGAGCCTGTGTCCGGATTGCGTTGATGTTGGATGAACCAGCCACTGATCATCAGCAAAAAGATGCACGCGGCGGCCCAGAGCCACTTGCCAGGTCCTTCAGACTCCTGCGGTCTGGCGATGATCTTCTGACCCTGGCGTACTTTGGCCTGCAAATGAGGAGGGGGCGGGCGGTGCGCGGGGGGGGCGGTGGCTGCGGCGCTCGGGATGGTTGCGGCGCTGAGGAAGCTTTTGATTTCACTGCATTTTTGGAAGCGGCGCGCAGGGTCCACCATCATGCAGCGGCTGACGATGCTGGCGAATTCAGCAGGCAAGTCCTTGCCCGCAGCGGCCCCGGCGGCTTGCGGCGTGAGCTTGGTGAACATCTCGTGGATGACGATGCCGAGGGAGTAGATGTCGGCCCGGTGATCCACTGGGGCGCCTGCCTGGAGACGTTCTGGTGCGACGTAGTCCGGCGTGCCGTACTCGGTTTCACCGGAGGAATCAGCGTTCTTGTCGCGGGCGAGGCCGAAATCGACGATCTTCGCCTGCCAATTCTCGGTGATGAGGATGTTGGCGGGCTTGATGTCGCGGTGAATGACGCCGTGATCGTGGGCGTATTGTAGCGCATCACAAAGCTGCAGGACGAGGCTGCGGATGTGGGCGTGCGTAAGTTCGCCGCGATGAATGAGGCGGTGCAGATCCAGACCGTTGACGTGCTCCATCACGAGATAAAGATGGCCCTGGCCAGTCTGGCCGAAGTCATGCACGGCGGCGATGTGAGCATGCGTGAGCCTGGCCATGGAGCGCGCCTCGGCGATGAAGCGGCTGGCGTCGTCCTCATTAAGAGAAGCGGACGCTGGCAGCAGCTTGATGGCCACCCAGCGGTCCAGCGCAGCCTGTCTGGCGAGGTACACCGCACCCATGCCACCGACACCCAGTATGTCGTGGAACTCGTACTGCGGCAGCAGTGCCGCCATCTCCTCCAAGGTGGGGAAGGTGGAGCCTTCCGTGGCTTCTTCCGTAGGATAGACCGGGGGTTCGAGTTCGTCGCTCATGGGGAAATGAGGTGATTTAGGGTTAAGCGAATCTTAAATCGGGCGGGTTGAAATACTCAAGCAAAGAGTTGAGGTGATGGGAATCCTTGACGGCTTAAAGCGCCTGTGGAGCAGGACATGCGGCCCGCAGTCACATAGAAGTGGGATTTGCTGGCTTGGAAAAGTGGGGTTTGAACCGCGTTTCGGATGGCAAGTCGCGCTTCAATCACGCTTTCACATCGCGAACCTCGTCGGCGCTGGTCAGGGCATGGGTGCTGCCATCGGCAAATTCAAGGATGAGGTGGCCTTCTTCATTCAAATCAAGTACGCGGCCAAAAACTTCTCCTTGGGGTGCTTGGGCACGGATTTGACGGCCGAGGAGCCAGCTTCGCATGCGCACTTCGGCGACGGCGCTGGAGAAATCGTTCTCGAGGCGCTGCAATTCTTCGTGAAGGGCGGCAAGCAGGCGCTGGGCGAGGGAATTGCGGTCGAGTTCGGGCAGGGCGGGGGAGTTCAGTTCTTTGAGCAGGGAGGTGGCGGCGAGGCCGGGCGCAAATTCACGAGTGTTGACGTTCAAACCGATGCCGAGGACGAGAAACAGGCCGCCGCGTGTCGAAACGGTCTCAGCGAGCAGGCCACTGACTTTGTGATCGTTCAAATACACATCATTGGGCCACTTGATGCGCGGCTGCAGCGGCAGTTCGGCCTCGATGGCCTTGCAGATGGCCAGGGCGGCCAGCGTGGTGATGCGGGGCCATTTTTCGAGTGTTGCGGCGGGTTGCAGCAGCAGCGAAAACATCAAATCCTTGCCACGCGGGGCGATCCAGCGGTTGTCGCGGCGTCCGCGGCCTGCGGTTTGCGATTCGGTGAAGACGACGGTGCCGACGGGCAGTTCGGCGGCGCGTTGTTTGAGCCAGTCACTGGTGGAAGCGACTTCCTCCAGCACCGTGACGTGCCACGGCAGCGTGGGATCGTTCAGGGCGGTGACGTCGAGTGGGATCATGTGGGCAAGATGAATGGAGGACAGAACAAAGCCACGCCGGTCAATTTTTTTCTGCCAGAAGGGAGCCTGAAACTCCTTGCCAAAGAACGGGTGAATCAGGTATTTAGCAAAAAAGCCCTCAGAGAAGATTAATTCGATGACGGTGCGCTGGCGGTTTCACCGGCCTGAATACAATTTCATCACCGCCAAAATCACTACCCTCACCACCCATCGCAAAGAAATCCAGCTCGCGACCGACCATGCCTGGGGCCTGGCGCAAAGACAACATCGAATCCATCCGCAAAGCCTTTCTGCTGCCCGTGGACCGGCCTTTGAGTGATTGATCCGCAGCGTAATCTGCCGTATCTGCCTGCATCATGTCGGAACCAGTTCCAGCACCTCCGTCAGCCCGCAGATTCAAGGTGGCGTTTGAAACCGTTACTTGGGGCCAGCGGATTGATGACCTGGACTACATGTGCCAAGTCCTCCAGGCCTGCGGCTACAAAGGCATCGAAATCGCGCAGAATCCGCAAAACATCTTTATCCGGGAAGATGGGAAATTAAAAGAAATAGGCCCTATCGATACCTTGGTGGAGAGGTGCGCGCGCTACGATATTGAGGTCATCGGGCTCGTCGGCGGCACCTTGGAAGAGCGCGTAGCGTATCTTGGCAAGCGGCGTGACATTTACCTTTACCTCGATTCATGGCCAGAGGATGCGTGGAAGTATCTTGTTCAGGAGAAACCCATCACGCTGGTGATTCACCCGCATTGGCTCATGCCCATCCGCAGGCGCAGCCAAGTGGAGGAACTCTTCGAGAAGGTGCATAAGGAAGTCTGTGAGCACTTCATGCGCATTTCGAAGAAGAAGCAATCTTCAGAGATGGAGGCTATTCAGGACGCTCTAGAGAAAACCACGGAGGCATGCGAAAATTTGCGTTTGATTGTGGACACGGCTCATGCCGTCATCGCGGAGGACAATCCGGTGGCGTTTGTTAAAGACTGCTTGTGTGATCAAGCAGAGGTGACCGGCATCAAAAGCCCGCTGTTTGGGAAATTACAAAACGTGCATCTGAAAGGGTGGATACCTGACTACGGACGCTGGTCACACCGTTACCCCAAAGGGTTTTGTGTGCCGAGTCATGGAATCGTGCCCGTTAAGGAGGTGATGCAGGCATTGGTGGAGAGTTCCTTTGCCGGATGGATTGTGCTTGAACAGGATCACTTTGAGAACTCCAGGGAGGAGACAGCTTTGACCTGCGTTGAATGGATCATGGAGAGTCGAGATGAGTGGTCCGTGGAGATCGAACTGAACAAAAGCGCCTGGAAATCATTAGCGGAAAATCACCCACCAAATCCATTCGGTGCGCAAGCCAGTACGGTGGGTCTTAAAGAGCTGGTGATAGCCTTTGACGCGAGGCCCGCCAACAGTCCGGAGGCATTTTATCGCAGTGCGGTGACGACGCTCAATCGGCTGTTGAAGCCAGAATATGTTAAACTATTCAGCTACAATCCCAGCACAGAAAAGTTCTACTTGCTTGATGCCATAGGCCGGGACGGTGGTCTCATAGACGGTGATAAAAGCATCAGTCAACACGGCACCTTGGCAGGCAGGGTCGCGGCAACTTCTAGAGTTCTGTTTCGCGATCTCACGGACGAAAAGGTGCGCGAAAAGTTTTTGAACAAGGGATTTCTATCCCATGTGATGTCGAGGTGGCTGGTCTGTGTGCCTATTTTCGACACGGCCAATGCGCATCATCTGCGCGGCATGTTTGCCATCTTTACAGATCAAGATTTACGCAAGGAAAAGCACATGCTTGAATGGCTGGCTCATCTGATCGCGATGTGGGCGGACTATGTTGGTGGTGAATCCTGTGCGGCAGCCGCAGGTGCGACCAATTATATCTGTGGAAATGCTAAATCCGGCGTGGTACCGTTTATCGATGATTTGCGCGATCATCTGCTTGAAGCGTTCCACTGTGAGGCAGTGTCCATTTTCTTGCGTGATGCTTCCCGTACGCGTTTGGAGCCTGTGGGGAAGTGCATCCAAAAGATTGAGTGGAATAAAGAACTGCCGCCTACAGAGCATCACTACAAGCTCGGGGAGGGGTTGACGGGACGCTGCTGGAAGGAGCGTGAGATGTTGTTTGCCGACCATGCGCCAAGGGCCCCTGGTCACAAGGGCAAGTCGAAAGACCTTCCGCTGACTGACAGGGAAGAGGTGCTATTTGCCCCCCTTGCCCGACTAGGTGGGGAAGTGTTAGGTGTCATCCGCCTACGCAATAAAGATTTCAAACCTGACTCGCCTGCCTCAACCATGTTCACGGATGAGGATGCGGGTAAGTTGGATGCCATCATTCAATCGGCACTGCCTTACCTTGAACTTCTCCTGACGCAAAAAGATCAGGCTCAGTCCCTGGTGCGCCTGAATCACGAGTTGCAAAACCCCCTGATGGGCATCACCGGAGCGGTGGAATTTCTCCAGGAGGCGCTCAAGAAAAGGGGCATCTCTGATCTGAAGCAGGAGTTTGGCGCGGATTTTCTGGATGATGTGCTGAGCTACAAAGATCTGATGAGTCGCCTGGCGCTCAATGCAAAGCTGTTCGGGGACTCGTTTGACAGCCTGAAACCTAATTTTGAGCATTGCGATCTTGCCACTACGGTCGTGGAGCCGGTGGCCCGCCAGCTCCGCCCTCTGCTGCGCCGCTACAAGCTCCCTGATGGCCGGATTAGCATCGAAAAATTTCAAGGAACCATCCCTTGGCTGTGGGTGGACAAGCTGATGATGCAGCAGGTGTTCTTCAATCTGCTGGTCAATGCCATTAAATACCGTGACAATGCCCAGAACTTTGAAATCAAGGTTCAAGTCCATTGCCACTCGATGAACGGACTGCCGGTGGAATACTGGATCGATGTGGTGGACTTTGGCGTGGGGTTGGATGATGACGCCGAGGCGGCGGAGCGCATGTTTTTGTCCGGCGTTCGGGGTGTGACCTCTTCCACCCACAAAGATGTCAGTGGGACCGGTATCGGGCTGTCGGTGGTCCGGGAGGTGATGCGGAAGCATGACGGGAGGGTGTTTTTCGTTCCAAATGAACCCCCAATTCGTGGGGGTTTTGGTGGCCCACCCAAGGATTTCAACCCATACCGCAAACCGACCCGTGTGCGGCTCTGCTTCCCTGCGAGCTTGCGCTTGGGCAAACCACGGACTAATTAGGCCGTCCCTACCTGCTATGGCGATCCCTGACGAATGCTATGATGTGATTCTGATCGATGACGATCACGGGCCCATGGACTTCTATGTCGCCGCCATGGAATTGAAGGGATTGAAGGTGCGCCACATCGACAATGTAGATGATGCATGGCTCTACTTTGAAGAAAAAAGCTCCCCAAACCCGCCCAGGTTGTTTGTCATCGACATGATGATGCCTCCGGGGCTTTATCTGACTATGGAGGAGACCAATGGAGGCATGGAAACTGGACTGCATGTGATTGCAAAGTGCCGGAAGAAGTTTCCCTCGGTTCCAGTTATCTGCCTTTCAAATGCCATGTGCAAAGAATCGGTGGCGCCTCTAAAGGGGGTTTTGCATGAAGCAAAGTACCATCGTACGCCGCTTAATTTTGCGAGCATTGTTCTCGATGAGCTATCCCAATCAGGCAAATTATGAGAGGTCATCCATTACATTATAGAACCAATGGTGAGCCTGTTTCTCAGCATGTGATCCAGAAGAGCAAAAATGCTTTGAAAGCATGCCGTGGCGATACCATGGACCAGCTTCCGGAGTTCAACCGTTATAAACAGGAGCATTCACTCGATAGAAGAATCCATGCGAATGCGAAGGATGACAGTTGGGAGCAGGCCCAGAGACGGGCGTTTGTTGGGAATTTAGTTCATCGTGTGATCGACCTCGGGGCGAGCGAGATACTGAGGTACAGAAAGCAACTCGAAGAGTCATTCCAAGATCAGGGAGGCCGCACGCCTGTGATGGATGGTAACCGGCTTGAAACAGCTTCATTCCCAGATGCAGTTCAGCCCCCCGACTTTCTGTCGGCAACATCAGCTCAAGAAGAACTCGAAGATGACACACAGGGGCCGAGCCAAGGTAGGGTGGAAATGTATTTCAGCAAGAGGCCCATCCCGCTGGGACAACAAGTTCTCTTGGAGGCGAAGGATTATGCTGATTATTATGAGATAAAGATCGAAATCGCATACAACCTGTGGGTGGACGCGGGAGAACCTGATGCCATTGAGGCTTGTGCGGCAGAGATCACTCACTTGATACGGAATCTCGCGGATCACCCGCATTTTAGCGAAAAACACAAGGTATCGCTGCTGGAGGCATGGGGGGCAAAGGATGAGCGGATCAAGGAGGCGGCAAAAAAGGCCTTGTTACACCTATACAAGCTTAAAGGCCGCGTGGTGACTCCCGCCACAGTCGAATGGACAGACGGTGATCAGGTGATTTGCCGCTTTGAGCATCCGCAGAGGGAGCGGTATGGCTGGGTGGAGCGGGAGTTTCGCCGAGATGAGCTGCCGGAGGGGAGTGAGGAGGGAGCGGGGTTTGATTTGGAGATCGATCTAGATGCGGACGGCAGGCCGGTGGAGTACCGCCCGCTGAAAAACGGCCCAAAGCGACCGGCTGAACCGGATGCTCTGGAGGCTGCGGCAGCGTCATTGCCGAGCAACCTGACGGACCAGCAGGGAGTAGCTGGATTTGAGCAGAAAGAATGGTCGCGCCTAGAGGAGCAAAAGCAGGCGGCGGAACCTTACCGGGCCGCCGCTCGTTAGAAAAAAACCAACCACTGGATGGGAGAATGTAACGATGGCGCTCGACCTTTGGATTTACGGCCCTGGCTTCGGTGAGACGAATGTGCTGGTCTGGGACAGCCCCTGTGATGCTGCGGATGCACCTGCGAAGAGAGCCGCCGTCGTGGACAATCATGGGGGCAAGACGGACGCACTGCAGCCTGCGCTGCAATGCCTGAAGGCGCAGGGCTGCCCGCCAGTCGAGCTGGTGGCGGCGACACATCCGCACCTGGATCACCTGAGAAATTTTGACCGACTGCTCAACCGCCCGGAACTCGAGCCGGAGACGGTGTTCTGGTGGGGCGGGCAGGATGACACGATGCACGAGAAGTGGTACCTGAAGCTGGCAGAGCACCCGGATATACGCGGCAGGGAACCTGGGAAGGCCGCGCTGATGAGCGGCAGGTTCATCCAGGTGGCCAGAAAACTGGCCGGACACGATGGTCTGGGCGGCAAAGCCCGCCTTTGTACGCCGATGGGAGGGGACGGGGCGGTGTTTGAACTCAAGGGCATGACCGTCTCTGCGATCAGCCCCTGGGAAAAACCGAAGCAGGATTTTTGCAACGACTTCAGGAACCAGTTTGAGGAGGTCAATGGTGAGACAGTTGCCAGGCCGGTGAAGGTGGCGAGCAACCGTGTCAGCCTGGGGCTGGTCTTTGAGCATCAGAGCAAGCAAGTCCTGCTGGGCGGGGATATGGAAGAGGCAAACTGGCTGGCCTGGCGGCGCTGGCAGAAAAAGCATGGGGTGGCTTTGCGTCCTGCGGTGATCAAAGTCAGCCATCATGGTTCAGAGACGGGAACACTGCCGGACATGTGGGAGAATGGTTTTTTTGAATCGCTGAAGGAGGCAGCAGAAGCTGGTGAGCCGCCGCTGTGTGTGATCACGCCATGGCGAGTGGGAGGCAGGCGTCTGCCGGTGGAGGAGGTGGTCACCAGCATCCGCAAAGCTGGGTGCCGGGTCATTTTGACCGGGACTCCAGAAGGGGCCAAAGGGCTGGAACTCAAAAACCGTTATCCTGAGTCCTTCGCGCATATTCGCATCGAAGATGATGGCACAACGCGATATTGCGAGGACAGCAAGCTCTGCACAGACCTGGAGCCTCTGATCTGAAGGCATCGAGCGGGATCATGCGCGCTTGCTGTTCGGATCGCTGGCCTCGCCGTGCTGGTGGAGTTCATCGTGATCGCCCTGGCATTCGAGATGGGTGGTGATGAGCACGGGGCGGTCCACGCTGGCCTGCACGGCGTGCTCGATCTCGGTGGCGGTGCGGTGGGCGTCGCGCAGCATGATGTCGTCCTGGAACAGCAGATGCACTTCGACGTAGTGCATTTCTCCAGCATCGCGATGACGCAGGGCATGGAATTGGAGGCCGTGCATTTCGGTTTCGCGGCGGAGGGAGGCGTCGAGCGCGGCATCGAGCTTGGGGTCCGCACTGTCCATCAAGCCGCCGACGCTTTGGCGCATGAGGCCGTAGCCGGTCCAGATGATGTTCGCGGCCATGAGAAGGCCGCAGATCGGGTCCCAGCCATGCCAGCCGGTCAAGGCGACGAGTCCGAGGCCCACAAGCGCACCGAGACTGGTCCACACATCGGTGAGCACATGCTTGCCATTCGATTCGAGGATCAATGAACTGCCACGCTTGCCGGTGCGAATGAGATACGTGCCGAGCGCGGCATTGATGGCGATGCTGAGCGCGGTAAGGGCCAGGCCTTCATCCAAGTTGGCCGGCGGCAGGTGCAGGAACCAGCGGCGCACGGATTCATAGATGATGAACAACGCCGCCACGACGATGAGGCCGCCCTCGATGCCGGCGGAGAAGAAGGCGATCTTGCTGTGGCCGTAGGGATGGTCGGAATCGGCGGGTTTTTGCAGCAGGCCGAGGCTGAAGGTCGCAAACATCACGGCGGCGACATGCACGACGGATTCCGCCGCATCGCCGAGGATCGCAGCGGAACCGGTGAGGACATACGCGCTCACCTTGAGCACGAGCATGAGAAATCCCACGGCAAGCGAGAGCCGCATGGCGCGGGTGGCATCAGTGGAGTGGCTCATGACGGATCAGTCTCGCAGCAGCAAATCGACCATCGCGGACACATCGGCAAATGAATCGACACAGCGCCAAGGATTCAGGGCGCCCAGCTCAGCGCTGGAGTACTGACCGGTGGCCACGGCGAGGCATTTCGCGCCGAAGGCCTCGGCGCAGCGGATGTCCTTCGGCGTGTCGCCGATGACGATGACATCGGCGAGATCAAAGCGCGTTCCGGTGGCGTCCTGCATGCGTTGCAGGGCCACGGGACCGAGCTGGTTGCGGTCGTGATGATCGCTGCCGAAACCGCCATCGATGAAATGCTCGTAGATGCCATGGCGCGAGAGTTTGATCACCGCACCACGGCGCACATTGCCGGTCAGCAGGCCGAGATGAGCCGAGCTTTCGGCACGCAGAGCTTCGAGCAAGGTCACCACGCCCGGAAGCGTGTAGCCGCTGAAGTCGGTGGCTTGAAGCCGGCGTTGAAGATGGGCGAGATAGCGGTCGAGGAATGCGGTGACTTCCTCGGGCGAGTGCTGGCGGTTCACATGTTGAAACACATCCATCGCAATCGCCGGATCAGTCGCTCCGGCGAGTTGCAGCGGCGGCAAAGCATCGCGTTGGATGCCGAAGTGTTCCTCCGCAGCATCAAGGATCGCCGCGCCGCCAGCGCCATTGCTGTCGATCAGGGTTCCGTCGATGTCGAAGAGGAGCAGGCGGGGCATGGGAGGAAGGCAGAGGTCAAGGCTTCGCCGTCAAGAAGTGGTCAAGAAGTGCGTGCTTGATCCGCTTGACGACACTTGACCTGCCTTGACGGCATGGCTGGCTCCATCAATGCGGTTTGGCCACAGCGCCAGGCTTGGCACCGCCAGTGTTGGAAGGAGCGTATTTGGCGACCATGACAGCACCTGCGGCGGCCATGAGGCAGCCGAGGATGAACGGGAGTGGCAGCGACTTGAGGCCGCCTTCCGGTGGATGCAGCAGCATGGCGGTGATGGCGTTGATCATGGGCGCGCCACCGAAGACGATGGGCATCACGGCCGCCGCCGCAGCGGTGCCTTTGAGCGGAGTTGCTGCGCCGAGCGCGAGCACGAGGGTGAAAGCGCCCAAAGCACCCGCGACACCAGCGATGAAGCTCCAGGTGATGCCGCTGCCGGTGAAGCTCCAGTTCGAGCCGCGCAGCTTGATGAGCACGGCGGCGGCGATGCCGATCACGGCATAGGCGACGCAGACGAGCAGGAAGGCTTTCAGGCTGGCATGCGGCGCCTCCGGTCCCATCGGCATGTAGCCGCGGCCTTTGTGCAGAATGACGCCATACACGCCCCAGGAGAGCACGGTGAGCAGGGCAAAGATGATCCAGGTTTCCATTTTCTTGCTTTTGGGTTGGGAGTTCACGGTGGGTGGGAGTGGAAGGCCGGTTCTTCGGCGATGAAGTGGCGAAATGCAAGGATACCTCCTGCTATTGAGCGCGGATCACAGCGCTGACGACCACGGCATCGTCCGAGTTGTCGTCGAAGCGCAGTTCGAGCCAATCGCTGTTGATACTGAGAAACGAACCATGCTCTCGACCCAAGGCGTAGGCAAAAAGTGCTCCCGCATCACCGCCACCCAGCATTTCGGATACTTGTGTTTTGGTTCTGCCGATCAGCAGGTTTCGATCAATTAAAAAATTTGCCATGTAGTAGCGCTGATCTGGAGATGCTTTTTTCCATGCGGCAGGAGCGAAGCTGTAGAAGCGCAGTTGGTCTATCAAGTTTTCACCCGTGAAGAAGCTCCGCGCCAACGTGAACAGCACCGTGACAGTCAAGCAGTAGACCAACAAATGCCGAAGAAGAATCTTCATGTGGTTCACTTTTTCTCCGGCCTTTTCAGCAACTCATGCGGTGCCGCCTCGATCTTGTCGCGGAAGCGCTGGGGGATCTCGATGGCCTTGAATTTGCCGGTGACGGGGTCTTTGCGGACACAGGCGGCGGTGATGCGGCCTTCGGCGGCGAGGACACCGTCGCTTTTCCAGAAGCGGATGAGGTGGCGGATGACCTTGTGGCGCACTTCCTCGACCAGCAGCTCGCATTCAAACTCTTCCTCGAAACGCAGCGGGGCCATGTAGTCGCACGCGGCATGCACGCGGGGCCAGCCGACACGCTCGTCACCGTGCTCCGGCGGATCGACGATGGAGAATCCGAGGCTGCGGAAGAACGCGTGCTCGACGCGCTCCATGTAGCGGAAGAAGTTGGCGAAATGGACGATGCCGGCCATGTCGGTGTCGGAGAAGTGGACGCGGTCGGAGCAGATGAAGCGGTGGGCCATGGCGGCTGGGTCGGGAGTTGAGGGTGATGGGTTATGAAGAGATCACCATGCTGTCATCGCCGCGTTCGGCACGCATTTTGTGCGCGGCGTCGATCACGGCATGGGCGGCGGTTTCGGCCTCGGCCTTGGTGTTGAAGCGGTGGAAGGAAAAACGCAGGGTGCAGGCGGCGTCGCGGGCGCTGATGCCCATCACCTCAAGAACATGGGAGGGATGCAATGCCCCGGTGTGGCAGGCGGCACCGGCGGAGCAGGCGATGCCGGCTGCTTCCAGCAGGATGAGCATGCCTGCGGAGTCGATCTCGGGCAGGCAGAACGAGCTCGTCGTGTGCAAACGGTGCGTGCGGCAGCCGTGAATGCGCATGTCCGACAAAGCGGCATGGACAAGGTGCTCAAAGCGGTCGCGCATGGAGTGGAGGCGGGTCTTGGTGCCGTCGTCGAGATGGTGGCGGGCGAGTTCGGCGGCTTTGCCGAGGGCGACGATGCCGGGGACATTTTCCGTGCCGCTGCGGCGCTCGTTTTCTTGCCCGCCGCCGATGATCAACGGCTCAAAACGCACACGCTGGCTGACGTAAAGCGCGCCGACACCTTTTGGCGCATACATCTTATGTCCGCTGAGGCTGAGAAAATCGACAGACACCGTTCGGACATCGAGGTGAATTTTTCCTGCGGCCTGCACAGCGTCCGTATGCACCAGCGCGCCAGCGGCATGTGCAATGCCGACGATTTCGCTCATCGGAGCGATGACACCCGTCTCGTTGTTCACCCACATGATAGAAACGAGCGCAGTGATGCCGGGGCGGACGAGCGCACGCAGCGCGTCGAGATCAACGCGACCGTCGTGATGCACGGGCACGCGGACGACCTTGCCGCCATGCGCCTCCCAGCGGCGGGCGGATTCAATCACAGCGGGATGCTCCGTGCCGGTGATGACGAGTTCCGGCTTTCCCGGCCACAGAGAGCGCACCGAGGCATGCACGGCACTGATCGACTCTGTGCCGCCGCTGGTGAAGATGATCTCCGCCGGTCCAGCGCCGAGAAGGGCCGCCACCTCGTTGCGTGCCTGCTCGATGGCCCGGCGCACGACGCGCCCGCCGGAGTAGCCGGCAGAGGGATTGGCAAAGTGCTCGCGCAAAAACGGCAACATCGCCTCCAGCACGGCTGGATCGACGGGCGTGGTGGCGTTGGCGTCGAGGTAGATCACGGCGTGATGTTCGGGCTGCCACCCCTGCTGTCAATGCTCCTTCCCGCACTCGACAAGCCGCACACTCCCGCTAACCTCCGCCGCCTATGCTCGACATCCGCCTCATTCGCGACAATCCAGATTCGGTCAAACAGCGCCTCGCCAATCGCAGCGGCGATTTTGCGTCCCTGGTCGATGAAGTGCTGGCGATCGACACACAGCGGCGCGCGGCGGAGACGGAACGGCAGAAATTGCAGAGCGACCGCAACCGCATCAGCAAGGAGATCGGCATCGCGAAGAAGAACGGCCAGGACACCAGCGCCATTGAGGCGGAGGTGCGCGGGATTGGCAGCCGCATCGAGGAGATCGGTCGCGAGGCCGATGTGGCGGATGCGCTTCAGCGTGATCTGCTGTTGAGCATTCCCAATTTGCCGCATGAGGCTTGTCCGGTTGGCAGCACTGCGGAGGAGAATCCCGAAGTGCGCGTGTGGGGTGTGAAGCCGTCGCATGCGTTTCAGCCGAAGGATCACACGGTGCTCGGTGCCGCGCTGGGCATCCTCGATTTCGAAGCCGGCGCGAAGATCACGGGCAGTGCGTTTGTGGTGTATCGCGGTGCTGGCGCTCGTTTGGAACGCGCCTTGATCAGCTTCCTGCTCGATCTGCACACGACGCAGCACGGCTATCTTGAAATCAGTCCGCCGCTGCTGGTGAAGGCGGAGTGCCTTGTCGGCACCGGTCAGTTGCCGAAGTTTGGCGATCAGGTCTATCACAGCGCGGAAGACGATCTGTATCTCATTCCGACCGCCGAAGTGCCAGTGACGAATCTGCATCGTGATGAAATCCTGCCGCTGGAGAAGCTGCCGATCAATTACGCGGCCTACACACCTTGCTTCCGTCGTGAGGCTGGCAGCGCCGGTCTCGGCACGCGCGGTTTGATTCGCATGCATCAGTTCGACAAGGTGGAGCTGGTGAAAATCACCACGCCGGAGACGAGCATGGCCGAATTGGAGAGTCTGACGGGCAATGCCGAAAAGGTGCTGCAGCTTCTCGGCCTGCATTATCGCGTGATCGAGCTTTGCACCGGCGACATCGGCTTTGGTTCGGCCAAGACCTACGACATCGAGGTCTGGGCGCCGGGGCAGGGAACGTACCTCGAAGTTTCGAGCTGCTCGAACTTCGGCGACTACCAGGCCCGCCGCATGAACCTGCGCTACAAGGACGAAAACGGCAAAAACCGCATCCCGCACACGCTGAACGGCTCCGGCACGGCCCTGGCACGTTTGTTCGTGGCGTTGGTCGAAACGTATCAGCAGGCGGATGGAACGATTTTGATTCCTGAAGTCCTGCGTGGTCACTTTGGCTCCGAGAAGATCGGCTGATCGTCATGAAAATCGTCTGCATGCTCACCTTCATGCTGGTTTCGGCCGGCATTGCTGGAGCACAGGCTCCAGGGGTGCCGGTGTATGCCGAAGGGCGTGGATCGCGACCCAACGCGGTCCTGATGGAGCAGGCGAAGAAGTTGCAGGGCGAATCTGCCTTGCTCTCGCTCACGAAAGTGACGGAGCAGTCAAAACAAACGACTTGTTCTCTCAATTTGCCTGCCGCGGACACGCAGCCGCTCGCGCCGCGCGAGCGCTGGCAGCGCGCAAGGATGTCGCACATCCGCGTCGGCGCGTTTTTCCTGTGCTCGAAGTGCGAACGCTGGCATCTCGATCTCGCGGGCGGTTACGCCATCACTGCGGACGGTGCTGTAGCGACGTGCGCGCATGTCATCGCGCCGCCGCCGAACTTGAAGGAAGGCTGGCTCGTGGCAGTCACGGAGGACGATGTGCTGCTACCTGTCACCGAAGTGCTCGCCTGCAACAACGGCACCGACTGCGCCATCATCCGCGTGAAGTCAGACAAGCCGCTCACACCGCTGCCGCTGGGCTTTGATGTGAGTCCAGGGGATCCGGTGTGGTGCTTCAGTGATCCGAGCGGCAAACGCGGCTATTTCAGCGAGGGCATCGTGAGCCGTTTTGTGAAGCGGCCCTTCATGCGGAAAAAAGAGGCGGAGAAACTGCCCGAAGGTGCGGAAATGCCGACTCCCGTATGGCTGGAGACCACGACGGATTGGGCGCCGGGATCGAGTGGGTCGGCGGTGATCGACCAATTTGGCAACTGCGTCGGCCACGTCTCTGAAATCCAGTCCGTGCTCGAAGATCCGCTGCCGGTGCGCAAAAAAGGCGTGAACAGCACCGCCAGCCAGCAACGCGGCACGCTGATCATTTTCCATCAGGCCATCGCGGCTGGGGAGATCAAGGCGCTGGTGAGAAAACCTTGAGCTGTCCGCGCAACTTTCGCGTGCTGCGGACATTCACTCGGCCATGAGACTCGTGCCCATCGCCATCGTTCTTTGCTATGTCGCTTCCGCCTTTGCCCAGACTGCGGGCGTGAAATCGCATCGCGACTTGGTTTACGTCGAGGGCGGGCACGAACGGCACAAACTTGATCTCTACTTGCCTGAGAAAGCAGTCGGGCCGCTGCCGCTCATCATCTGGGTGCATGGCGGCGGCTGGCAAAACGGCAGCAAGGATGGCTGCCCGCCGCTGCGTGGCGGTTACCTTGAGCGCGGTTATGCGGTGGCGAGCATCAATTATCGCCTCAGTGGCCACGCGGTGTTTCCGGCGCAGATCGAGGACTGCAAGGCGGCGATTCGTTGGCTGCGTGCGCATGCGAAGGAATATGGTCTCGACACGAAGCGCTTCGGCGTGTGGGGCAGTTCGGCAGGCGGGCATCTCGTGGCGCTGATCGGCACAAGCGGCGATGTGAAGGAGTTCGACGTGGGCGCGAATCTGGATCAATCCAGCCGCGTGCAGGCGGTGTGCGATTACTTTGGACCGACGGACTTCACTGTGTTCGTCACCACGCCGGGTTATGAGAGCCATGCGACAGATTCCTCTCCCGAAGCGAAACTCATCGGCGGCGCGGTGATGCAGAACAAGGACAAGGCCGCCCGCGTGAACTCGATCACCTATGTCAGCAAAGACGATCCGCCTTTTCTTATCGTGCATGGCGACAAAGATCCCACCGTGCCCATCAATCAAAGCCAGCTCTTGTTTGAGGCGCTCAAGAAGTCGGAGGTGAGCGCGCATTTTCACACGATTCATGGCGCAGGCCACGGCGGGCCGGGTTTCGCGGGCCAGGATATCGACGAGATGGTCAGCACGTTCTTTGACCAGAAACTCAAGAGCAGTGATACCAAGACCGAAGCGCTCAGGACAGAGAACACGACTGATGCGGCGATGAAGGAACGCGATCCGCGCAAGGGGATGCCGCCCGCCGGTGCGCGACGCGGCATTCCCTGGGAAGCGATCTCCAGCCGAGATGACAAGAACAAGGACGGCAAGGTCAGCCAGGACGAGTTCAGCGGTCCGCCGCCGCTTTTTCAACGCCTCGACAAAAATGGTGATGGCATGCTGACACGTGAAGAACATGAAGGCATTCAAGCATCACCGCAGGCTCCAGCACCAGATGTGAGCAAACCAAATGCCGCGATGAAAGGCTTTCAACTCGACGGCGAGCGCTGGACCTATCGCGATGGCGATTTCGCCATGGATGGCATCTTGTTGAAACCGGAGGGCAGGGGGCCGTTTCCAGCGGTGCTCATCAGCCATGGCATGGGCGGCAATGCGCAGAGCTTTGGGATGATGAAGGCGCGTGACATGGTGAAATGGGGCATGGTGTGCATCGCGCCGAATTACACGCATGCCGGTGCCGGAGGAGACCGCGCAAAGTTCGGTGCGAGCGCTGAAAACATCCTCCGTGCGAGCACCTGTCTCGATATTTTGCGCACGATGCCCGAAGTCGATGCCACGCGCCTCGCCGCCTACGGGCACAGCATGGGCGGCTTCGTCACCATCGGCCTCGCATCGACGAAAGTGGATGCGGTGAAGGCCGCTGCGATCACCGGCAGCGGCATTTCTCCACAAGCGGGCTATGCGGCTCCTGCCACCGATGCAGCGGCGAAAATTCGCGTGCCGTTTCTCATGCTGCATGGCAGCAATGACACCACCGTGCGCCCAGAGCAGTCCGCAGCACTCAAGCAGGTGCTCGACAAGAACAAGGTGGCCAACGACCGCCTCGTCGCCGACGGGCAGGGACATCCCATCGATCAGACCATGCGCGACGAGGTCTTCCGGCTCATCCGCGAGTGGTTCACGAAGCATGGCGTGCTCAAGCCATGAAGCCTTTTGGGCTGCCTGACGGGTCGAGATTTAGCTTCCCAAGCGATTTTTGAACCGTTAACATGGCTGAACTTCCAACAGACCATGCACCAGCCACGAATCTCTCTCGTCACGGTTGCTCTTATGAGCACGGTCATTTCCGCGAAACTTCACGCTGAAGGCGATTGGAGCGTGAAAAGCGCGGAACGGCCCAAGGTCGCGATCTACGCCGAGGATGTGACGGTGGACGGCACGCGGCGGCCTGACCTGGGCCGGGCGCTGGCGGACAGCCTCAGCACGACCTTGCTGCGCCGCGGTCAGGTGCGCGTATTCAATCTCACCACTGAGGAAACGAAGTCTGGCACGCAAACGCTTGCGACAACAAAGGACGCAGAGCGCAAGGAGCCTGTGCTGGACAAGGACATCGATTACCTGCTGACCTTCAATCTGTTCTCGAGCACCAACGAGCATCGCCTCACGATCAAGAAGACACACGTCGCGTCGTCCGAACTGATCGACTCCCACCAGTTCTTCACCTATGGCCGCGTGAGCGATGTGTTCTCGATGGTAAGCAAGATCGCTGATCGTGTCGATCCGCTGCCTGTGCGCTACGCGTTTCCGGCCACGCAGTCGCCTGCAGCCATCCGTGCGGCGCAGCCTGATCCGCTGCCTAAACAAACGTTCTGGGCCGGAGATTATACCAACCCGGCCAGCCCGGCCTATGACCCCTGGCGTGCCAACTTGGCGGTGCAGTATGATCTCAAGAATGTACCGAAGGCGCTGATCTACCGCGAGCTTGGTTCCATCCAGCACATCGACAACATCTGGAAGTTCACCATCGTGCAACCGGTCAAGGGCGTGCAACTGCGCACCAATGATCCACTTCACGTGCTCTACGATGAAGGCGATGTGTACGCGAACCTCCGTGTCGGCACGGTTGAAAAAAACGGTGCCGTCGCCGATTACGGTGGCAGAACGCCGGAACATCATCCGCTGTTCAAGGGCGACAAGGTCTTCGGCTGGCACACGCCGCCGTCAGAGAAGGCGGAGAACGCGAAGTAGGGTTGTAATGCCGTTGGTGCGGGCTATGAGCACTGCCGCATCATGCTGCAGCTCTCCCAGGTTCTCCTTCCCGTCGATCATCGCGATGATGATCTGCGTGCTGCGGTGCTGAAACTGCTCGGTGTGCGCGATGACGAGGTGATCAGCCTCAAGGTGAAGCAGCGGGCGATTGATGCGCGGCGTGGTCATGTCGAGTTCAGCTTCACGCTGCTGGTCGAAGTGAAGGACGAGGTGCGGGTGCTGAAGCGCATCGGCAACAGTCCGCGCATCGGCCTGGCTGCCGATGAAACGTATCGCGAGATTGCCCGGCAGGTGGCGCATTCGCCGTCGTTACGGCCGGTGATCGTCGGCACCGGGCCGTGCGGCTTGTTTTGCGGCCTGCTGCTGGCGCGTGCGGGCCTCAAACCACTGCTGCTGGAGCGTGGCAAGGCGGCGGGCGATCGTGCGCGCGATGTGACCGGCTTTTGGCGACGTGGCTGGGATTTTAACGCCGAATCGAACGTGCAGTTTGGCGAAGGCGGTGCCGGAACCTTCTCGGATGGCAAGCTCTACACGCAGATTCGTGACCGCGAGCACCGCATCCCCTGGTTGCTGCGTGAAATGGTCGCCGCAGGCGCTCCCGAAGATATTTTGATCAAAAGCAGGCCGCACATCGGCACGGACCGGCTCATCAAGGTCGTGCGGCATGTGCGTGAGGAAATCATCGCCCTCGGTGGCGAGGTGCGTTTCGGCGCACGCGTGGCGGATGTGGTGATCGAGGACGGCGTGATGCGTGCCGTGACGCTGGCGGATGGCGCAACCATCGAAGGTTCGCGTTTCATCTTCGGCATCGGCCACAGCTCGCGAGACACGTTTTACATGCTGCACCGGCATGGCGTGCCGTTTGAGGCGAAACCGTTCTCCATCGGTGTGCGCATCGAGCACCCGCAGCGTTTGATCGACCGTACGCTCTACGGCAAATGGGCCGGGGATGCGCGGCTTGGCTCCGCGCCCTACAAGTTTGTGGCGCACTGCGGTACGGGCCGCGCGGCCTATAGCTTCTGCATGTGTCCCGGTGGTCTCGTCGTCGCCGCCTCGTCCGAGCCGGGCATGATCGTGACCAACGGCATGAGCAGCTATGCGCGGGAGGAGGCGAACGCGAACAGCGGCTTCATGGTCGATGTGCGGCCCGCAGACATGCCGGCGGGTGATGTGCTGGCGGGGATCGAGTTTCAGCGCAGCATCGAGCGCCGTGCCTTCGTGCTCGGCGGCGGGAACTACCACGCGCCGGCGCAACTGCTGGGCGATTTGATGGCAGGACGTGCCTCCACCGGCCCAGGAACAGTCGCACCCTCCTATCAGCCCGGCGTGGTATGGACGGATCTACGCGAGTGTTTGCCCGAATACACGATTGAAACCATCCATGAGGCGATTCCGCGCATCAACAAGAGTCTGCCCGGCTTTGCGCTCGAAGATGCCGTGCTCACCGGCGTCGAAACCCGCAGTTCTTCTCCGGCACGCATTCCGCGTGATCCGCAGACGCTCGAATGCATCAGCGTGAAGCATTTTTATCCTGCGGGTGAAGGCGCGGGCTATGCCGGCGGCATCATTTCCGCCGCCGCAGACGGCATGCGCGTGGCCGAGGCGATTTTACGCGAGGGCTGAGCGGATGTGCTGCAAAACGCCGCGGCAGCCGTCTTCGAGCAGATTGAGCACGTCTTCGAAGCCCTGCTCGCCGCCATAATAGGGATCGGGGACTTCGCTGGTATCGTGATCGGTGCAGAACTCGCAGAACAGGCGGATTTTGGAACCGAATTGCGATTCGCAGTCAAAGGACCGGATTTCGCGCTGGTTCTGCTGATCCATGACGAGCACGAGGTCGTGCTCGCGCAGATCTTCTTCGCTGACCTGCCTGGCACGACTGCTGAGGTCGTAGCCCCGGTTTTGCGCGGCGCTGCGCATCCGCTGATCCGGCAGTTTGCCCGCATGCCAGCCGCCGGTGCCGGCGGAGCGGATGGCGACACGATCCGCCAGTCCCTCGGATTCAACCAAGGCACGCATGACGCCTTCTGCCGCAGGAGAGCGGCAGATGTTGCCCAGGCAGACAAAGAGAAGACGGAAAGGCTCGGCCATGCTTCGAGCTAGGCCAGTGATGACCGTTTCACAAGCCGAAAACCGCCCCGTCCACCGGGGATGCCGGGCATCCCCGGTGGAAGATTTCTTTGCCTGTAACTGACTCTTTGGTTGAGCCGTAGTTTGTGCACGCTATCTGCTCTGAAACACCCAAACCCACGCCCCCACCGCCATGTCTGTTGTCTCCAAAGGTCTCGAAGGTATTGTTGCTGCTGAAACCCGTCTCGGCGAGGTGAAGGGAGCAGAGGGCGTGCTGTTTTACTGCGGTTACGACATCAACGAACTCGTCAAGGTCAGCTACGAGGAGGTCGTCCACCTGCTCTACTACAACAAGCTGCCGAACCGGGCCGAACTCGACAAGCTCACCACCGCGCTGCGTGCTGAACGTGAACTGCCGCAGGGCGTGATCGACTTCCTCAAGACTGCCCCCAAGACCGCCCGCCCGATTGACATCATGCGCACCGCTGTCTCCATGCTCGGCTGCTACGATCTGAAGCGCCACGACATCGATGTGAGTGAAAATCTCGCCACAGCCATCCGCCTGACCTCGCAGATCGGCGTCATCGCCGCCTACTTCCATCGTGCGCGTCAGGGCCTCGAACTTCCTCCAGTGCGCAAGGATCTCAGCGAAGCCGCTCACTTCCTTTATCTGATCAATGGTGAAGCGCCGAGCAAGGAAGCCGAGAAGACCCTCGACATCGCCTACATCCTGCATGCCGAGCACGGCTTTAACGCCAGCACCTTCACCGCACGTGTCGTCGCTTCGACGCTCAGCGACATGTATTCCGCCATCAGCGCCGCCATTGGTGCGCTCAAAGGCCCGCTGCACGGCGGTGCGAATGAAGGCGTCATCCACATGCTCGAAGAGATTGGCTCGCCTGACAAAGTGGACGCCTGGGTCGAAGACGCCCTCGCACAGAAGAAAAAGATCATGGGCATCGGCCATCGTGTTTACAAAGTGCTCGATCCACGTGCGCCGCATCTGCGCGAGATGGCGATCCAGCTCACCGCCCAACTTGGTGAGTCGAAGTGGATTCAGATGTCTGAGCGCATCGCTGAAATCATGCGCGAGCGCAAAGGCCTCAATGCGAACGTCGATTTCTACAGCGCCACGGTTTATTACAGCCTCGGCATTCCGACCGATCTGTTCACGCCGATCTTCGCCATCGCCCGCATGAGCGGCTGGACGGCTCATGTGCTCGAACAGTGGAGCGAAAACCGCCTTTTCCGTCCGCTGAGCGAATACGTCGGCAAACCTTACGGCCAGAAGGTCGTGCCGATCGACGAGCGCTGAAGCACGGCTTAGGGGCTTCTAAATGTGGCGCAGAATCGCTCTTGCCCGTAACGTAGGTGCTTGATGCGTCTCCTCCCAACCATTGGAGCCGTCACTATGATGCTTGGCACACAGGTGATGGCGCAACCCGGCACACGGCTCGTGTGGCAGCCGGTGCAGGAGTATTTCATTCACCGCGATGAAACGCAGCAGGTGCAGGCCGGCACGAAACGGCTGAATTCCTTCACCGCCTACACGCACATCGGCACCGACTTTGGCTTCCATGGGCAGGCGGAACATGAGATGGACTGGCTCACGGATGAAATCGTGGTGCATTTGAGCCAGCAGCCCGACGCCTGGGCAGGCATGTGGCACAGCCTGGCCGGGCAGGCACGGAATGCGAACCGCGTGATGGATTTCACGCGTGCCTATCCCGAACCGATCACCGCCAAACATCAGCCGCGGGTGAGCGCGGTCATGATCGAGGCCGCCGGGCGCGGCAAGATCAAACTGGAGATCAAATCGCCCGTGCAGGAGCTGCGCTGGTCACAGATGATCGAGTTGAACGAGCCGCAGTACCGCATGTTCGTGTATCCAGTGGCCTCGGAGGCGGTGCGCGATGCGAAGACACTTGTGTGGACGGCGGAACCAGGATCGGAGGTGAAAGTCTCCGGCCTGTTCCTCGGTGTGGAGCTGCCGCAGTTGCCATGGGATGCGTATGCGTTCCTGGCTTCGTTTGCCAAGATTGCGCGCTCGTATTCCATCGACACCGGCTTTGTCCGCGACCGTGCGCACATCGAGGAAGGAGCGTTCGAATCCGTCTCCGCCACCGGCATGTATGTGCTCGCTTCTGCTGCCGCAGCGCAGGAGTCTGTCGGCGTGGTGACGCCGGATTATGCCCGCTGGGTGCTCGCCCGCACGCATGAGGCGGTGAAGAAGCTCCAAACAGCACGTGGCCTGCTGCCGCATTTCGTGCATCGCCGGGACAACGCCTACCGCATCCATCCAAACACCGAATACAGCACGGTGGACACCGCGATCTACGCGCAGTCGATGCTGCTTGCGGCCACGATGCTGGGTGTGCCTGCCGTGGCGGAGGACATGATCCTGCAGATGCAACGCATCGAGTACGACCTGCTGCGCCTGCCGGACGGGCACCTCTCGCACGGCCTCGCGGACGATGGCGTCACGTTGCTGCCGCATGGCTGGCAGGACTGGGGCGGTGAGACAGCGCTCGTCATGCTCATGGAGGGCATCGCCAATCCGCAGCAGCGCCCGCCGCCGATGCGCACGCCCGGCAAGGCCTGGCAGGGCACCGGTTTCATCACCGAGGTGCAGAGCCTGTTTCATCCTGACTTCGACAGTGACGCGCCCGACGCCCATGACGGCGTGCGCTGGCTCAGCGTGCGCCGCGCCATGTTCGGTGCGCAGCGGGCCTACCTTCCCAAACGCTGGCCGCAGTCGCAGGCCGCCCGGCATGGCATCTACGGCCTGTCCGCCGGTGAAAATCAAGCCGGCAACAGCTACCACGTCGGCGGCGTTGACCTGCCGGACCAGAAGCTCGTCCACCCGCACTACGTTCTCATGTCCGCCACGCTGCACACACAGCCGGCGGAGATTTACGAGCTGCTCGAGCGCATGGAGAAGGCCGGTTACTTCCCGCCGTGGGGCATGGTCGAGAATCTCGATGTCGATGGCCGCAGCTACCTGCCGATGGAAGGTGCCCTCAACGCCGGCTTTGAAGCCCTCAGCGCCTACCATCTCCTCGCCAAACACCGCCAGATCCCTGACGCCATTCATCAGGCCAGCCAGAACAGCCCGCAGATTCGCCGTGCCATGCAGTTGTTCTACCCGCAGGCACCTTCAGACGACTCTGCGGCGGTGGAGGCGGCGGCGGGGCGATAACCGGGCCGGCAAGCTAAGCTCTTGCCCCTGCGCGCATCACCAGCTATGTCGCGGCCATGTTTGTCGATCAGATCAAAGTCCATGCGCGTGCCGGAAAGGGCGGCGATGGCAGTGCGCACTTCCATCGCGGTAAATTTCGTCCCAAAGGCGGTCCTGACGGAGGCGATGGCGGCAACGGTGGCAGTTTGATCCTGCTCGTCGATCCCAGCACCGACAGCCTGCGCAATTATGTCTTCAACAACCGCCTCCTCGCCGAAGACGGCGCCAAAGGCGGTGCCACGCAGTGCACGGGCCGCAGCGGCAGGGACGTGACGTACAAGGTGCCGCCCGGCACGCTCGTCAGCCGCATCACCCAGGAATACGACAACGCGACTAATGAGCTCGTCACGCGCTACGAGCCCGTGGCCGATCTCACCGAGACCAACGCCACCTACGTCCTCTGCAAAGGCGGCAAAGGCGGGAAGGGGAACGTGCATTTCAAAACCTCCACGCATCAGGCCCCACGCGAATTCACCCCCGGCACTCCCGGAGAGGAAGGCGACTTCCACTTTGAACTCCGCAGCATCGCCGATGCCGGTTTCGTCGGCGCTCCGAATGCGGGCAAATCCACGCTGCTCTCCAAACTGAGCGCCGCCAAGCCCAAGATCGCGAACTACCCCTTCACCACGCTGCAACCCATGGTCGGCGTCATCGAGTTCGGCCCCTCGCGTCGGGGCACGCTGGCGGACATCCCCGGCTTGATCGAGGGCGCGCACCAAAACATCGGCCTCGGCCATGATTTCCTGCGCCACATCATGCGCTGCCGCGTGCTGCTCTTCGTTGTCGATACCGCCGGCACCGAAGGCCGCGATCCCGTCTCCGACCTCGAAATCGTCCGCAAAGAGGTCTCGCTCTACTCCGACGAACTCGCCAAACGCCCCTGGTGCATCCTCGCCAACAAGATCGACCTCCCCGAGAGCGCGGAAAACCTCGTCCACTTCAAGGAGCGCTTCAAACGCATCAAAATCCACCCCGTCTCCGCCGAAACCGGCGAAGGCCTCGACAAGCTCCGCAAGTGGCTCGACGAGAAGATCGGGCAGGACATCGTGTGGTGATCCATTATGCGCCTCAACCGTTCCAATCTCTGCTGGCTGGCCCTGGCGTTGATCACGGCGGGCTACCTGCTCTTTTGGGCGTTCCTGCTCGGTGCCACGGCGACTTACAGCACGCCGGACTCGTGGCTGAAGGTGCTGATGTCGCCGGAAATCCGGCATGCGACGTGGCTGAGTCTGGTGACGTGCTCGCTGGCGGCGGGGTTTGCGCTGCTGCTGGCGGTGCCGGTGGGGTATTTGATGTCACGGCGGGAGTTTCGCGGCAAATCGTGGCTGGATGCGGCGCTGGACATCCCGATCATCCTGCCGCCGCTGGTGGTGGGACTGTGTTTGCTGATCTTTTTCCAGACGAAGATCGGCAAGGTGATCGAGATGGCGATTCCCTTCACCTATCAAGTCAGCGGTGTGGTGCTCGCGCAGTTCGTCGTGGCCGCTGCGTTCGCGATCCGCACGATGCGCGGGACGTTTCAGCATCTCTCGGCGCGGCCGGAGGACGTGGCGCTGACGCTGGGCTGCACGCGGTTTCAGGCGCTGTGGCATGTGGCGCTGCCAGCGGCACGACGCGGCATGGTGGCGGCGTTTTGCATCGCCTGGGCGCGGAGTTTGGGCGAGTTCGGGCCGATCCTCGTCTTTGCCGGGGCCACGCGCATGAAGACCGAAGTGCTGCCGACGACCGTCTGGCTCGAACTCAGCGTGGGAAATCTCGAAGCCGCCGTGGCGGTGAGTTTGTTCATGGTGGCGCTGGCCGTGCTGGTGCTGGTGGTGGTGCGTGCGACGGGGGAAAAAGTATGAACCTTGGTTGATAGCGGTTGGTTGATAGTTGATGGCCTGCCGCGAACCGAATCCGACTCTCAACAATCCACTTTAAACCATCAACTCCGCTGCCGAATGATTCAGCTCGAACAACTCACCTGGAAGGTCGCGGGCCGCATGATCCTGGAGGACGTGACGGTTGCCATTCCGGCCAACACTTACGCCGTGCTGATGGGTTCGACCGGTTGTGGCAAAACCACGCTGCTGGAGATTCTCTGCGGTCTGAGAAAGCCGACTTCAGGCCGCGTGCTGTTGGATGGCGTCGATGTCACGCATTTGGAGCCGCGTGAGCGCGGCATCGGCTACGTGCCGCAGGATCTGGCGCTGTTTCCCGGATTGCGCGTGCGGGAGCAGATCGGTTTCGCCCCGAAACTGCGCGGCGTGCCGCCTGAGGAACTGAATCAACGTGTGAATCGTCTCGCGGAGCAGTTTGGCATCACTTCGCTGCTGGATCGCCTGCCCGACATGCTTTCCGGCGGCGAGAAGCAGCGCGTGGCCCTCGCCCGTGCGCTCGCGGCGCAACCCAAGCTGCTGCTGCTGGATGAACCGCTCTCCGCGCTCGACGAAAGCATGCGTGCCGAGGCCGTTTCCCTTCTCCAGCGGGTGCAATCCGAGCATGCGCTCACCGTCTTGCACGTCACCCACTCCAGCAGCGAGGCCGCAGCTCTTGGACATCTGCATTTGCGCATGACGGGCGGACGGCTGGCGGTTGGATGAGGGCTGTTGCGCAGCGGCAATGATGGGCCGTTGCCCGTGCCATTTTTTGATTTGCCAAACACCTCATGGAGGTCAAGCTGGCAAAGCCATGAACTCCAAACGTCTTCTCATCCTCGTTTTGTCCATTCCGGCGGTGGCCCTCGCCGGGTTCAAACTGCCCTCGAAGATTTTTGAGGTGGGTGACCTCGAAAAAGCGCAGGTGGAGGCGGCAGCCAAAGGCAAGCCGATCGCCTTTCTTTTTTCCAACAAGGATTCCACCTGCCCGTTGTGCAGCGATGCCAGTTCCACCATGATCCGGGAACTGGGATCCAAAACGGTGATGGTTTATGTGCGCAACGTCACCGGACTCCCGCAGTCAGTGATCAAGGCGCTGACGCCAGGCCAATACATCCCCAAGATCGCCGTCCTTGACGACAGGCTGGAAACCACCTTGGGCACCGTCACTTACGAAGCGGTCAAAAGCGATTCTCGTGCCGCGTTTCGTGAGGTCGAGAAAGCCATTCGGGATTACAAAAAAGCGGAGTAGCGGCAGGGAAGACGCGCAGGGCCAGTCGATCCGCTGGTGGAGGCCGAACCGTGGCCTAAGGCGCGAACTGCACGCGATAAAACTTCCGTGCGGTGGCTGCTGGAATGAAACTGCCGGCGGACTGACCGGTGCTGGTGATGGGCAGGGCGGGATTGCCGAAGCGTGTCCAGGTGAGCAGATCGGTCGAGGATTCGACGGTGTAGAGCAAATACGGCGTGGCAGACCATTGCAGGGAGGCGGAATCAAACGACAGCGTCTTGAGCCGCGATGCGGCATCCACCGGACTGGTGCCAAGGCGGAACTCGGTGAGGTTGCTCAGGCCGTCGCCGTCTTTGTCATCGCCGGCTCGGCTGAGGGTGCCGGCGCTGGGAATGATGAAGCCGAAGTAAGTGTTCATCCAACTGTCCGGCAGGCCGTCTTCCGCACCGGAGGGACCTGTGTCCTCGAAGATGGCGGTGATGCGCACTTGTTTCCACGGAGAGCAGTTCACTCCATCGGACCAGCGCACCCATTTCCGTAAGAAGGCGGAGTTGGTGGCTGGATCGACGCTGGCGTCACCAAAGTAGCCCGCCTGGGTCACCTTCATCGTATTGCCGGTGAAACTCAGCGCTCCTGCCGAGCCTGATGAGGGGCCGGTGGTGACGAGCGTCAGCGTGGCGGAGGCCGTCTGCAGATCGCATCCAAAGAGCTGGATTTCATTGATGCCGGCCACCGTGGTGATGGCTGAAGGTGCCGAGACCAAGGGCATGATGCGGTCATAGGAATAGGGCGGTGTGTCCAGCGGCGGATGTACTTTCTGGATCATCGTGCCGTCGTAGCTGCCCAGCGCCGCGCCACGGCCATCGGCATGGACTTGGAAGTACATCACGGCCTGCTTCAAGGTGGTATCGGGTTCCCCGGCGTTCTCACTGGAGTGTCCCAAGCCGAGCGCATGGCCGATTTCATGGCAGAGCACCTCGGTAAAAGTGCTCAGCGTCTGCATCGAGGCGGCGCTGTGTTTGAGCACGACGTAACCGCGGGTCGTCTTGTGAAACTCGAGGCCGTTCACCTGCCCGCCACCCCCTCCGGTGGTGGCGAAATCATTGCTGACGTTGATGGTCGAACTCCCGCCGACGCCAAGCGTGCTGCCGCCCGTGATCTCGCCAAACAGATCGTGCAGTTGGATGCGCAGCCGCTCGTCCGAAGTGCTCACAGCCGCTGCGGACATGCCGAAATTTTGCAATCCGTCATAGCGAAAGGTGACGCCCGTCACCGCGCCCCATGCCGTGAGCGCCTGGCTCACCGCCGTGAGCGCCTGCTCCTGCGTGATGCCGGTAGGCAAAGCCTGGGCATCGACGAGATAGCCGATCGGATCGCCGCGATCAGGCACCACCAGCCGTGCCGGAATGCCGCTGCCATCCACAAGAAGTCCCGTGGCGTTCGACGGCGTGCCGGAGTTTGCCTGCTGGCTGCCCGTTTCGCTGCTAAAATCGTTGCCAGTGATCGGCGTGGTCGTTGAAGCACCCGCGCTTGCGGCAAGCTGACGGACGCGGCGCAGTTTCTGCTCGCTGGCAAAGCGTCTTCCCTTGGGTGCGCTGCCAATGGCCTCGGCTCCGGCGAAACCACGCAAAAGCTCCAGCGAACCATCCGTGCGCCGGATCACATGAAACAACCGCTCGTCACCCACGACAAAAGCACCCGCCAGGCCGTTGGATTCACCTTCACCATCGATCACTCCGCCGCGCTGGATCACCGTGAAGGTGGCAGGGAAGGCGCCTTTGATCGCTTCGAGCAAGGTGATCTGCACACGGGTGAAAATCCCGCCGCGCTGTGGATGCCGAAAGGCTTCGATGCGCATGATTCGCCCCCGGCAGATGCCCAGAGCCGCATGGACGTCCTGCGCCTCCGAAGTTGGTGCAAGCGAGGAAGCCCAGGTGTCTGATGCGGAGAACAGCAGCGCCGTCAGTAAAACAAGTCTGAAAACCTGGGCGGCATGACGGCGGATGAACATGCGTGAAGCCTGTAACAGCAGTCGTGTGGCTGACAAGGCGGCAAAGGTGAAAATTCAAGATGCGCCGAATCCCTGCGAAAATGCACCGTGTGCTTGGAATCCGCCGCAAGCCGCGTTTAGTGTGCGCAAAATAACCCCGCATGGATTGGAATGAATGGCAGCGCGTGCTGAAATGGCGCGCACTCGAAGAAGGCGATGCCGATGGCGTTCTCGTCAACGCGGAGCGTCGTCGTGAGGCCACGGCGCACACGCGGGCCGGGCTGGCGTCCGAGGAGATCAAGGGAGACACGCTGGACGAGCGCTCCGAGTCGTTTCTGGACAAACGGGCCGAGTGGCTGGAGCACGAGGCCGTGGGCTGGCGTGGTGAATTGATCCGCGTGCTGGCGCTGCTGCGCGTGCCGCAGGGGCGCTGGTCCTGGGCTCTCATGGGTTGGGCGCTGGTACTGATCACGGGCTACTGGCTCTCCGACTTGGGCCAATCGAGCGAGTTCAACCTGCTGGCACTGCCATTGGTCGGTTTGCTGGCCTGGAACGCAGTGGTGATCGTGCTGGGCGTGTTTTTTGAGCTGATGCCTGCCTCGCCGTTGGCAGGGCATGGCGGCTGGCTGGCGGAGTTTCTGGCGAATGGCATCTCGCGAGCCGGCAAGGCCTCCAAAGAGGTCGAAACAGGTGTTGCCGCTGCCGTGCGCACACGTTTTGAAGAACTTGCGTGGCCGCTGGCCTGGCGGCGTTTGCAAATGCGGCTGCGCATGTGGCTGCATGTAGCGGCGGCAATGCTGGCGATCGGCGGTGCGGTGGCGCTGTATGCGCGTGGCTGGTCGCGTGAGTATCGCGCGGTGTGGGAAAGCACGCTGCTGAGCGAGAATCAGGCGAGCGCGTTCTTTGAAACGCTGTTCAAGCCCGCGGCCAAAGTGCTACGCACGCCGGTGCCACTGGATCAGATTCCCGGCATGCATCGCACGGCGGGCAAGGCCGTGAAATCGGCCCCGGCGCTGCCGTGGATTCATCTGTATGCGGGGACGATGCTGGTGCTGATCGTGGTGCCGCGCTTGTTGCTGGCCGGCATCGGTGCGGCACGTTGCGGGCGGGGCATCACACGCAGCGCTCGTTCATTGAGCTGGGGCAATTATTTGCGCGGCCTGATTCGTGCGGTCGAGGGCGGCGATGAGCGCATTCAGGTGCTGGTGCATGCGATGGAGGCGACGTCGAGCCATCGCGAGGTGTGGGATCGTGGTGTGCGCGAGCGTTTTGGCGGCATGGCACGGGCGGAGTATGTGCGCATTCCCGCAGGGGATGAGGATGAGTTTGCCGCTGCGTGGCAGCCGGCTTCCGCGAATCTGGTGATGCTCTTCAGCATGGCTACCACGCCGGAGGCCGAGGTGCAACGGCGTCTGGTCTCCGATGTGCGACAGCGTCTGCTCACGAAGCATGCGGAGCCGGAATTGATCGTGCTGCTCGACGGTACCAGCCTCGCCGGACGCTGGTCGCCGGAAAAAATCGCCGGACGCGAGCAGTTGTGGTCGCAGATGGTCGAAGGCCTCGCGTCTGAAGTGATTGTGGCCGTGCGCAAAGAATCCGCACGCGCGAACCCACCGATGTCGTAATGTTTTCCAAGTTTCTGTCTCTCGTGCCTGCTCTCTTCTCCAGAACCCAAGCCGCCAGTCCTCCTGACAAGCAGGGTGGAGAGCTGAACGTGCGTGATGCGTCCGACATCATCACGCTGAGCCTGATCTCGCACACGAATGCCGGCAAGACGACGCTCGCACGCACACTGCTGCGTCAGGACGTGGGCGAGGTGCGCGACGCGGCGCATGTGACGCTGTTCAACGAATCGCACACGCTGCTGGAGTCCGGCGGCTTCATGCTGCGGCTGTGGGACACGCCTGGGTTTGGTGACAGCGCACGATTGATGAAGCGCCTGAAACGCGAACGCAGCCCGGTGCTGTGGTTTTTGTCGCAGACCTGGGATCGCATCACCGACAAGCCTTTGTGGTGCAGCCAGCAGGCCTTGAAAAATGTGCGCGATGAAGCAGACGTGGTGCTTTACCTCGTCAACGCCGCCGAGCCCCCCGAGGTGGCGGGTTACATCGGTCCAGAGATGGAAATTCTCGGCTGGGTGGAGAAGCCGGTCGTCGTGCTGCTGAATCAAACTGGTACGCAGGGCAGTCCAGCGCTGGAAGCGGCGGAATTGGAGTCATGGCGCGAGCATTTGAAGCAGTTTGAGATCGTGCGTGATGTGCTGACGCTGGATGCCTTCGCCCGCTGCTGGGTGCAGGAGGACAAGCTCATGGAATCGCTGGCTCCACTGATGCAGGGGTCCAAAATCCCAAGTTTCCAGCAGATCAAACGTGCCTGGACGCAGCGGAACGTGAGCGTGTTTCAAACTTCCGTGCGCCTGATCTCCGAGCAGCTCACCGCCGCGCTATTTGACGGCGTGGATGTGCGTTCCGAGACACTGTTGGAGCGCGTGGGCTGGCAGCGCGATGAGTTGAACCGCGAGTACAATGATGCGCGGCAGAAACTTGCTACACAGCTCGCGGATCGCATCGAGCAGACGACGAACAATCTCATCGAAGCGCATGGGTTGAAGGGCGAGGCAGAACACGAACTCAGTCAGGTCGCCCGTGAGCATTTTCATCTGCCGCAGGCCGTTTCGGAGAACATCTGGGGCGTGCTGGGCAGTTTCGCTGGTGGTGCGATGGGCGGACTCATCGCCGACCTCAAACTAGGCGGCATGACCTTCGGTGGCGGCGCGTTGCTGGGCGGCATTGCTTCCGGCATCGGGGCCTATGCGTTGATTCGCAGCTACAATCTCGTGCGTGGCAGTGATCAGCGGCTGCGCTGGTCACGCGAGCATTTCCGCGAGCAGGTGAAGCTGGCGTTTCTGACCTACCTCGCTGTATGCCATTTCGGACGCGGTCGTGGTGAGTGGAAAGAAAGCGAGCAGCCGCAGCATTGGCGCGAGACTGTTGATGCCGTGACCGACCAGCACGCGGATGCGCTGGATCATCTGTGGAAATCCGGTGTGCAAAAAGACACGCAGCCCGCCGCCCTTTCCCGCCAGGCCCATCATCTGACCGGCGACTGCATGGTGGCGCTGCTGGAGCGGCTGTATCCGGGCGTGGATGCAGCTTCGTGGCGTGCTTGAGATGGCTGGCTGTGATCGCCACCTTGAGCATCAGTCTGCCAGATAGTTTGCGACAGCACGCTCGATCTTGGCGAGGTCCGCTGCTGTGAGTGCAGCGATGGCGTTCAGCAGCCGCGCCTTGGACACTTGGCGGAGTCCGGGAATGACAGCAAAGCTCGGTTTTCGGCCACCCGCCGTGACTTTGACGCGCAGCGGCCAGATTTCGCCGGGTTGGGTGGAGAGCGGCACCACCACAAGAGTGTTGAGGCTGCCATTCAAAACGCTGTTGGAGAGCACCACAGCGGGCCGCACCTTGTCCATCTCAGGTGGGCGGGCATCGCTCAGATTGACCCACACGACTGTTCCGCGTTTCATGCTTTGCGGCGTTTGGGGGCAGCGGCCAGCGGTGCAGACTCCCATTCCAGAAGCCAGGCAGCTTCATCGTGGTGTGCTGCCATCAATGCGGTGTAGGCCGTGGCCGCAGACTCCAGCGCACGGCGTTTTTCCTCACCGGCGATCAGTTCCCGCACAAAACCTGTCAGCGTCTGCTCGCGTGCCTTCAGCCTGCGGATGGAGGAGTGCAGTTTGGGGTCAACCTTGATGGTGGTGGCCTGCATAATGCCGGAAGGTAGGAGCAGTGTTGTTCGAGTCAACTACGGCGTGGCGTGCTTGAGTCTCGGATTCATGCAATCGGCGTTCGAGTCGTGACTGAAAACTCTGCCAGCTTCGCTGCGCACGAGCGCGGAAGTCGGCAGGTGTCACATCAAGGCTGCGCAGGCAGTCACGATGATCCCAGGAGACGACGGCGGCAGTGGCGAGGTGGATGGCTTGGAATTGCCAGCGCCAGAGGCGTTGCATGGCGGGGGTGAGTGTCTTCAAGCGCTCGAACAAGAAGTCGCGCTGGAAGGAGAGGTGGCCGATTTCATCGCGCAGGAGTTTTTTGGCGACGGTTTGGACAACGGGATCGCTGCAACGCAGGGCGAGCAGGCCGAAATAGACTTCGGCGATGAGTTCGGCGGTGAGAAGCACCTGAATGTTGAACTCGAGATTCACGAGATCGCGCAACCAGCGGAAGATGGAGTTCGTCCATTGTTTCTGAAGCAAGGTGCCGCGCAAATGAGTGACGGTGCGCGCGAGCAGGGCGGCGTGGCTCTGTTCCTCGGCGACGAAGAGATCGACGGCACGTTGGTAGCCCTTCAGATTTTCCAAGGAGGCGATGCTGCGGGTGTAGCGGCGCAGACGTGTGCCGCCGCCGCTTTCGCCGAGTTGAAACGTGGCGATGGAGCGTGCGAGAGCTGCGCGAACGTTTTCAGGAAGCACGCAAGGCGCCTCCGGGAGTTGAAGTTCGCGATTGAGACGGGTGTTGGCTTCGAAATGGTTGATCCAGTGTTGCGTGTTCATTTTGATGTTGGGTTAGGCTGCTTGAAGCATGGTGCGGAGAAATTCGTGAGCGGGTGTGGTGCGTAGTTCGGCGGCGATCTGGCGCAGGCGCTGCATGACGGCGTCCACGGTTTCATCGAGCGTGGAGGTGCCGGCGGTGACGCCGACATTGCGGGCGTCGCTGAACCAGGCGGGATCGAGTTCTTCGGGGCGTTCGATTTGCAGCGTGCGCAGGCCGTGGGAGAGGGCTTTTTGGGCAAGTTGGCGCGTGTTGTTGCTGTTGCGTCCGCCGATGACGACGATGTGGTCGCAATCGCGAATCAAGTCGTCCATGGCGGTCTGTCGCTGCTTCGTGGGATGGCAGATCGTGTCGATGAAGCGCACTTCGGAACTGCGGTGGAGGCGTTTGATGGAATCGACGAGTCGCAGCGCGATTTCGATGGGTTGTGTGGTCTGCGAGACGATACCGAGCTTTGGATGCGACGGGATTTGCATGAGGTCGGATTCATTGAGCACGACGACGGCTTGAGGAAAATCGCCGACGAGGCCGCGAACTTCGACGTGCTGGCTTTGACCAATGACGACGGGCTGGTAGCCATCGCTGACGAGGGTGGCGAGGGCGTGGTGCGCTTTTTTGACGAGCGGGCAGGTGGTGTCGATGACGGTGTGACCGGCGCTTTGCCACGCGTGGCGATGTTTGTCGGAAGCGCCGTGGGCGGTGATGGCGACTTGCTGAGTCGATGAACTGTTGAGGTCGTCGAGATCGCCGCGTTGAGCGCCGACAGCGGCGAGATGACGATCGACGAGCGGATTGTGGACGAGCTGGCCGAGGATGGTCAGCGGAGCGCGTTGGGCGGCGGTGTGGGTGGTGCGCAGGGCGTCGCGGACGCCGAAGCACATGCCGTGATGTTGAGCGAGGATGATGTTCATGGTGTTGTTGACTTTGTGTGGCAAAGTGAATGGGGAAAAAGAAGCGGGTTTAGGTCTGCTGGGCGGCTTTGACGATCTCGCCGAGGACTTCGACGTAGTCTTTGAAGGCTTTGCGTCCGGCGGCGGTGAGTTCGTAGCTGGTGCGCGGGCGGGTGCCGGACTCGTCGCGGGTTTCCTTGAGATAACCTGCGGTGCCGAGTGTGCGGAGGTGGGAGATGAGATTGCCATCACTCATGCCGAGTTCGGTTTTGAGATCTTGGAAGGCCCATTCGCCCCGCGTGGAGAGCAGCGTCATGATGGAGAGGCGGCCCTTTTCGTGGATGAGCTTGTCGATTTGATCGAAGTCGATCATTTCGGCTGCACCTCCACGAGTTTCGGACTGAAGAAGACGGCGAGGGCATAAATGACATGCAGCAGACCGAAGGTGAGGCCCATGGCGAGCGATGCGGGGGCGAGGTCGCTGGAAAGCAGGTCCACGTCTCGGTTCGCTGCCCAGGCGAAGAACAGCAGAATCCCGGTGATGACAAAGGCCCAGCCAAGGCGGGGCAGGGAACGCGGCGAGAAGCTGGCGGTGCTGAGCAGGGCGAGACCGTAGCAGAGAATCCAGATCAGGGCGGCGAGCGTGAGATTGTGCAGGAACACGATCAGGCCAATGCCAACGCAACCGCCGACGAGCATCGGCGGTGCAAAGGCCCGCAGTGCCATGCGCATGCCTTCAGAGACAAAGGGCTGACTGCGACGCGCGGCTTCTTTGGCGAGCAGGACGACGTTCAAGACGGAAGCGATGCCGAGAATGACGAGCCAAGTGGCAAGGAAACACTTTTCACACATCACGGCCTCACCGTTTTTTGCCAGCGCGTGTTGCACCGGCCAAGCGGACGCTACGAGGGCCATCACACCACCGACTAGTGCCGCCGGAGCGGAAACGGCTCGATAGATGTGCGCCTTTTCCATCAGGGAGCGGATGATGCGGAGGTTCTCCAAGGCGGCTTCGGTCGTGCTCATGCATGTTACTTTGCGCGCCAAAGTGAAGTGTGCAAGAGAAACTTTGTGACGCAAAGTGATGGGTTGTTTCGCTGCCGGAGGCATGAAACAGGCTTGGCAGAGTTATATAATTACCATAAGTTAAGTGATCATGCTCTGCGCAGCTTCTGCTTCGACTGCCTTCTCCACGCTTCGGTGGCGGCAGTGCTGTGGCTATGTGTTGGGGTCGATGTTGCTACTACTGGCTCCGGGAAATGTGCATGGGGCAGACCCAACAGCAGAGCAGCAGTATTGGCTCGAACTGACAAATCGCTTCCGCAGTGATCCACAGGCAGAGCTGGAGAAGTTGGTGAACTTTTCAGCGCCGGGCGTGTGGGGTTTGCCGAAGTCGGATGATTCGGGCATCGCCTACGCGCTGAACTTTTTCGGCACGAGCGCCACGGATCTAGTCACGCAGTTTTCCAGTCTCGTGGCGGCACCGCCGGTGGCTTGGAACAGTGCGCTGAACGTGTCTACCACGACGTATTCGAATCTCATGGTCAGCAACGACCAGCAAACACACACGCTGGACGGTCTTGCCCTGGATCAGCGCATCCAGAACGGCGGCTATAGCACAAACTGGCTCGAGGTGGGCGAGAACCTGTTCGCCTCGACGCAGACGATTACGCACGGCCACGGCGGCTTTGTGATCGACTGGGGCGATGGCAATGGCGCATCACCGGGTTTTGGCAACGGCATTCAAAGTCCGGCCGGCCATCGTAATGTGCTGGTGGATTCGGCCTTCAAGGAAATAGGCATTGGTTTTCAAAGCATCGCGATCCCCGGCAGCAACGTGGCGGCCATCGGCCCCTATGTAGTGACGCAGCATTTCGCCACGCAGTTCCGGTTTGATGGGGCGAGTTATTTCTCGGACGCGATCCTCACCGGCTCCGTGTATCAGGACACCATCGCTGCGGACGCTTTTTACACGCCGGGCGAAGGGCTTGCGGGCGTGGCGGTCAATGTTTACAACGACACCACCGGCATTCTGGTCGCGAGTGGCTTCAGCAACAACGCCGGCGGCTTCAATGTCTCGCTCGCCGGGCTTACGGACGGCGTTGTTTATCGAGTGGAAGCGCCTGACACCGCTTTGCCTGCGCAGACATTCTCGCTCACGGCGCACACTGAAGACTATGGCGCACCGGTGATCTTCTATGACAATGTCTATTCGTCCTTCATGATGGTCCCCGAGCCTGGCAGCCTGTTGCTTTGCCTTGGCGCAGGCTTGTTGATGCTTCGCACTCGTTCACGCCGTCCTCTTTGCTGATCCGCCATGAAATCACTCGTCTTGTTTCTCCTGTCCGTTGTTTCTCTCTTTGCCCAGGCCCCAGCATCGCCGCTCGCTACCGAGATTCGCGCGATCATCGACGAGTACGAAAACTCCGTGCGTGCCAACACGCAGAAGCTCATCGCCGCCGCCACAGAGGAGGAGAAAAACAAGTTTCGCGCCAGCATTCCCAGCGCCGGGCCTTACGCGACGAAGATGATGAAGCTGGTGCAGGCCAACCTGGATCAACCGGATGTCGTGAAAGGCGTGAACTGGCTCGTGACCGGCGCTGCGAGTTTTCCTGAGGGCCAGGAAGCGTTGAAGATGCTCGGAACCACCTTCGCAGGCAGCAAGGGCATCGCCGAGTCGGTGAAGCAGCTAGAATACCACGGCCTGCCTGCTGAGCCGGTGCTCAAGGCCGTGATCGAGAAGAACAAGAATCGCGAGGAAAAGGCCGCCGCGCTCTACGCGCTCGGCGCGATCCATTTCAAAAACTTCGACGCCTCTGCCGATCGTGTTTCCGGCGAGGCCTCGAAGGAGAAGGCGCTCGAGTGCTTCCAGCAGCTCAATGCCGATTATGCCGATGTCACGATCCAAGGCTTCAAGCTCTCCGACTTCACCGCGAAGATGCTCTTTGAGATGATGAATCTGCAAGTCGGCTGCGAAGCGCCGGAGATCGAGGGCATGGACGCCGACGGTGTCAGCTTCAAGCTCAGCGATTACCGTGGCAAACACGTCATCGTCATCTTCTGGGGCGGCTGGTGCCATGCCTGTCACGGCATCCTGCCGCTTATGAACCAAACGGCGGCCCAGCTCAAAGATAAAAATGCTGTGGTGATCGGTGTGAACACCGACATCGAGACCGAGGCCAAAAAAGCGCTCGCCGACTACCAGGTCAGCTTCCGCAACATCCTCGACAACACCAGCAGCGGTCCCAACACCACGCTCTACAACTTGCGCAATTTTCCGACGCTCTATCTCATCGACCCCAAGGGCGTAATCGCGATCAAGAATGGGGCGTTGGAGGCGATGGTGAGCCACATCAACGCGGCCAAATAGTCCGGCATCGCTTGGTTTGAGGACCGGGTCTGTGGTTCTTTTCAGCTTCCCAAATGGTTTAGATGTATTAAAAACTTGCCATTTCTATGAAAAACCATAATTATATGGCATTGTGAGGCTGGTTTCGGCCTCTTTTCACATGCTGCCCCTTATAGACCAAATTCTTGCAGATTCCGGCTGCGCCGATCTTCCTGCCGTGCGGCAGGCGGTGGAGGAGGCTTGCTTCAATCAGACGTCGTTCGTCGATGCCGTGCTGGATTGCGAAGGCGTGCGTGAACGTGATTTTCTGACGGCTCTCGCGAAGACTCTCGGCTTGCCATGGTGGGAGCCGAAGGATGAAGACCTGCCGGCCGAGCAAGGGATGCGCCGCATGCTTCCCGCTGAGATCGCGCTGCGTCATCGTTTGTTGCCGATTTTCACCGAGGAAACTCAAAGTGACGACGGCACCGAACCTGACCGCACGCTGCACATCGCCACGTTTGATCCTTTGAGCCTCATTGCGCATCAACGCGTGGCCGCCAGCCTCGCGATGCCGGTCGTCTGGCATGTCGGCCAGCGCACGCGCATCGTTGAGGGCCTGCAAAAGCTCTACGGGCTCGGTGCCGACACATTTGAGAAGATTCTGCGTGGTCGGGCCGACTGGGGCGCGGAAGATTTGCGTGATGAAGTCACCGTGCTCGATGAACCCGAGGACGAAGAAGCTTCCGTCGTGCGCTTCGTGAATCAAATCATCCGCCGCGGCCTCGAACAACGAGCCACCGACATTCACGTTGAGCCTCAGCAGGATCGCCTGCGCATTCGCTACCGGATTGATGGCCGTCTCGAAGAACTGCCCGTGCCGGAGAACATCAAATCGCTGCAAGCCTCCGTGATCGCCCGCCTCAAGATCATGGCGCGGCTCGACATCGCCGAAAAGCGTCTGCCACAAGACGGTCGCATCAATCTCGAACTCGATGGTCTCGCCATCGACGTGCGTGTTGCCACGATTCCGTCCGTCGAAGGCGAAAGCATCAGCCTGCGTCTCCTCTCGCAGCAGCAGGTCACGGTGAACCGCCTTGGCCTCACCGACAACATCCGACCTGTCGTCGATGAACTGCTCAAGCTGCCCAACGGCATCATTCTCATCACCGGACCCACCGGCAGCGGAAAATCGACCACGCTTTACGCCTTCCTCACCGATCTCAATCAAACACACCGTCGCATCGTCACCATCGAAGATCCGGTCGAATACAAGATGCCAGGCATCGTGCAGATCGCCGTGAAGCCCGAGATCGGCCTCACTTTCGGTGCTGGTCTGCGCAGCATTCTGCGTGGCGATCCAAACGTCGTCATGATCGGAGAAATGCGCGACCTCGAAACCACCGAGATCGCCGTGCGCGCCGCACTCACCGGCCACTTGGTATTCAGCACGCTGCACACCAATGACGCCATCGGCGGCATCACGCGCCTCATCGACATGGGCGTCGAGCCCTTCCTTGTCTCCAGCGCCGTTCGTGCGTTCTTCGCGCAGAGGCTGGTGCGCAAGCTCTGCCCGCTGTGCAAAGTGCCCACGCAGGTGGAGGAGAGCTACTTAAAGTCCATCGGCTTCCCCTCGCATCTGCCCGGCAAAATCATGCGCGCCGTCGGCTGCGAAGCCTGCCGCAGCAGCGGCTTTCAGGGGCGTCTCTCCATTTACGAAGTCTGCCTCGTTACCCACGCCTTGCAGCATCTCATCAACAGCCGCGCACATCCTGCTGAGTTTCACAAGCAGGCCATCAAAGACGGTTACATCCCGATGCGCGGCTACGGCTTCCAGAAAGTGCTCAGCGGTGAAACCACCATCGAAGAAGTGCTTTCCGTCACCGCCGCTTCGGATCGCCAGCACAATCCGCAAACCACCACCATCGCCGCTCCCACTCGCCTGGCCGCTTAAGCATTCGTCATTCGACATTCTGATTTCGTCATTCTCCCCATGCCCACCTTCGTTTATAGCGCTCAAGGCCCCGCCGGTCTCATTACCGGCGAACTCGCCGCGTCGGATCGCAGCGAGGCCTTTGCACTGTTGGGCAAAAAGAAAATCCAGCCCATCAAGCTCGAAGCTGCTGGTGAAACCAAGTCAGCCGCAAAAACAAAACAAGCGGCTGCGACCACCGAAACAATCACCGGTCCCATCAAGCTCAAGCTCGCGCAGGTCGTCCTGTTCATCGAAGAACTCGCCGATCTCGTCGGCGCTGGCATCCAGCTTGAGCCCGCGCTCGCGACGATGGAGCGGCGTCGTGAACTCTCCGGCATCAAAACGCTCGCCAGCGTCCTGCGTGGCAAAGTGCGCGATGGCATGGCTTTCTCCAAGGCCGTCGCCGCCACCAGTCCTAGTTTCGGCAAACTCTTCTGTGCTCTCGTTTCCGCAGGTGAGGCCAGTGGCTCGCTCAGCACCATTTTGAAGCGCCAGGCGCAATACATGCGCTCTTTGCAGGCTCTGAAGTCCAAGGTTCTTTCCGCGTTGCTCTACCCCGCTTTTCTTGTCGTCGCGGCGGTTTCGGTCACGCTGCTGTTCGTTGTCTATCTCATCCCGAAGCTCACCGAGATGCTCGATTCCACTGGTGGATCGCTGCCGCTCACCGCGCAGATCATCCTGAAGATCAGCGATACCTTCAAAGCCACTTGGTGGATGGTCATTCTCGGTGGCATCGTCGCTTTCATTCTCGGCAAGGCATGGCTTGCCCGTCCCGAGTCCGCCATCCCGTGGGCGCGTTTCAAACTGCGCATCCCGCTCTTCGGCGGCATCTTCCGCGCCCGCTTCTACGTCCAGTTTCTTGAAACGATGGCCAACCTGCTCGGCAACGGCCTCACCATGGTGCAGGCCATGCAGCTCACGCATCAGGCCATCGACAATCCTTATCTACGCCAGGAGTTTGAAAGCGTCATGCGCAACGTCGGCGAGGGCGTGGCACTCTCCCGTGCGCTCGACCGCTGCGCGCAGTTTCCGCCGCTGCTCATCGACATGGTCAACATCGGCGAGCAGACCGGCGACATGTCTGCCGCGCTCACCCGCGCCGCCGAGCGCTTCGACCGCGAACTCAGCAAAAAGATCGACACCCTCGCCGCACTCATCCAGCCCCTCATCGTCTGCCTCATGGCCGGCATGGTCGGCATCATGGCCTACCTCATGATGACCACCATCTTCCAGACCATCTCCAGCATGAACAAGTGACTCAACCCACCCACATCCCATGAAACACACCAGAACCCAACAACGCCATTCGTCTTCCGGCTTCACCCTCGTCGAAATGGTCCTCGTCCTCGGCATCGTCGCCCTCCTCGTCGGCGCGGGCATCGTCTCGCTCACCGGCGTGCTCGATTCCGGCAAAAAAACCCGCGTCAAAGGCGACCTCACCACGCTCACCTCCGCGCTGCGCAGCTACGAGACCGACAACATGTTCCTGCCCACCACCGAGCAGGGGATCTCGGCGCTCCTTGAAAAACCCGGTTCGCGTCCTGCCCCGCAGAACTGGACCCCCAAGCTCAAGAAGAATATTCTCGATCCCTGGGGCAACCCCTACCACTACCGCCGTCCCGGCACCAAAGACAAAGGCGGCTTCGATGTCTATTCCGCCGGTCCCGATGGACTCGCCGACAATGGCGATGACATCGGCAACTGGGATCTGTGACCGACGATGCCGAAATGAAGAATGACGAATTCTGAATGACGAACTGCCAATCCATCAAGAATCCACCGCAAGCCTCGCTGACTCCACAGCGCGGCTTTGCCGTCATTCGTCATTCCGCTTTCACGCTGATCGAACTCTGCCTCGCCATGACGATCACCATTCTTGTCATTGGTGTGGCAGTGTTGAGCATTTCCGGAGTGCGTGCCGAGGACAAGCTTCGTCGTGCAGCCGCGATCATCGAGACCACGGCGCGTCAAAATCTGCTTCGCGCGCTCAATAGCCAGCAAACGGTGCGCATGGAACTTTCCAGTGGGGCCTTCGGCGTCAGCGAAGAATTCAGTGGCATGTTGCAGGTGCGTCGTGTTGGAGAAATTGCGTTCCGTGCTCCAAAACGCGGTGAATCTTGGGAGTTCAGCCCCACGGGCATCTGCGAACCCATTGAAGTCCGTCTCAGTGGAGAGGCGGGTCAGATCGAGATCGGCTTCGATCCGCTCACCGCATGCGCGAAACGCAAAAGCATTCAGGTCAAAGGATGAAACACACCCGCACAGCATCGAACGCGTCTGGTTTCGCCCTTCTCGAAATCATCCTCGCCCTTGCGCTCTTCTCGCTCGTCGCAGTCGGCATGACGCGTGCGGTGGAAGCCATCGCCAAGACCTCCACTTCGGCCCGTCAGGAGGCCCAGGTGCTCCGCGTGCTTGAGTCCGTGCTCGCCGAAGTCGCGCACCAGCCTGAGTTCAAGGCCACCAGCTTCAATTTTCCTCCCACGGGTGATGGCATTGATGCCAGCGCCACGATTGAGAAGGTCAAACTCATCACCAAGGACAAGGTCGAGCTCGACCACATGTTTCGCATCCGCGCCGAAGCATGGATCACCGACGGGCGCACGCGGCGCATGAAACGCAGCTTGGAAACCTATGTGTATTCGCCCAACAGCCCGATTTGACGTGAAACAGCCTGCCAGGCTGTTCCGCAAGCAGGCTGGCAGCCTGCATCACGCCGCGTTCACCCTGCTCGAAGTCATCCTCGCGATGGCGCTCGTCTCACTGGTGCTCGGAGGAGTCTATGGCATCGCCAATGGCGTCATGTCACTCGGCAAGTCGATGAACAACGCCCGCGTGGCCGAGACGCGCATCAGCAACTTCGTCACGCAGTGGCGTGATTATCTCGAAACCATGCCTCCTGGCATCCAGCTCACGGCGGGAGCCGAAAAAGTCGCACGTGGCGCCTCCGGCAACCTGTTCATCCTCGGCGGCAAAATGCCATTCACCTGGAATCGTGCGCTCAAGCTCGCCGACGCCGTCGAATTCGGCCTCGTGCGCAACAAGGACTCCAAAGACCTCAGCCTCGTTGTCCGACATCTCAAACTCTCCGAGAAGGCCGGCACGCCGGACCAGCTCGACACCATCGCTGAACTGCCGATTCTCGACGGCCTCAAGCAGATGCAGTGGCAGTTCTATGAACCCGAGGAGAAAAAATGGTTCACGAGCTGGGATCCCAAGAAGCGTCCGCAGCCGCCGCTCTTCATGAAGCTGAAGTTCGCCTTCACCACCGATCCCCGCGAGCACGAATACACCTTCTGGATCGCGAATGATCTTTCCCAAGTCACCGCGCCTCAGGTTCCGCCTCCCTCCGCTCCCGCAACACCTCCACGCATCTAATTGGATTCATTCATGTTTCACCTTCGTCCCAGAACCTTCAACAACCACGGCTCCGCGCTCATCGCGGTGTTCTGGATGATTGCGGTGCTGGGCATGGTCATGTTTGCGGGTGCCAAAGCCCTTCAGGCCGACACGGAGTTCACGCGCATGATGCGCGGACGCATCTTTGCCAAGCGCTATGCGGAGATGGGCATTGAGGTGGCCCGTCATCCGGCGATTCAGCAGGATGATCCGCTGCTGCACTTCACGTCGGGCGATGGCGGCGGATACAACGTGACGCTCGTCTCCGAAGAGGCCCGGCTGAACATCAATCATCTCATCCAAACGGGCGACAAGGTGCTGCTGCGCCGTTTGTTCACCCGCTGGGGCTTCAAGCCGGAGTTTGTCGCCGCTTTGTGCGATGCGCTGAAGGACTGGGCCGATGCGGATGAGAACGTCAGCCTCAACGGCGCTGAGAAGCGCGAGTATGAGAAGATGGGTTTCGAAGGCATGCCGTTCAATCGTCCCTTCAAGGAGGTCGAGGAGATGCTGCACGTGCGCGGCATGGAAATCGTCAACGCTGAGCGGCCTGACTGGCGCGAGTGGTTCACCATCTTTGGTGATGGCCGCGTGGACATCAATGACGCCCGCCCCGAACTCATCTCCCTGCTGGCCGATGTGCCGATGGAGCGTGTGCAGCCGCTGCTCACCTTCCGCGCCGGACGCGATGGCGCGTTGCGCACGCAGGATGATCAGCGTCTCGCCAGCGTGCCGCAGGTGGCGCAGATGCTCGGTGTGTTTCATCCGCAGATCGTCGCGCAACTGACGCAATGGATTCAATTCGCCGGACCGATCCGCCGCATCGAGAGCGTCGGCTCGCTCGGACCGCTGCAACGCAAACTCATCCTCATCACGCAAGGTGGCCAGGCCATCTGGCGCGGTGAGATTCCCGCCCATGGCAAAGACACGTAAACCACCCTGCGAGCTTCTGCTCCCTTCGACGCACACCTGGCAGAGCTGGGCGGGTGCGGAGGGCGCGTCGTGCCAGTTCAGCGGTGAACAGACCGCTGAGGGAGCCGTTTTCGGCAAAGACGCGCAGCGTCGCGTGCTGGCGCTGCCTGCCACTCATTTCTGGGTGCTGCCCGCCTGGCTCAAAGGCCAGCCGGAGCACCTTCGCAGCATGGCGCTGCTGCATCTCGAGCGCATGGGCATCAAAGCTGACGACGATGAGGCCAGTGTGCAGGTGCGCAACATCCAGGGCAAGGAGGGCGCGTATCTCACGCGCATCCTCGCGCTGAAGGACCAGCCCGTGCCGCTGCGGGACTCCACACGCCTGCCGGACGAGGTGACGCTGCATGCGCTGTGTTATCCGTTGGTGCAAAACAGCATCACGATCTTCCGCGAGCTCGAGCGTCTCGTGGTCGCCATCACCAGTGGCGCGCAGCTTATCTACTGCACACCGCTTTCCGCCAACAAGCTCGATGGCAATGCGCTCGCCGAATTGAACAACATCTGTCTTCAGCTTGGCTTCCAGGGCGTGCTCGGCCGTCTCGAAAGCATCGTGCTGTGGATTGATGAGGGCGACATCACGCAAATCCAGCGCGTCACCGGTTTGACGGCCTACCGTTGCGACATGCCCGCGCCGACGATGCCGGCGCGCGGTTCCAGCCTGCTCATGCCGCAGGACGTGATCGCCGCCCGTCAAAGCCAGTCACGTCGGGCAAAGACACGCTTCATGGCGCTCACCGTCGGTGCGGTGATCGCCGCTGCGATTGCACTCGTCGCCACGCTCACCTCGCTCGCCTTGCAGGAGCGCAACATGCTGCGTGAGAAAGTCGCTGAACTCACGCCACGCTCTTCACGTGTGATGGATCACAAGAAGGCCTGGCAGGAGGCCGCGCCTGCGGTCGATCCCACGACATGGCCGCAGCAGATGCTGCTGCACTGCATGGAGCCGGAGTCGTCGAAGGAAGCCTCCATCACGCATTGGGAATGGACACCGGACCGCCTGAGCATCCGTGGCCGCATGCCGAATGCCTCGCTTGCCTTGCAATACACCAAGGAAGCCTCCGAGATCGAGGCGCTTGGCGTCTTCGGCTGGGAAATCCCCGCGCCGGTCATCGCCAGCGACAACAGCGCCACCTTTGAAATGAAAGGAGCCCGCGGCGAATGAAGAAGAGCGAAAAAGTGCTGCTCGGCGTCTTTGCCTTCCTGTTCCTCGCTCTCGTGGGCGGCGGCGGGCTCACGTTTGCGTTCAAGAATTACATGGCCATCCGCGAGGAGAACGAATCGCTGCGTGATCGTCTCGCGGACATGAACCTTGCTGTCTCGCAAGGCGCGGACTGGGCCGACAAATACGGCTGGCTCGAAGAAACCGTGCCCGGCTTCACCAGCCGTCAGGAAGCCTCCGCCAAGCTGCTCGAAGCCATCACCGGCGAGGCCGAAAAACTCGGACTCAGCATCGGCGGCAAGGAATTCCTCGAAGAGGCGAGAGCTCTCGGTCCTGACGGCCTGCCGCTGGATGAAAACCTTGGCTACTTCGACCAGGCCGCCGTGAAAATCACACTCACCGGCGTGCCGGAGAAGGCCTTCTTTGCGTGGTTGCATGCCTTGCAGCAGCCGAAGTCCTTCCTCGGCATCACCCGCCTTCAGATCAATCCCTCCGGCACGAACAAGACGGTGAACTGCGAGGTCGAGTTCACGCAGTTCTACCGCGAGAAAACCGTGCCCAAGGTCACCAAGACGAACTAATCATGAATGTTCCTCGTTCCCAGTTCCTCGTTCTTGGTTGGTTGCTGTTTAGCAACACGGACACCTTCGCCCAGGAGGCGAAGAAAGACGCCGCGCCCATGCCGTTTCCGAAGCTGGAGCACTTCGCGGCGTTGTGGGAGCGCTCCATCTTCACCACCAAGGATCTGCCCTCGCCGGATGCGCCCGCCGGGCCGAACTTTGCCGACAATCTGAGCCTCTCCGGCATCTATGAGATCGACGGCGGTGTCGTCGCCGTGCTGGTGGATCGTACCACCTCGCAGGTGATGGAGGCGCGCATCGGCTCCGAGAATGAAATGGGCATCAAGATTCGCAAAGTCACCCCCGGTGAGACGGTGGACAAGACCCGCATCCAATTGCAGAAGGGCGACCAGGCCGGCTGGGTCAGCTTCGCCGATCCTTCCGCCTCACAGCCCGCCGAGGTGATCCAGCGCGCGGTGATTCCCACGCAGGCTCCCGGCAAGGCCGCTTCCACAGCAGCAGCCCCCAATCCCATCCTGCCGCAACGCCGGACGCTGAACACCGCTCCCGCTCTGCCGAACAATCCCCTCCTGCCACCGCCTTCCATGCCGATTCCCACCACTCCCGTGAACGACGTGCCGCTGCCGCCGCCGTGAGGTTGTGGAAGGGGACTTTGATTCCAAGTCACAAGGGGATCGACGGACCGGAGAGCCGAGGCTCTGCGAGACAGGCGAAGCCAATCCGTCGTACTTTCACTCGCGGGTGATGGTTTCGTCGAGGTTGAGCAGGACGCGGGCGAGGGACTGCCAGGCCTGGGGCTCGGGGGAGCCTGAAGCGCGTTCGGCGCGAAGCAGCCGGGTCAGCGATTGGCTTTCGCGGTCGTTGGGAGGACGAGAAAGGCAGAGCTGGAAGGCCTGGGTGATGCGGGTGTCGTCGGTCTTGGCTTCCTTGAGCAAACGTGTGGCGAGGGCTTGGGCGAATTCGACGTAGGCGGTGTCGTTGAGCAGGGTGAGGGCCTGGAGCGGGGTGTTGCTGCGGATGCGGCGGGTGCAGGTGCTGAAGCCGTCGGGGGCGTCGAACACGCTGAGCGCAGGCGGCGGGGTGGCGCGGAAGATGAAGGTGTAGAGACCCCGGCGATAGCGGTCGGCCCCTTTGCTCACGGGCCAGGCGCGTTTGACCTGCCCCAAGGACATGACGCCTTCGGGAATCGGTGGATAGACGGGCGGGCCGCCGGTTTTGGGCGAGAGCAGGCCGCTGGTGGCGAGGCAGACATCGCGCACGACTTCGGCATCAAGGCGGAGGCGGTTTTGACGCCAGAGGAGGTCGTTGTTGGGGTCGAGCATCGAAGGCGAAGGGCGAAGAGCGGAGGGCGTAGAGTCAGAGAGCTGAGGGCTGAGGGCGGAGGGCGTAGAGTCGGAGGTCTGGTGCTCTTTGCTCTTCGCTCTTTGCTCTTCGCTGCTGCTGCTGCTTTGCTGATACGTGGCGCTGGTGACGATGAGCTGGTGGAGGTGCTTGAGGCTCCAGCGGTGCTCCATGAAATCGACGGCGAGCCAGTCGAGCAGTTCGGGGTGAGTGGGGAGGCGGCCCATGGTGCCGAAGTCGTTTTCGGTCTCGACGAGGCCGCGGCCGAAGTACTGCTGCCAGACGCGGTTGACGAGGACGCGGGCGGTGAGCGGGTTGCGGCGGTCGATGAGCCATTGCGCGAGGGCGAGGCGGTCGCGTTTCGTGTTTTCGGGCAGGGGATGGAGAACGGCGGGGACGGCGGGCTGCACTTCATCGGCGGGGCGGGTGAAGTCGCCTTTGATGAAGAGGGTGGTTTTGCGCGGCTGCGGCAGCTCCTTCATCACGAGGGTGGTGGTGCCGTTTTTGAGGGTGTTGTCGAGTTCGAGGTGGCGGTCGTAGAGCGGATTGAAGACGGGGTCCGCCGTGCCGGTCATGGCTTTGAAGAGGAGGCGGTGATCGGCGGCAGCGCGTTTGGCGGCGGGTTTGGCGAGGGATTTGAGCGCATCGGCGGGGAGGAGTTTTTTGGATGGCTCACCGAGGGTGGTCTCCCACTCTTGCAGCACGGCCATGCGCTCCTTGATGTGGGCGTCGATCTGTTTGAGCAGTTGCAGGTGGTCGGCCTTGAGCTTGTCGAGATTTTGACCGGGATTGGGAACGGGCAGGGTGGGTTCGTCCTGGTTGTTGAGGAAGGCGAAGAGCTGGTAGTATTCGCGCTGGCTGATGGCGTCGAACTTGTGATCGTGGCACTGCGCACAGCCGATGGTGAGGCCGAGCCAGACGGTGCCGGTGGTGGCGACGCGGTCGAAGACGCTTTCGATACGGAACTGCTCTTTGTCGATGCCGCCCTCCTGATTGATCTGCGTGTTGCGATGGAAGCCGGTGGCGATGAGCTGCTCGCGGCTGGGTGTGGGGAGCATGTCGCCGGCGATTTGTTCGAGGGTGAACTGGTCGAAGGGTTTGTCGGCATTCAGAGCGTTGACGACATAATCGCGATAGGGCCACATGCTGCGCGGGGCGTCGATGCTGTAGCCGTTGCTGTCGCCGTAACGCGCCTGATCGAGCCACCAGCGGCCCCAGCGTTCGCCGTAGTGGGGGGATTTGAGGAGACTGGCTGCCAGATCCTGGATGCTGGCGGCTGGATTCTTGATGAAGGCGGCGACTTCAGTGGGAGTGGGCGGCAGGCCGGTGAGATCGAGGTGGAGACGGCGGATGAGAGTTTCGCGAGCGGCGGGAGGGGAGGGTTTGAGCCCGGCTTTGGCGAGGCGAGCGTGAATGAAGGCGTCGATGGGGTGGGGCGAAGAGCGAAGGGCAGAGGGCGTAGAGTCAGAGGCTCCGGCTCTTTGCTCTTTGCCCTTGGCTCTTAGCTCTGGCAACGGTGCCTTCACAGGCTTGATGTAGGCCCAGTGGCGGTCGTCGCTGGGTTGCTCATCGGCGGGAGCTTTGGCTCCTTCGGCGATCCATTGCTGAATGAGGGCGATCTGGGCGGAGTCGAGCGGTCCACGCTTGTAGGGCATCTGCGGGATCTCGTCATGCGTGCCGCTGATGACCTGAATGAGAAGATCGGGCAATGCGGAGCCGCGAGAGCCGCCGGTTCGTGCGGCGGCGGCGGTGTCGAGCTTGAGTTTGGACTTCTGCGTGGTGGCACCGTGGCATTTGACGCAATGCTGCTGCAGCAGGGGCTTGATCTGCGTGGTGTAATCCACGGCTGCGGCGGCGCCGGTGGCGAGAGTCAGGCTGAGTGTGATGATGCGGAGAGGCATGCGATGAGAAGAGAACACGCTAAAGCGTGAACAACGTACGGACGGCGGGGTGCCGGGGCTTTCGAGATTGGCAAGAAAAACGCCGCACTCGCGCGGGGCGGGTGCGGCGTGGGTGACCTTAAGTCAGAGCGGCGAGATTACTTCGCGTCCTTCTTCGGCTTCGGGGTCAGCTCTTCCTTGGAGAGGGAGCCGTTTTTGTCCTTGTCCATTTTGCCGAAACGCTCCTCAGCCTTGGCAGAATCTTTCTTGGCCTGTGGGGAGGCGAGGTACTCTTCCTTGGAGAGGGAACCGTTGCCGTCCTTGTCGAGCTTCTTGATCAATTCTTCGGCGCTCGGGGCCTTCTTCTTGCCACCTTCGGCGGCGGGTTTCTTGGCATCGCCTTCAGCGGCGGGTTTCTTCGGAGCATCGCCTTCGGGCTTCTTGTCGCCTTCGGCGGCGTTGAGGGTGGCGGCGAGGGCGAGAATGGAGAGGATCGAGGTGATCGCTTTCATGTGTGTTTTCTGTGTTGGTTTGGTTTGATTGAAAGCGCAGATCTGGGTGGCCATGACCTGCGCGAGGCGTGTTAAACGAGGGGATGACGATTCCGTTTCAAAAAATCGCGGATGATTTTTTGCGGACGTGAATTACCACAACAAACGCAGCTCATAGCAAGCGTGCCGCCGCTTCGGCCAGGGCGCTGCGCTCACCTTTCACCAGCGGCACATGGGCGGCGAAGGGCTGGCCGCGCATGCGCTGGCGAGTGTACACGAGGCCGTTGCTGCGGCTGTCCACGTAGGGATTGTCGATCTGCGCCGGATCGCCGACGAGGACGAGTTTGGAGCCACGGGACATGCGGGTGACGATGGTTTTGGCCTCCAGCGGGGTGAGTTGCTGGGCTTCATCGAGTACGAAGAAGCGGTCCGGGATGCTGCGGCCACGAATGTAGCACAGCGCCTCGATTTCGATGATGCCCTGCTGGATGAGCGGATCGTACGGCGCGGCAGGCGCGGTGATCTGCTGCGGTTCGGGCATGAAACGGTTCTTTTTGCGTGCCGGGCCCTGCTGGGTGCCTTCCATCGGGCGCATGAGGAGATCGAGCGCGTCATACACGGGCTGCAGCCAAGGACGCATCTTTTCCTGCAACGAACCGGGCAGGAAACCGACGGTCTGACCCATGGCGACGATGGGACGGCTGACGGTGAGGCCATGATAGGTGCGGTTAAACACCTGCTGCAAAGCGGCGGCGACGGCGAGCAGCGTCTTGCCGGTGCCGGCCTGGCCGTAGCAGGTGACGAGGCTGATCTCGGGATCGAGCAGCGCATCAAGGAAACAGGCCTGGCCGAGGTTCATCGGTTTGATGGCGCGGCCCTGGCCGACCTTGATGGACTCGGGCGTGTGATGCAGCCGCACGAACTCGCCCTGCACACTCAGCTTCGCGGGCATGGTGGCTTTCTCACCAGCGGAGAGCAGCGCATAATCATTCACGACCATGCCGGCGGTGCGGTTCTCCGGCACGGTGAGGCAACCGCTGCTGGCAAAGCGTTGGAGTTCATGCGGACTGACTTCGACGCGGGCGATATCGAAGTTCGCCACCTCGCGCGGCTCGACTTTGTCGTGCAGATAGTCCTCGCACTCGATGCCCACGGCACGGGCCTTGAGCTGCATGTTGAGGTCTTTGCTGACGAGAATGACCGGCGGCGAGACCTGTTCCCGCAGCCAGAGCGTGCAGGCGAGGATGCGGTGGTCGGCTTTTTCCAACGCGGGGAAGATGCGCTGGAATTCCAGCACGCTGGGTACTTCGCAGGCGACATCAGGGTCATAAACGACGACGCGGATGCTGCCGCCGCCGTCGGTGGGAACGCCCGTGGTCACAGAGGCGCCCTTGGCGGAAAAGATTTTCATCAGCGCCCGATGCACTTCGCGTGCATTCGCGCCGCGCTCGGTCATTTCGTTTTTGAAGCGGTCCAGCTCGCTGAGTACATCCACCGGGATGCAGATGTGATGCTCGGCAAAGCGATGAATGCAGGCCGGGTCGTGAAGGAGGACGTTGGTGTCGAGAACAAAGGTCTTGGTGCCTACAGGAGTGGCGGGGCGGCGGCGGCGGGCGGGGGTGGAAGCGGTGGAATTCACAGAAGAGGGACCAGAATCAGACGTGCGGGTAGAAATGAGGGTTTGAGCTACGGATGCAGGATGGTCGTCGCGGTCCATGGTGGTTCAGTGGGTATGGTGTTTAACTGCCTTGAAATGGCGGGGACGGCTGTTCTTTGGCGCATGGGAAGTGCCAAGCCTACCGATCCCTGAATGTGATTTTTTGAATGAATCACGGTAATTGCCAAAGAGTGTCAGAGCGTCGAGATGCTGGCAAGAAATTATTCACATTGCTGAAGTTTATTCACAATTTGCAGTGCGCTTGAACACTGAGAACGTTCAAACTCGTGTGCAATGGGGCTTTATGAATGTCCCTAAACAGGCACCTCAAAGTATTCCAGCGCCCATTCGCGCATGTAGCGCACCCGGCTGGGAACGAAGCGGTAGATGATGAGTTCGGGATTGTCGATGCTGCCGAGGTAGGCACGCAGAAGCGGGCTGGCGGCCCAGATTTCCTCCAGCAAAGGACGCTCGGTGACGATCTCGGCCTGAGCGGTGATGCGCACTTGGTGGTGGTCGTCATCGGTGTAGCAGAGTTCGGCCTTCGGGTTCACCTCCAACTCGCGCGTTTTACCGTAGCGGCGCAGGTTGGCGACATAGACGGTGAATCCATCCGTCTTTACGGGTGAAACGGGGCGCAGACGCGGCTGGTCGCCATCCACGGTGGCGAGCATGGGGAACTTGGCGGCACGCATGGTGGTGCGGGCAAGTTCCGGGAGTTCGGCGGGATCAACGGGCTGGGGCTGCGGTCTGGACATGACCAGGAGGATACGCGGTGTCGGGGCGGCGTCGATCACCCTCTCATTTTGCAGTTCCCAAAGCGTCCTAATCCGCTAGGATGCGCGCCACTTCCTCCCGATGAAGAATCTGCCAACCGCCTTCCAGCGCAATGCGCTGTGGACTGCCGTGACCGCCTTGTCGATCACGGTCATCGGTGCGCTGGTGATCGGGCTGATCTATCTGCTGACGCAGGTAATCGCCTTTTTGCAGCCGATTTTGGTGCCCTTCGCAGTGGCCGGCGTGCTGGCCTACCTGCTGGAGCCCGGCGTGGAATGGCTGGAGCGCCGCGGATTGAACCGGCATCGTTCGGTGTTGCTGGCGTTCGCCGTGTTCATGCTCGCCATCGGCGGTCTCGGCTGGTGGATGGTGGTGAAACTGGACGATCCGACACGACACCTCGCCGAGCGTGTGCCGGTTTACTACACGAAGGCGAGGCTGGCAGTGATCGACTTCTCCGCCAAGATCGAAAAAGACTACGGTATCACGCTTCCCATCCACGCGGCTGCTGCTGAATCCACCGCCACGCCTGAAACACCAGCCCCCAGTGCAAAAGAGGGCGCTGACGGCTTCGATTTCGACATTCAGGCATTTTTGAGAGGCGACTGGGTGAAGACCACGCTGCCCAAACTTCCCGGCATGGCGTGGTCGTTCGTCAAATCGAGCGTGGGCGGCTTTCTGGGCGTGTTTGGCTTCCTGCTCTCGTTCATCATCGTGCCGCTGTATTTGTATTACTTCCTGATCGAGAGCGCGAAGATCCAGGAATCATGGTCGGACTACCTGCCGCTGCGCGCCTCCGTGTTCAAGGATGAGGTCGTGAGCTGCTTGAACGAGATCAACAGCTACCTCGTCGCCTTCTTTCGCGGCCAGCTTTTCGTCAGCGTGATCAACGGCATCGCCACCGGCATTGGTTTGGTCGTTGTGGGGCTCGATTTCGGCCTGCTCATCGGCCTGGCGCTGTGTGTGGCGGGCATCATCCCGTATCTTGGCATCGCCCTGTGCTGGATTCCTGCGGTGGTCATTGCCGCCGTCCAGGGGGGCAGTGCTCTCGTGCCGGGGGATCCGTGGTGGATCATGCCGCTCGTCGTGACCGGCGTGTTCGCCGTGGTGCAGCAGATCGACGCGCTCTTCATCACGCCGCGCATCGTCGGAGAAGCCGTGGGCCTGCATCCGATGACAGTGATCGCTTCCGTGCTGGTGTGGGCGCTGCTGCTCGGGGGATTGCTTGGCGCGATCCTGGCAGTGCCGCTCACCGCCTCGGTGAAGGTTCTTTTTCAACGCTACATCTGGCGTGCGCGCATCGCGCCTCAGACCATCGGCGGAGCCAGAAAAGGGGAGGCTCCCGCATGCTGACGACCTCGCGCAATCCCGGCGTGGTTCATGCCGGATACCATACGTACAAGCCTTTCCATGGAGTGCTGGGCTTCATGATGTCCTGTGTCGCCAGCGTGATCATGCTCCGAGTGCTGCTGCACCTGTTTAAAGAGGAAGAGATTTCGGAGCAAAACATGCAGATCGCCGCGGGCCTTTCGGTGGTGGGCTGCCTGCTCTTCTACCTGGGCACGACTTGGTTCTTCTCGTTCATTACCGGCTATTCACGCAAGCTTTCGGTCAGTGAGGGCGGCATTCGTTATGGCGTGGCGTATTTTTCGTGGCCACAGGTGGCGGTGATTGGAGTGTGCATGAAACGGGGTTGTTTCCAGGTCCATGTCGTCCTGAAGCGTGGCTGGTTCGCCAACCGCAGGCTTGTCACCGATGACGGCATGAGCCGGGAAATGGCGGAAGAGTTCATCGCGGAATTGAGGAGGCAGATCCTGCCGCATTTTCCTCACCTTGTGATCGCCAGGCTGCCATCACTCCCACAGGCTCTTGCCGTCACCGAACCTGTTGGCATGTCAGATGCTGAACCCGCTCCTGAGTGAACATGCGCAATGTCCTTCTGGTCTTTCTCGGCGGCGGCATCGGTTCGGTGCTGCGTTACTTCACCGTCATCGGCGCAGCCCGGCTGTTGCCTCGTTCAGTGTTCCCCTGGGGTGTCTTTACCGCCAACATTTTTGGCAGCTTCATTTTGGGCTTTCTGTTTGCGCTGCCTGCCATGAAGGAAAAAGGCAGCGGCCCCTGGCTGTTTGCAGCTACAGGAGTTCTCGGGGGGTATACCACCTTTTCCACACTCTCGAACGATTCCTGGCTGCTGCTGGTGAACCAGCATTCCTGGCTCGCACTGCTCAATGCCTTCGGCAGCATCCTCCTGGGTGTCACTGCCGCTGCGCTGGGGTGGTGGGCGGGCAGCAAGTGCGCGTGATCAGTTCACGCCTGACTGTCTGGTGTTGGGGTGCCGGCTTCCGCGTCTTCTTCGCGTGCTGAACCCACCTTGAGGGAAATCTTGACCCCGTGTTTTGCCGCCGCCGTGTTCAGCAGGGAGCGGACAGCACTGATGGTCATGCCATTTTTGCCAATCACATGTCGCACGTCGTCCTGTGCTAGCTGCACTCGATACGTGACGGCACCGTTCACATTGGTGCCAATGGCAATGGCCGCCTGCTGCGGGTGGTCGATCAGATTCGCCACCACATACGAAAGGAACTCGCGGAGGGCTTCCGGCGCGTCCATGGCGGTTTAGGCCGTGACCGGAGCGTGCTTGATGATGCTTGCGACCGTGTCGGAGGGCTTGGCCCCCTGCGCGATCCACGCGTTGACGCGATCAAGCTTCAAGGTGGCGCCTTTGATGCCCTTTTGAGGATCGTAGGTGCCGAGGATTTCGAGGAAACGGCCTTCTTTGGGGAAGCGCTTGTCAGCCGCAACAATACGGAAGACAGGGCGGCCTTTGGCGCCCTCTTGACGGAGACGGATAACAACTGCCATGATTCAGGTACGGGATAGGGTCAGGTTTTGGGGAGGCGCATAGTGGAGACTCCGAAATGGAAATCAACCGCTTTTTCCCCCTCTTTCTCGGGTCTGCATGCTCCGGGGATCACGCCAGCACGTCTTTGATGACATGCCCGTGCACGTCCGTCAGGCGGCGTTCGATGCCGTTGTTGTAGTAGCTCAGGCGCTCGTGGTCGATGCCCAGCAGGTGCAAAATCGTGGCATGCAGGTCGTAAATCGTGCTCACTCGCTCCGCCGCCTGGTAGCCAAATTCATCCGTGGTCCCATAGCTGAAGGCCTTTTTCACCCCAGCTCCGGCCAGCCAGACGGTGAATCCCTTCGGATTGTGATCCCGGCCGTTCGCGCCCTTCTGGAAGGTTGGCATACGGCCAAACTCGGTTACAAAGGCCACCAGCGTGTCCTGGAGCAGCCCCCGGGCCTTCAGGTCCTTCAGCAGCCCCGCCACCGGCTGGTCGAGGATCGGCCCATGCACCGAGTACTGCTGCTCTATGGTCTTGTGCCCGTCCCAGTTGCCCACGCCCTCGCCCATCGCGTAGGAACCGTTGAAAAGCTGCACAAAGCGCACGCCGCGCTCGATCAAGCGCCGCGCCAGCAGGCAGTTCTTGGCAAAACCGGCCTTGTTCTCATTGCTGTCGTTCACACCATACAAATCCAGCGTCGCCTTGCTCTCGCCCGCCATGTTGCCGACCTCGGACGCCGCGATCTGCATCCGTGCCGCCAATTCGTACGAGGAAATGCGCGCCGCCAGGTCGCTGTCCGCCGGATGCTCTTCTGCCTGGCGTTGATTCAAAAGATTCACCAGCTTGCGCGTGTCACGATCCGCCGATTCGCTCACGCTCGTAGGTCGCAGCAGATTCGGGATCGGCTTGCTCGCGTTGAACGCCGTCCCTTGAAACACCGCTGGCAAAAACGCCGAGTTCCAGTGCCGCGAGCCGATCTGCGGCACGCCACGCGGATCAGGAATCGCCACGAAGGCCGGCATGTCATCGCATTCCGAGCCCAGCGCATACGTCACCCACGAGCCGATGCCGGGGAAGCCGTCGAGGATGTAGCCTGTGCTCATCTGGTTCTCCGCCGGGCCATGCGTGTTCGACTTTGCCGTCATCGAGTGGATGAAGCACATGTCGTCCGCGAACTCCGCGATTTTCGGCACCAAGTCGCTGATCATCTTCCCGCTCTGCCCGCGCGGTTTGAACTCCCACAGCGGCTTCACCAGATTCCCCTGCGCTCCTTGAAAGGTGATCAAATCCGCCGCGCCCGGCAGCGGCATGCCGTGGCGCTTCACCAGCTCCGGCTTGTAATCAAAGGTATCGACATGGCTGATCGCCCCCGAGCAGAAAATCATGAGCACATTCTTCGCTCTCGGCTCAAAATGCGGCGGCCTCGGTGCATACGGGCGTGACGGATCAATCAGCGGACGAATCGGATCATTCGCCAGCAGGCCCTTCTGCGCCAGAAGTGAGGTCAAAGCGATGCTGCCCAGCCCGCTGACGCTTTGATTCAGGAAAGTGCGACGTGAGAGAAGATGATTTTGCATGGCAGGAATCAATAAAGGGTCATGAACTCGCTCGTGTTGAACAGCGCCCGGCAGAACATCGCCAACCCGTGGTCGGCAATCAGTTTCACTGATGCGCCCAGCTCATCCGCGCGCGGATCACGCTGGTAGGCCAGTTGAAACGCCCGTTTCACCTGCGCATCGGCTGCTTTACCCGCGTCTTTTTCGAGCCGTGCGGCAAACAAACCGGCCTGCTGCATCGCAAAGGTGCTGTTGAGGAAATTCAGCGCCTGCAGCGGTGTGGTGCTTGAAGTGCGCCTCGGAGCGATCTGACCCGCGTCTGGCACATCGAAGGCACCAAACGTATCATCAAGCTGCACGCGTGGTTTGCTCTGATAAATCATACGCCTGAATGTGTCGGCGCCGAACTCCTGCTTCGATTGGTACACTTTCACATAGTTGTCATTCGCGTCGAACAGATCGAATCCCGGCCCGCCCATCGTCAGATCCAGCACGCCGCTCACCGCTAGGATCGTGTCGCGCAACGGCTCCGCCTCAATGCGGCGCGTCGGAAAGCGCCACAGCAGCCGCGCACCCGAATCCGCGAGCATTCCCGCATCATGCGCCGCGCTCGACTGCCGATACGCCGCCGAGTTCATGATCAGCCGGTGCATCTCCTTCAAACTCCAGCCATGCTTCATGAACTCCGCCGCCAGCCAGTCCAGCAACTCGGGATGCGAAGGCTTGCCGCCGTTGAAGCCCAGATCGCTCGGCGTATCGACGATGCCGGTGCCGAAATGGTAGTGCCAGAGACGATTCGCCATCACGCGTGCCGTGAGCGGATTCTGCGGATCGGTCAGCCACTTGGCCAAAGCCATGCGCCTCTCGGATTCGAGCGTGTCTTTAGCCAGATCGAGCTTTGCACCGAGTTGCGACAACGCTCCCGGCGCGATCTCCTCCTTCGGCGTCATCGGATCGCCGCGATGAAGCCGGAACGTCGCCCCCGGCTGCTCAAACTTGCCTAGATAGGCCAGTGGGAAGCTCGTCAGCGTCTTCAACTCGCGTTGCAGCACCGCACGCCGCTCGCTGTGCTTCTTCACTTCGCCCGCGTTCTCGCCTGACACACCGCTCAGCGTCGGAACATCACGAATGCGGTCCCGATAATCCGCCGCCAGCCGGTCTGCCGATGACGCCACCGCCTTCCACGCTTTTCCATCGAGCGAAACCTCGATCACATAATCCGTCGCCAGACGATCCTGATAAACTTTGCCCTTTTCGCTACGGTCTCTGCTCCACACAACGCTGCTGATGCTCTCCTCACGCGGCAGCTCGATTTGCAGCCAGCCCTTGCCCGCGTTCTTCGAAATCCAGCTCTTGGCGTTGCCATAGATCCCGTCATTCGCATGCGCGATTTGATGAATCGGATTCGATCCATCACTGAACACATCCGACGCCGTCACCTTGGTACCTAGCTTTGCCAGCGCCACATTCTTGCCCGCCGCATAGACCTCCAGCTCGTCAATGCAGGGCTGTCCGCCAACCGTTGCGTGAATGGTGAAGCGCACGAACTTTGCCTTCGCCGCATCGAAGCTCTCGCGATTCGCCAGATGTGTCACCGGTGCGCGCAAATGCGGCTGCGAGGCCGGCTCGGCCTCATCCGCCGTCTCAAACAGCACCGCGTCCGCCACCGTCGGTCCGCCGAGCTTGCCGCTGCGCAGGATGACAATCGAGTCCTTCGTCAGCGCATGTGTTCCCGCATATTTGAAGCCGCTCCAGCGTTTCTGCTCAGGAATCGCCCCGCTGCCGTCCGCGAACTTGCTTTGATCCACCACGGCGATCTCTTTTTGATCGTCCTTCGTGTTCGCATCGCCGTCGAGATCGAGCGTGTAGCGCGCATCCTTCGCATGCGTCGTCCACGCGCCCCAGGACAGCCAGAGGCGCTGTTTGCCTGCCACACGCGGATTCCACGAAAAGAAGTCCTTGCCCACCTCATCGGTCTTCGCGTTCCAGTAGCGATAGCTCTCGCCGAGATTCGGCAATCGCGTCGAATCGCCCGGATCAGAGGCCTGGCCGAACTCCGAGCCCGGCGAGTACTCAATGGGCTTGCCATTCTTCGGCTGCTCGATCTGCACGCAGCCGATGGCCTCCGGCTTCGTCGGCGGTGGCAGATCATCATCCACGAGCACTCGTTTCGTCAGTTGCGCGCGTGGTTGGAAGCGTGACAGGGTCGAATCAATCGCCGCGATCTCCAAACGCACGCTCTCCGCCTTCTTCTGCCGCTGTTCTGAATCCGCAGGCCGCAATTCACGTTCCGCATGCTGCACGCCTTCAAAGATGGCACGCACGCGATAGTAATCCGTCTGCAACACCGGATCGAACTTGTGATCATGGCAGCGTGCGCAACCAACCGTAAGCCCCAGGAAGGTGCTGCCCGTGGTGCTCACGAGATCATGCATCTCATCCGCCCGCTGATTCGCCCGCAGCACCGGGTCCTGGCCCTTCACCTGATCCCAGGCCCCCGCCACGAGGAATCCCGTGCCTTCATCCGCGCCAAGCTGATCTCCGGCAATCTGCTCCCGCACAAACTGGTCATATGGCTTGTCCTCATTGAGCGAGCGAATGACGTAATCTCGATACGGCCACGCATTCGGCCGCACGCGGTTCATTTCAAAGCCATGGCTCTCCGCAAAGCGCACCACATCCAGCCAGTGCCGCGCCCAACGCTCACCATAGCGCGGTGAATCGAGCAGGCGGTCGATCAGATGCTTGATGCTCGACGCTTGATCCTGGATGAACTCTTTCTCGAAAGCCGCCACTTCCTCGGGTGTCGGTGGCAGTCCGATGAGATCAAAACTCGCCCGGCGGATGAACGTGCGGGCATCCGCAGGCGGATTCATCGCCAGTCCCTTCTCCTTCAGCTTCTCGCTGATGAAAGCATCAATGGAGGCGTGCTTCGTGGGTTTCAGTGGCAGAAAAGACCAGTGCGTCACATCGCCCTTCGGCTTTTCCTTCAGCACGATCTCTTGCGGCCAAGTGGCACCCATGTCGATCCAACGTTTGATCAAATTGGTCTCCGCAGACGAGAGCGCAGGCTTCTTCTTCGGCATCTCGGCTTTCTCGCCGGGCGACTCTGGCACGATCATCGTGTAGAGCGGTGACTCCGATGCCTTGCCCGGAACGATGGCCGGACCTTCGTCGCCGCCTTTGAGCGTCGTTTCCAGCGTCTCCATGTTCAGTCCGCCTTTAGTCGTCACGTCGTTGTGGCATTCGATGCAGTTTTTCACCAGAATGGGAGCCACCTGTTCGTGAAACAGCTTCGCGGCATCGGATTCAGCAGTCAGAAGGCGCGTGCTCGCGATCAGCAAGGAAATAGGAAGAAGGGATTTCATGCTCAGTGGGATTTTTTCGGCTTCGGCAGCGCCAGATCGGCCTCGGCGGTGATCAGATGCTCGCGCATGGCCTTCGCGGCGGCGGCGGGATCGCGTTTCTCTATGGCGCAGAGCACCGCCGCATGCTGGCGCACCGCATTCGCCGTCGAAGTACGGCTGTAGCCACGACTGAGGCTCGTCTGGATCAATTCAGAGAGCGAATGCAGCAGCAGCGTGACGATTTGATTGCCCGAGGCCGCCGCCAACTCGCGGTGGAAGGTCATGTCTGCCACCACGGCGGTCTCGAAGTCTCTCGCGTCCTCAAGCTGCTTCAGCGCCGTGCGCAGTTTGCGAATCTGCGCCGCGCTGGCGTTCTCCGCCGCGAGCCGGGCGTTCTCCGGCTCCAGCATGAAGCGCACCTGGATCAACTGGCGCAGGCGTTCCTTGTCATCGGGAATCAGGAGCGCCAGCGAGCCGTTGAGCGGCTTGTGCAGCTTGTCCACGATCTTGGTGCCCACGCCATGCTTCACTTCAAGCAGGCCTTGCAGTTCGAGCCGCTTCGTCGCCTCGCGAATCACAGGCCGGCTCACACCGAGCTTGAGCGCCAGATCACGCTCCGGTGGCAGCCAGCCATCGCCCACCGTGATCTCATCGCGGATTTCCGCGGCGATGCGGGCGCACACCTCCTCGACGAGGCTGCGCTGGGGTTTGATGGTTGAAAAAGCCATGTGGTTAGAGGTCTTACCACTGGCCTTAACGAGCGGTTTGCGGGGCTTTTATCGTTCTGGGCTGGAGAAAAGTGAAATCGCCTCTGAGGGCGGTGAGAGGCCAGAATGACGAATGCAGAATTCCGAATGACGAACGAAGCCCGAATGCCTGAACCACAGTTCGTCATTCTGGTTTCGTCATTTGCCAGCGCCGCTGCGTCCAGAGTTTCGAAACTGCTCCCATCAGATCGTCATCGACGAATACCCGCCATCCACGACCATCTCATGGCCGGTGATGAACGAGCCGCCGGCTCCGGCGAGCAGCAGCGCTGCGGCGACGAGTTCCCTGGCCTCGCCAAAGCGGTTCATGGGCGTGTGACCCATGATTTTGGCGACGCGGTCGGGCGTGAGCACCTTTTTGTTCTGCTCGGCGGGGAAGAAGCCGGGGACGAGCGTGTTCACGCGGATGCCCAGCGGTGCCCATTCGCGGGCGAGATTCTTGCTGAGATTGTGAACAGCTCCCTTACTCATCGAGTAGGTGAACACACGGCTCAGCGGCAGCAGGCCGGACATGGAGCCGAGATTGATGATGGCGGCGGCGATTTTTTCCTCGACGAAATGCTTGCCGAACACCTGGCAGGCCAGAAACACAGCCTTGGTGTTGATGTTCATGATGCGGTCGTATTCTTCTTCAGCAATGTCGAGGAACGGCGTGGCGGAATTCACGCCAGCGCCATTGACGAGGATGTGGCAGCCGCCGGAACGCTCAAGCACTTGGTCGAGCAGGATTTGCAGGTCGGCTTTGCGGCTCGCATCGGCGGAGACGAAGTACGCCTGTCCACCGGCGGCTTGAATCGTTTCGAGCCGCTTGTCGGCCTTCGTTTGATCACGGCCGACAAGCACGACTTCCGCGCCTGCGGAGGCAAATCCTTCCGCGACCGCGCCACAGAGTTCGCCAGTGCCGCCGATGACAACGGCGGTTTTGCCTTGGAGAGAGAAGAGTTCGAAAATGGAGGACATGAGGAGTGGCGCATCTATGGCGTGTCATTCACGCGCTGCAAGCCGCCTCTCCCGTCACTTTCGTCATCTTGACACTCGGCCAGTGGTGCTCTCCCGTGTCCGCATGCCTTGGAGTCACATCATGGTCTTCCTTGCCGGTGTCCTCGTCGGCGCGGCGACACTTGTTTTGTGGAAGGCGCTGCGTTTTGCCGCCGATCTGCGCGCCGCGCGCCATGCGCTGGCCAGCTATGTGTTTCCCGACTGTGGTGTGGCCGATGAGCAGGCACACAAAGCCGTGGAAGAGTGTAAAAAACGGCTGCGCTGGCAGAAAAGCCTCAATCCCGAGTGGCTGCCGCCGCTGGTCGATGAGGTGCCGAAACTCGTGCGCGAGATCGCGGCGATCTACCATCCCGGCAAACAGGAGGCGCTGCTCGCACCGGGGCTGAGCCAGTTCTCCCGTGCCGTACATCTCGCGGCGATGGACGTGGCCGACTTTTTGCAAACACGCTCCATCGGCCGCCTCGTCGATGTCAGCGCGAGCACGGCGATCAAGACTTGGGAGATGACGCACAAGATCGCCACGCATGAGCGAATGCAGACCGCGAACAAATGGTACAAACGGCTGCTGCCCTACTGGCAGGTGCTGCGCTTCAAGTCGCCCATCATGTGGGCCAGCGTGGCCGTCTCCAACGTCGCCGCCCGCACGCTCCAGCCTGCGGTGATCGACATCATCGCCAAACGCACGATTGACCTCTACAGCGGTCGCCTCGGCAAAGGCACTGGCACCACTCCCACAGCGGTAGTCACTCTTCCGGAGCAGGAAGTCCCACCGGGGGCGATGTGACAGAGTTTTTTCATGGTCGGAGCGAGGAAAAGGGTGGGGAAGCGTTTCTTCTTGCCGCTGCAAAGCGGACTCGTCAAAGTCGAGTGTGCGTTCGCCAATGCGAATGTCATTCACGAAATTCCAACCCACAATCATCATGAGCCAGATCGTTCCTCTCATCAGTTCCGCCATCGCCGGCCCGCTCGGCGTCATTCATCTCCCCCGCCTCTGGCAGAAAGCCTCGCTGGCCGCTGCTGGCAAGCTGCACGCGGATTATCCCGGCATCGGCTGCGGCTATGACCAGATGACGCTCGACGCGCTGGGCATCAACATCGAGACCTTCAAGACTTTCATCGCCACGAAGCCGAGCTATCCGCAGCTTGAGAGCTGGATCAAAAAGCAGCCCGGCGTGAAGCTGACGAAAGGCGACATCTACAAGCACAACGTCGCCATCCAGGGCTACATCCATGACGACGCCACCCGCAAGACCATTCTCGATGCCGATGGCATCGCCGATGACGGCAGCGTGAATCCGGGCGCGGTCGATCTGAACAATCTCGACGACTGGCACATCTTCTGGGCGCAGGAGATCAAGTAATCAAAGCTTAGAGCCAAGGGCGCAGGGCGTAGAGTCTTGCGCCCTTTTCTTTAGGCGCGAGTGATGCAGTGCTGCCTTCGGGGGATGCCTGCTTTTGGTTCTGCGCTTCAGATCCCCGCGCCCACCACCTTCATCCAGCGGCTGCGGAAAGAGCCGTTTTCCTCCATGAGCTGGGCGGCGATGGTGGCTGAGAGTTGTGTGAGGCCGTTGAGGCGGGCGAAAGCGGCGGTGTTCTCCTGGCGGCGATAGTAGTCGGTGGAGTCGGTGGTCAGGGCACCGAATGCCTGGGCGATCTCGATGAGAGATTCCGGCGTGAGGCTTTCAAAGGGCAGGGACAGCGTGCCGCGCTCGAGGGTGACGTTCACCGTGGTGCCGTCTGAGTTGCATGTGATACGTCCGGTCATCTGGCCGCCTTCACGACGCGAGATGGTGCCGTTCCAGCCTTTTCCGCTGAGATCGACAGTGAGCTGGCGCACGAAGTCACGCGACTGTGTGTAGAGGTAAAGACGTCCGTCGAGCGCCGTGCGCACATCCTCTGTTTCCAGACGCGTGCTGCCGAGCATCTCGATGGCACTTGAGTAATCGTAGCCCTGCACGAGGGAGGGCACGATCGCATGGACCTCGGCGAGGAGTTCGAGGTCAGCCTGGCGGCGTTTTTTGTCCTCCTGCAACTGCTTCTTCTGCTGCTCCAGCGTGATGCGGGAGATTTCACGTTTATATTCAGACTCCCACTCCTTGATTTCATTGCTGAAGGAACCGCCGGTTTTGAGCTGTTTCCGGGTCTGCTCCACTTCAGCGAGCGCGGAGCGCAGTTCGTCGAGCGTGCCCGCCTTGCGCGGATTTTTCACGTCGGTTCGCATGAGCGCGATGTCCGGCTTGTAGAACTCCACGAGTGCATCGTAGAGGGAGAGCCATTCGAGTGAGTTCGCGGTGCCTGCGGTGACAGGCTGCTGGGTGCCGGCAAGGCGTTTCTTAAGGTGAGTCTGGAAGTCCTCCAGCTCCTGTGCACCGAACAGTTTGTCGCCGAAATGCCATTCGACCAGTCCGTGGATCAGATAACCGAGGATTTCCTCGTTGTCGGTTTTATAGTCCAGAGAATCGGGTGCCATGCGCTGGGCGAAGCTTCGCGCCGTGCGTTCCTTGACCTTCTCAAAGAAAGACTTGAGGCCATTCAGCTCTGCGGAGGCGGAGAGTTTTCCCACTTGGTCCGCTGCCTCCTTTTTTCTGTCGAGCATGATGTTGCAAAGCGCGGCATTGAAGCGCGCCCAGTTTTCTGTGGGCTGCGGGGCGTCTTTGGCGATGTCGATGAACAGCAGTTCCGCCTGAGCGGGATGATGAAGTTCGAGCATCTGCTTGCGTGCATCGGCGAAGCGCTCGGAAACAGATTTCTTATTCGCGTCCGCTTTGAGTGTCACGCCGCCGCCGGAGAGGTCGCGTGCGTCAGCAGGAGAAATCTGGATGGCCGCCCGTGTGGCGCGGCGCTCACCGCCTTCGCGCAGCATCCAGCCCACGACGTAGGCGAGCGTGATGGCGGCGGCGATGGCACCGATCAGCTTCGCACGGCGTGAGAACAGTCTGCGCCGCACGCCGCCGCGATCCAGCAGGCCCTCGGCCAGTCGCATTTCATCGACGACCTCGTCGTAGTTCGAGAAACGCTCCTCCGGACGGAAGCTGAGCATGCCGTTGATGACATGCTCGGTGCGTGGTGAGAAGCGCAGGCCGGATTCACCGAGGGCGACGCGTTTGCATTTGATGCGTCGCAAGTCCTCGATGGCATTCGTGTCCGCCTTGTGCGGCGGATTGCCGGTCATCGCATGGTAGAGCGTGGCGCCAAGGCTGAAGATGTCGCTGCGGTAATCCTCCTTGTTTTCGATGACCTTTTCCGGCGCGACGTAATACGGCGTGGCCCAGATTTCGCCAGACTGGTCGCCGCCGCGGTCCACGAACAGAGCCAGGCCGAAGTCCACCACCTTGGCGGTGCCGGTTTCGGTGAAAAGGATGTTTGCCGGCTTCACGTCGCGATGAATCAGCGTGAGCTGTTGCGCGGCACGCAGACCCTCGGCCACCTCACGGCCGATGCGCAGGGCCTCGGCCTCCTTCAGATGGCCTTCGCGTTTGATGCGCTGCTCCAGGCTGCCGCCGCCGACGAGCTCCATGGCGATGTAAAAGTAGCCCTGGTCATAGCCCACGGAGTAGAGCTTGATGACGTTCGGATGCGTGACGTTCGCGGTGATGTGAGCTTCCTGGCGGAACTGCTCCAGGCGCACGGCATCGCGGGAGTACTGGCGGTTGAGGATTTTCAGGGCCACTCGGCGTCCGAGTGTCTCATCCTCCGCCTCAAACACCCGGCTCATGCCACCCTCGCCGATCTGGCGTATGATCATGAATTGATCAAAGCGCCGACGTACGCGCACCATCTGGCCGCAAAAGGGGCACTTCAGCTTGGTGAACGGCTCCAGCGACGTCACGTCGATCTGTCCCTGGCAGACAGGGCAGGTGCTCAGATAGGCTTGTTCAGTGACGAGATTCAAAAGAGGGGGTTCGGAATGGGGGCGGCTACCTACTTGCATCGCATGGCGAATGCCAGAAATTACAGATTGCCTGATTAATTTGAATCTTGAGAATGTGAAATGGATTGGACCGTCACTGAAACCGCCGAACTCGGCGAGCGTTTCGACAAGCACCTCGCCCGGCGCCTGTCGGATATGTCACGCTCGCGGCTCCAGGACCTGATCAAGGACGGCCACGCCACGCTGAACGGCAAACCGGTCAAATCAGGCGCGACTATGAGAGCTGGGGATGTGGTGAGCGTCACGGTGCCGGAAGTAGCTGAGGTCGAGATCAAGGCCCAGGACATTCCGTTGACGATTTTGTATGAGGATTCCGACATCGTAGTGCTGGACAAAGCATCCGGGCTTGTCGTTCACCCGGCGGAAGGAAATCCTGACGGCACACTCGTGAATGCCCTCCTGCACCACATTGATGACCTCAGCGGCATCGGCGGCGAGATGCGGCCCGGCATCGTCCATCGTCTCGATAAAGACACCAGCGGCTGCATGGTCGTGGCAAAGAATGACATCGCGCACCGCCGCCTGACGGAGGCCTTCGCCGAGCGACGACTCACGAAAATCTACCTCACCGTGGTCAATGGCGTGCCGCGTGAGAAAAGCGGACGCATTCAGAACTACATCGGCAGACATCCCGTGGACCGCAAACGCATGTCCATCCTGCTCGATGGGGCAGGGAAGGAGGCCGTTACCGAATGGCAGTTGCTCGCCACCGATCAAGGCTGTGCGCTAATCCAATGCCGCCTGCTCACCGGGCGCACGCATCAGATTCGCGTTCACATGCGCGAGGCGCTGCAATGCCCCATCCTAGGCGATCCGATTTACGCGCAACCCGCCAAGCAGCGTGTCCGCGTCCCACGTCTCATGCTCCATGCATGGAAGCTGGCTTTCAATCACCCCATCCACGACCAGCCGATGGCTTTCGAGGCCAAATTGCCGCCCGAGTTTGAACCCTGGATGAATTGCGTGCAAAGCTAGCCGCACCCTTTTACGCCATGCTCAAACTCTACGCCTACTCCGGCTGCTCCACCTGTCGCAATGCCATCAAATGGCTCAAGCAGCACGCCATCGCCTTTGAAGAAGTCGCCATTCGCGAAACACCGCCGTCGGTTGCCGAACTCAAAGCCGCGCTTGCCGCCCATGACGGTGATTTGCGGAAACTCTTCAACGTTTCCGGCCTCGACTACCGCAGCCTGGGCCTCAAAGACAAACTGCCCGCGATGAGCACCGATGCCGCGCTGAAGCTCCTCGCTGAAAACGGCAATCTCGTGAAGCGCCCCTTTGCCATCGACGCGAAGAACAAGATTCATCTCGTCGGTTTCAAGGAGCCTGAATGGCAGGCAGCCTTACTTCACCGCCGCTGACTGCTCTTTGAAGAATTTCGCGATCAAGGCCGGCGCTTCGTCAGGAAACTTGTGCGTGCCTTGATGAATGAAAGCCACAAATGGAGCGCCGACCTTCGAGGGAAATAGCGTGCAGTCCTGCGCCCACGATTTGCCTTCCGCCTCGCACTGATTGATCTGCCTCACCTTGTTCATCGCCAGCTCCTGCCACGCATACTTCACCAGCGGGTCTTGTGTTCCCGCGATGTGCATCGCAGGTTTCGGCTTGAAAGATGCATCTGCCAGACGTGCGCTGGCAGCGGCAGAAGGTGCCATCGCGCAAAACACCTCCGGCTTGGTCTGCCACAGCAGATACGTGAAACCGCCGCCGTTCGAGTGCCCGGTCGAAAAAATCCGCTTCGCATCGACCTTGTAGTTCTCCTTCAGATTCGCCATCACCGCGTCGAACAGTTTCAAATCACGGTCGCCTTCCGCCCCTGCCCCATGCTGCCAGCCGGGCTTTTTGCCCTCAGGATCGGTCAGCTTGCCCGGCGTGTTCAATCCTTGCAGATAAACCGAGATCGCCTCCGGCCAGTGCTTGTGCATCGCAAAAGAGCGTCCTGCCTGCAACGCCGTGCCGCCGTGGCCGTGAAACACGAACACCACAGGCGTTGGCGTTTCCTTCGCACTGGCGGGCGCATACACAAACCCGCTGCGTGCCACGCCATCCACGGTCAGTTCCAGCTTGTGAAAGCCTGCAGGAAGCTGAACTTGCGCCCGGCAGGCGACCGGGGAGATGAGACAACCAAGCAGAACGGCGAAGAGGCAAATGAAGCGATGTTTCATAAGGTGCGAACCTCAAACCTCATGGTTTCGCGAGAGTTGCGGACGCCGCCTCCTGAAAGGCCTGCCGCATCGACGAAGCATCACCGTTCTTCAAGCCTGCGCGTTGGATGAGCATGACGTAGATCGTCTTCTTCACCGGATCGATCCACCCCTGCGTGCCATGGGCTCCACCGTGTCCAAACGTGCCTGGACTCAGCATCGACGTGATTCCCATCGGTTCACGCACGACTTGAAAGCCCAGTCCCATGCCCATGCCATCGGTGAACGCGGCCTTCAGATCGCCCGTTTGATTCGCCGTCATCAATTGGAGCGATTTTTCCGAGATGTAGCGCTTCCCGTCTGTCTCACCGCCGTTCAGCACCATCACATAGAGCTTCAGCAAATCCTCCGCTGTCGAGAAAAGCCCGCCCGCAGCCAGTGGCGCACGCTTTTTGTTCGAGAACGGCGGCGTGAGGTAGCGAATCGTCGTCGGCTCCAGTCCTTTGCCATCCGCCGTCGGTTTATAGCTCGTGGCGAGACGTGCGAGTTGCTTCTTGCCCGGCCAGAACGTCGTCTCGCGCATGCCCAGCGGCTTGAAGAGGCGTTTCTCCAAAAACTTCGCGTACTCTTCGCCGCTCACGACTTCCACGATGCGGCCCAGCGTGTTGATGCCCGGATTGCAGTAGGACCACTTTGATCCCGGCTCGAATTGCAACGGCGACAGCGCATACGTGATTACCGCTTCCTTCAAATCGAGCACATCCAGCGCATCACCATCCAGTGGCGAATTGCCCACCAGTCCGCTCGTGTGCGTGAGCAGGTCCTTGATCGTGATCGGTCGCGCTGGCTTCACCAGCACCGTTTGCTCCGCCGTCTTCTCCTTGATCAGCATCTGGCCTTTGAACTCCGGCAGGTGCTTCATCACCGGATCGTCGATGCTCAGCTTGCCCTCGTCCTGCAGCATCATCACCGCCAGCGCGGTGATCGGCTTGGTCATCGACGCGATCCAAAACAAGCTGTCCTTCGCCATCGGCGTCTTCGTTTCGAGATCCTGGAGGCCGACGGCTTCCTCGCTCACGACTTTGCCATCGTGATACAGCAGCGTCACCGATCCCGAGAGCGATCCGTCCTTCACTAGAGCCTCCATGCTTTCGCGAATCGACCTCACCTCCGCGTGGAGGCTCAGGGACAGCGAAAACAGCAGGCAGGTGACGAGGCGGATGAATTTCATGAGGGTCGCAGCATACGATGAAACCCCGGTGCTCTGTCAATCTCTTGCCTTCGCGCATCAGGACGCTATATCGCCACCATGTTCAAAACCGGCCAGCAGGTCGTCTGCATCGACGATCAATTCGATCCCTGGGTCTTCGACCTCTACAAGTCCCTGCCCAAGAAGGATCAAATCTACACCGTGCGTGCGCTCCGAGCCGGCCGCTCCAATCCGCAGTTCGTCGTCAATGACGATGCTGAAATCAAACTCGCGGGTGCCGAGTTTGATCTCCTTCTCCTGCTCAAAGAGCTCCACAACCCCGACGATCCGCATTCCAGTGTGAAGCAGGAACTCGGCTTCCGCTCCGAGCGTTTCGCCCCGCTTCTCGAACAAACCGAAGAAGAGGAAGAAGCCGAGCTCATCGGCGTCGGCCACGGCGAGAAGACATGGGAGCCCGAGCCTGCCTGGTCAAAGTAGTCGAGAGCTTTAGCTCGTCAGTCTGAGTTCGTAGTTTGGGCTTAAGCCCGTTCTGCCTTCATTGTGTTTGCGTTGAAAACTTGGCACCTTCGCCGCTGTTTGATACACCACACACCTCATGAGCGCCCCTCCCGACCTTCCGCCGTCCTCCGCCCCACTCACTGAACGCCAGATTGTCGAATTGCTCGCCACCGCTCGTCAGCGGCTCTTTGCCGAGGTTGGGAAAGTCATCGTCGGCCAGTTGCATGTCATTGATGAAATGCTCATTGCCCTGCTCGCAGGCGGTCACTGCCTCATCACCGGCGCACCGGGCCTGGCGAAGACCTTGCTCATCAAAACCGTCGCCGATGTCTGCCACCTTAGCTTTCAGCGCATCCAGTTCACGCCCGATTTGATGCCCTCAGACATCACCGGAACCGAAATCCTCGAAGACAGCCCCGAAGGCCGCAAACTCGTCTTCAGCCGCGGCCCCGTCTTCGCGAACATGATTCTCGCCGACGAAATCAACCGCACGCCGCCCAAAACACAGGCCGCGTTGCTCGAAGCCATGCAGGAGCACCAAGTCACCGTGAATGGCAAGACCATGCACCTGCCCGAGCCCTTCTTCGTGCTCGCCACGCAGAACCCCATCGAGCAGGAGGGCACCTATCCGCTGCCCGAGGCGCAGCTCGACCGCTTCATGCTCAACATCGTCATCGACTACCTCAGCGAGGACGATGAAGTCACCGTCGTCACCCGCACCACCAGCGGCAAAGGCGAGCCCGTGCAGCATCTCTTCACCGGCGAGCAGCTCCTCGCCTTCCAGCAGGTCGTCCGCAAAGTCCCCATCGCCGAGGATGTCGCCCGCTACGCCGTCCGCATCTCCGCCGCCAGTCGTCCCGGTCGCGATGGCGTCCCCGACTTCATCAACCAATGGGTCAGTTGGGGTGCCGGCACTCGTGCGAGCCAAAACCTCGTCCTCGGCGCCAAAACCCGCTGCCTCCTCCACAACCGCACCCACGTCACCGCCGACGACATCCGCGCCATGGCCCTCCCCGTCCTCCGCCACCGCATCCTCGTGAACTACAAAGCCGAAGCCGAAGGCGTCACGGTGGAGAAGGTGATCGCGAAGCTCTTGGAAACCGTCAAAGTCTGAAGCATGAGCACCACGCCCAAAACCTGGACTGTCACTCGTTGCGATTCCTTCTAGGACATGCGGCGCGTCAGCATCCACAACTGGCAGCGCCGCCGAACGCCGTCAGGCCGCGTGGGAGCTCGTTGTCGGAGCCTGGCAGATGCAAAAACGCAATCCGAATGAACTCCGACTTCAGAATATTATTCGGGTGCTGTGTAGTGGGGCTGAATCACAACGCGGTCAAAGCAGGTGAGGCAATTGATCAAGTAGGATCTGCCACTCTAGGCCATTGACGAGAATATCCTTCAAGTCATCGCAAACCCCACCCAACCCAGGAAACAATCTGGAATGGTTGATTCCCAAGATCGCCAACTCCCTCCGGATCCGTTCTTTTTGAGATTTGGGAACTGTAACTTTGCGGACATTGTTGACTATCAGTGGCTCGTTGGGAGCTGGGCAAACGATAAAGCAACCCGACTGCCCAATAACACGCTCGCTTGTGTGTGGTGGGTCATACACGAACGGATCCCTCGCACTAAAGACGTCACTGGCACCTTCATCGCGAGATTCGATTTGCGTTGTCGCAATCACTTCGCCATCGCCATCGTGACCCGGGTCGGATGCAAAAAAGAGGGCGATTAGCGGATTTGTCGTAAAATCCAAAAGACGTGTTGGGCAGCCAAAATGCTGCATTAAGCACAGCCATTCTAGGTCGTGGTCGTGTTGGGGCACCACTTTCAAAAACGGGATACTCCTCAGCTTGAAGTGACGTAGTGAATCTTTCTCCTTCGAGCTCACTGTCGGCCAATCTTCGCTGTAGTGTCTACCAATCGACGGTTTCAGATCCCATTTAAGGTTTGCATGGCCACGAAAAATGGCATTTTGCTTTGCGTCAAATTGCTTCAACAGGTCAGGGACAATGTTCATTTCATTGAAATTGCGAGTCTCAAAATCCGGGGACTCTGAATGGGGTTTATAATGGGTTTCGACAAAAAGACGCTGAATTAGTCAGTTCTTGCGTAAAACGATTCTTTGCATAAGCATTTAACATGATCATCACACCTACCCACGCCGGCCTACAACAGTTGGTGGCGGACTCGGGTCCATTTTTTGATCAAATCAGGAACTACGGTGACTCGACGACTCGAGAGCGGATTTTGAGCGCGCTTTATTTGCTTGCAGATATAAAATCATCAACACTTCGCTCGGCAATTGGTGATAGGGGATTTACCGCGCTGACCATGTCCTTTGGGCCGGACGATAGAATTTTTATAGGAGTGAAAATGCAGGATGCTTTTGTTCCTCTGTTGGTAGCACTTCATGAATTAATTCTCCACGAGTTGTTGAGAATGCGTGGCCCTGATGCGAAGCCAGATCCGGAATTTGCGAATGTTTTGGCTCATGCTTTTTTGGGCAACCATACACCGGTCTACATGGGTGAGAAAAAAGCATTCTTCGGTGGCACGAAACCTGATATTCGGCGCATGTCTCTGCCTTTAGTTGCGGGCATCGAAGAAGTTTTGTGGCGTTAAGCGTGGAAACGACGTCGAGTTGCTCAAACAGGCAATCAACGTGTCAGTGGATTCGAGCGGAAGGCCTTTTTTAACTCACTCGCTGTTCACTCTTGGGCCAGGACCCGGATTGGCTGAAATACTCGACTAGTTCATCTGTATTGTTTGGCTATTATGGCGGCGCTTCCTTATCCCTGATACACACATGTCCGCCTTCCTCGATCCCGCCGCGCTCATGCGCATCAAGTCGCTCGAACTGCGAGCCAAGGTCGTCGTCGAGGGACTCTGGAAAGGCATGCATCGCAGCCCGTATCACGGCTTCTCTGTCGAGTTCAGTGAGTACCGCGCCTACGTCCAAGGCGACGATCCGCGCTACATCGACTGGAAGGTGCTGGCGCGGAGTGATCGGACTTACATCAAGAAATTCGAGGACGAGACGAACCTGCGCTGCCAGCTCGTGATCGATCACAGCAAGTCGATGAAATACGGCTCGCAGAGCTTCACGAAGGCCGATTACGCGGCCACGCTGGCAGCAACGCTCGCATCCTTCCTCATGAAGCAGGGCGATGCGGCTGGATTGACCACCTTTGCGGATGGCATCGAGGAGCATCTGCCGCCGCGCAATCGTCCCGGCCATCTGCGCCGCATCATCACCGAGTTGGAGCGCCCGGCAAAGGCCGTCGGCACTTCACTCGATCTCTCCGTCGGCCAGTTGGCCGACCTGCTGCGCAAACGCGGCATGATCTGCCTCATCACCGATCTCCTCGCGCCCATCGAGCACTTGGAGAAACAGCTCGCCCTCCTCGGAGCGATGGGCCACGACCTCGTGATCTTCCACCTCATGGACCGCGCCGAGATCGACTTCACCTTCGAAAAATCCGCCCACTTCCGCGATGCTGAGACTGGCACCGAGCGCTTCATCGACCCGCAAATCGCCCGCGAGACTTACCTCAAGCGTCTTCAAACCCATCGCGACACGATTCAAGCCGCCACCGACCGCCACAACGTCGAATACCACTTCTGCCCCACTGATCAGCCCTTGGAAGAAGTGCTCTTCGACTTCCTCAGCGCCCGTCAGCGCAAGAAGGCCTCCAAATCTTCCGCCCCACGCGCTGCCGCATGAAATCCTCCTCTTCCTCCTACTCTTACTCCTCCTCCCTTTTTGAGCGTCCATCAGCCCTCGCTTTCAGGGAGGAGGAGTAGGAGGAAGAGGAGGAGAAGGATTCGAACCGACATCACCCCATGAACTGGCTCTTTCCACTCTACCTCGCCGGTGCCGCCGCGATCATCGCGCCGATTCTGCTGCATCTGCGTCGTCGTCCGCCGCAGGATCGCGTGGAGTTCAGCTCGCTGCTCTTCCTTGATGCGCAGACGCCCGTGCCCGTCAGCAAGCGCCGCCTCGAAAACTGGCTGCTGCTTCTGCTGCGTTGCCTCGCGCTCATCCTGCTCGCACTCATGTTCTCGCGGCCCTTCGTTCAAAGCGAATCCACCGCAGCCGCATCGCCCAACAGCGCCACGCTCATCCTCCTCGATCGCAGCGCCTCGATGCGTCGCGCTGACTTGTGGAAGCAAGCCATAGCCGAAGCCGAAAAGCAGCTCAAAGCCGCCAAACTCACCGACCGCATCGCGCTCGCCGTCTTTGATCGCGAACTCACACCGCTGTGGAGCTTCGAGGAAGATCGCAACACACCCGCGAATCGCCTCACGGCCATCCAAACACGTCTCGCGTCCCTCACGCCCACTTGGAACGCCACACAGCTCGACCGCGCTCTCATCGCCGCCGTGCCGAGCTTCGATTCAAGCACGACTTCGCTCAAAAAACGCATCCATCTCATCTCCGATCTTCAAGAAGGCACCAAGCTCGACGCCCTCCGCACCATCGCCTGGCCCGCCGAACTCACGCTAAGCATTCACCGCCTCGATCCCGCCACCAACGACAACCTCAGCATCGTCCTTGCCGCCCGCGAGCAAGACGGGAGCGCGGACACTCTTGTCCGCCTCCGCTTGAGCAACACCCGCGACTCCGCCCTCCGCGATTTCACCCTCGTCTGGCAGGGCGCGCCCAAAACCGACGCCATCACCGCGCAGATCCCGCCCGGAGCCTCGCGCATCCTCACCGCGCCGCCGAATTCCACCAACGCCACCACGCTCACCCTCACCGGCGACACCCACGACTTCGACAACCGTATCTTCATCGCCCCGCCGCAGCCGCGTACCGTGCGCATCCACTTCCTCGGCAAAGACGCCACCCGCAACGAAGCCGTCGCGCCGCTCTACTACCTCGCTCGCGCCCTCCAGCCCACTGCCACGCTCGCGCCGGTGCTCACCGCCGACGAAAAACTCCCCGCTCAACCCGCCGACATCCTTTTCATCGTCGGCAGCGCTCCCGCAGACGGCCTGCGCGACTACATCGAGCGCGGCGGGTTTCTCGTCACCGTGCCTTCGGACGCCACCTTGCTCAAAACGCTCACCGGCCTCGACCTCACTGTCACCGCCGACACCAGCGACGAGTATCGCATGCTCGCTGAAGTCAAAACCGAGCACCCATTGCTGAAACCCTTCGTCGATCCCAAACTCCGCGACTTCACCAAACTCCGCTTCTGGAAGCATCGCCATATCGAGATCAAAACGGCCAATCCATCGCTCGAAACACTCGCCACCTTCGACAACAGCCATCCCGCCATCCTCAGCGCCCGCATCGGCAAAGGCACGCTCATCGTCCTCGCCTCCGGCTGGCATCCTGGCGACAGCCAGTTCGCCCTCAGCACGAAATTCGTTCCGCTCCTCTACGGCTGGCTCGCTGCCGCCGGCTTCAGTCACGATCCCGCCGCCACGTTGCTCGTCGGCGATTCCTTGCCGCTCGATGCCACGCAGGCTCACACGATCACCGATCCCGAAAACAAGACGCACAGCGTCAAACCCGGCGAAACCTTCACCACGAGCCAGATCGGTCTCCACAAGGTCCAAAGCGCCACGCGCACCCAAACCATCGCCGTCAATCTCCCGCCCGACGAAAGCCGCGTCCTGCCTCTGGAACCGCAAAAGCTCGCCGAATACGGCATCAAGCTCTCCAGCACCTCCGACACCGCCGCCGCCAGCGAAACTACCGATCAACGCCTCACCGCCACCGACACCGAACAACGCCAAAATCTCTGGTGGTGGTTCCTGGTCACTCTTTTGGCCGTCCTTTTGCTCGAAACAGCCATTGCTGGCCGCGCAAAGTGGTCCGCACAGTCCCCTGTGCGGCGCTCCGCCACGTCAGAAAGCACCGCATGATCCCAAAACCACTTTCTATGCGCGCATCTTCTTTGGAGTTCTTCTAAACAGCCATCGACACGCCGCACACAGGACTGTGCGGACCACTCTATGTCCACCACCTTTCAGTTCTTCAATCCTGCTGCGAAGGTCACCATCACCCACGGCCATCTTCCCCACTGGGATCAAGCCAACGCCACCTATTTCATCACCTGGCGCACCGCCGACTCCATCCCCCGCGAAATCTGGCTGCGTTGGCGCGAGGAACGCGATGCATGGCTGCTCGCCCACGACATCAATCCCGTCGCCAAGGACTGGCGCTTCGACTTCGAAATGCTCGACGAAGCAGCCCGCGACGACTTTCGTCAGTTCGCCCGTGCTCTGGAAAAGGAACTCGACGCCACCCGCTACACCTTGGGCGACTACGCCATCATGCCGAATCATGTGCATCTGCTCGTGGGTGGCCTTCCTCGTCAGGCCATGCTCAAGCAGGTCGAATCCTGGAAGAAATGGACCGCCATCCAAATTAATGAGGCACTGAACCGCAGCGGTCGTTTCTGGCAGGACGAAAGTTTCGACCATCTTGTCCGCAACGAAGCGTCTTTTGGCAAGTTTCGGGCTTACATCGCCAAAAACCCCGTCACCGCCCGCCTCAAACCCCACGAGTTCATCCTATGGCAGCGCACATCCTCATAGTGGTCCGCACAGTCCTCTGTGCGGCGCTCCGCAAACACTCAGGACTCCGAATTCTCCAAGAGCCGTCCTCGTGCGGAACTACACTGCGTGAGGTCCACCAGGAGCCTGCCGCACCCGCACAGAGGACTGTGCGGACCACTTTGCTGTCGCCTCGTTCGCACGAATCCTGCTGCTGCCACCGTTAATCCCACCACCATGATCGCACGCACCATCCTCGACGCCCGCATTGCTGAAGTTCGCGAGGCTCTGCGTCGCGCGCGACTCCTCCGCCATCTCGCCGTTGTCTTCGCGCTCGGCATTCTCGTGCGCGGAGCCTTTCTGCTGGCCACGCTGAATGGTCACACCATCCCGAAGCGCCTTGATCGCTGGTCCATGCTCGGCCTCATCGCGCTCGCGCTCGTTGCCTGGCTCAAAGGACGACGCAACATCTGTAGCGACCGCGAAATCGCCCGCGTCATCGAGCAAAAGCATCCTTCGCTCGACTCGCTGCTCCTCACCGCCATCGAGCATGAGCCGGACGCTGACGAACCCGCCGGTTTCCTCCACGAGCGCCTCATCGACCATGCCCTTGCCCGTGCCGCGACGCAGAACTGGCCCATCACCGTCGCCAACAAGCCCTACACCCGCGCCCTCGCTGCCGCGTGGATTGCTGTCGTCGCGTTCCTCGCCACTGACATCGCACTGCGTCTCAGCACGCCAGACACGAAGTCAAAAATCGCGAGTCAGAAAAACGAAGCCGCGCCCAAGGCCACCGAGTTCAAAGCCATCCTCACACCCGGCGACGCCGAGGTCGAGCGCAACTCCCGTCTCATCATCGAAGCCCGCTTCGAAGGCCCCGTGCCCGCCGATGCCATGCTCATTGTCAGCGGGGCCGATGGCAAAATTCGCGACCGTTTGCCCATGCGCCTCACCGTGGATGAGCAGGTCTTCGGCGGCCTCATCGCCAAAGTGGAGCGCGACACGAAATACCACGTCGAGTTCGCCAATCAGAAATCACAGCAGCACACCCTCACCGTCTTCGACTATCCCGCGCTCGTTCGCAGCGACGTGATCGTCACGCCGCCCGAATACACGAAGCTTCCTGCCAAAGAGACCAAGAACACGCAGAAAGTCACCGCGCTCGAAGGCTCGAAGATCGCTTGGAAGATCAAGGTCAACAAACCACTCACCAAGGCCGATCCCTTCTCCCCGCATCTCACCGCCGCCGAGCTATTTGGCGAGGATAAGACCGTCATCGAGTTCAAACCCAGCGCCACCGATCCCACACTGCTCGAAGCCACGATGCCAGCCGAGAAGACTCAGAAATACCGTCTCCATCTCGTGGACGAGGCCGAGCGTGCGAACAAAAACCCGCCGTGGTTCACCGTCACTGTCCAATCCAATCAGCTTGCGAAGATCGAAGTCGTCTTCCCGAAGCGCGATCTGCAAGTCTCCAGCATTCAGGAGCTTCCAGTCGAAGCCAAAATCTCGGATGACCTCGGTGTCACGAAATCCGGCGCGGTTTTCAGCATCAACGGCAACAGCAAAGAAATCCTCTTCAAGCATGCCGTCACCGCGCCGCAGAAGAAGCAGGACGTGCGTGCCGATCTCACGCTCGAAAAAGAAAACGCGCAGCCGCGCCAACTCGTCAGCTACTACCTCTGGGCCGAGGACACCGGTCCCAAAGGCGAGGTGCGTCGCAGCATGAGCGACATGTTCTTCGCCGACGTGCGCCACTTTGAGGACATCTTTCGCGAGATGGAAGCCCCGCCGAGCGAACCCGGCAAACCCAAGCCCAAAAGCGACAAGCTCGTCGATCTCGTGAAGCAGATCGTCAACGCCACCTGGAAGATCATCCGCGACACCAACGCGGGCCGCGTCATCGAAGCCGCCACGCCTGACATCGACGTCGTGCATGAGTCCGTCGGCATCGCGCTTGAGCAGGTCAAAGAAGGCATGGAAGAGGCCGAGGACGCCGAGATCAAACAAGCCCTCACCGAAGCCTGGAAAGCCCTCAAGGATGCCCAGCCGCCGCTTCAACAAGCCTCCGCCGAGAAAAAACGCTCGCCACTCAATCAAGCGCTCACCTTTGAGCAGACCGCGCTCGAATGGCTGCATCGCGCGCAAAGCCGCGAGCATCAGGTCATGCGCCAAAACAGCCCGCCACAGCCCGGCGAAGCGCAGCAGGCGAACAAGAACCAGATCATGGATCTTGAGCTGAAGCAGCAGGACCAGCGTTACGAAGAAGAGAAAGCCGCCACTGAGGAGCAAACCGCCGAGCAGCAGGAGAACCTGCAAGTTTTGAACCGCCTCAAAGAACTCGCTCGCCGTCAGGAAGCGCTGGCCGAGAAAATGAAGGAGCTGCAAAACCAGCTCGCCAAGGCCAAGACCGAGGAAGAGAAACAAGAGCTCGAAAACCAGCTCAAACGCCTCCAGGCCGAGCAGGAACAGCTCCTCAGCGATCTCGACGACCTCAAAGAGCGCATGGACAAACCTGAGAACGCGCAAAATATGGCAGAGGCCAAGGAGCAGCTCGAAAAGACCCGCGAGCAGGTCAACGAAGCTGCCGAAAAGCTCAAGGAAGAACAACTCAGCGACGCCGCCAACTCCGCCACGCGTGCGCAGCGCGAATTGGAGAAGATGCAGGAGGATTTCCGTCAGAAGACGAGCAAGAAATTCGCCGACGAGATGAAGCAGCTCCGCCAGCAGGCCCAGCAAGCCGCCGAGGCGCAGAAGAAGATCAGCGAAGCCCTCGAAAACCAAAAGCCCGCCGAAAGCGACATCGCCCAGAGCCTGCAAAATCAGGCGCAGGCCCGTCAGGTCACCGAACAGCAGGAGAACGTCGAAAAGCTCCTCAACAACATGCGCCAGCTCAGCGAGCAGTCCGAGCAGAGCGAGCCCTTGCTGCACAAGAACCTCTACGACGCCGTGCGCAAAGCCCAGACCAGTGGCCTGGAAGAGAACCTCCAAGAAACCCGCGACCAACTCCGCTACGGCAGCGCCGCTGAAGCCAAGGACGCCGAACGCAAAGCAGCCAACGCGGTCGAGGAATTGCAAAAGGGAGTCGAGAAGGCTGCTGAGAGCGTGCTAGGCAGCGAGAGCGAGGCGTTGCGTGTCGCGAAGAACGAACTCGATAAACTGATCAAGGAAGCGCAGGAACAGGAGGGCGGGCAGAAAGGTCAAGAGGGTCAAGAAGGTGCCCAGCAAGCCTCTGCGAAGTCCGACAAGTCCGAACCCAAAGGCCAAAAGTCCGGCGAAAAAGGCGAAGGCGAAGCCCAAGACGCCCAGACTGCTGAAAAAGGCCAACAACCCGGCCAGAAAGGCGAAGAGGGAAAAGAACCCGGCAAGGGCCAGGGCGAAGCACAAGATCCCAAGATGGCCGAGAATGGCCAAAAGCCCGGTGAAGGCCAAGAAGATCAAAAACCCGGTGAACAAGGCCAAGGCAAAGGACAGCCGCAAGATCCCAAGACCGCGCAAAACGGTCAAAAACCCGGCGAAGGTAAAGAAGGTCAGCAACCGGGTGAAAAAGGCCAGGGCGAAGCCAAGGACGGCCAAAAGCCTGGTGAAAAAGGCCAGGGCCAAGGCGAAGGCCAAGATCCCAAGATGGCCGAAGGCAGCCAGCAGCCCGGTGAAGGCAAGCAGGGCCAAAAACCCGGCGAACAAGGCAAGGGCGAGGGCCAACAGGCCGACGCCAACTCACCCAACGGTCAAAAGCCTGGTGAAGGTGAAGGCAAACAACCCAGCGAAGGGCAAGGCAAAGGTCAGCAAGCAGGGCAGGGACGTGGTGAGGGACAGCAACAAACGGCCGATGCTAGCAATCAAAATCAGAGCGGACGAGGGCGTCCGCGCTCCGATAACAAGGGCGACAACAACCAGATCGCTGGCGGCCCCACCAGTGACCGCGATTCCGACAACGACCGCTCTCGACCGCAGATCAACGGCGGTGCTCTTTCCGAATCTCTCTTCTTCGACGATTCCAAAGAGCAGCCCGACACCAATGTCTTCACCGGCGACGGCTACGACCGCTGGAGCGACCGCCTGCGCAATGTGGAGGAGCTTCTCAACAACCCCGAACTCCGCAACGAAGCCGCCAAGGTGCTCGACCGTGCGCGTGAGTTGCGCATCAACCTCAAGCGCAGCAACGAAGCCCCGCAGGTCGCGGTTTTGAACACGCGCATCACGCAACCACTCATCGAACTGCGTGATCGCGTCGTTGAAGAACTCTCGAAGAAGGACGCCGGTAAAAATCTCGCACCCGTGGATCGCGATCCGGTGCCTGCTGAGTTCCGCGACCTCGTGAAGCGCTACTACAAAGAGCTGGGCGCTGGGAAGTAGCCATCATGCTCCGCGTGATGAGCACGGCGGATTCATCCGCGAGAACGATCACGACTTTCGGCGGCAAGGATGTCTGCGGGAGCGCAAGGCTCGTCTCATGGAGTGAGACGGCTGCTTTGGTGGACGCTGGAAAGTAAGGAAGTCCGAGATTCTTTGTCGGAATGCAGGCTCGACGCCCCCGCGTTGGTCATCATACTCCGCGCCGATGTCGTTGACGGTTCTGACACTGCGCACTCAAGATGGCGAGCACCGGATTTCCTGTCCGCTGCTCTCGTCGCTCGCTCTTGGCAGCGCGCCGGAGTGTGAGATCGCGCTCGATGGCGTGGGCATCCTGCCGAAGCACTGTGTGCTGTATCGGACGGGAGAAAAAACCTTTCAGATCATTGCCACGGCGGCGGTGGCGCATTTCACGGTGAATGGCGTGACGGCAGGAGAGCTGGAGGTGGATGTGCCATTCAAGTTCGGCATCGCTGATGAGGTCATTGATGTCGATCTCGTCTCCGAAGAGGATGAAAAGCCGTCGCAGGACGCGGAGGTGATGGAAGCTGCCACCGGAGGCGAAACGAATGATTCTGCCGCTGGTGCTCGCGCCACTCGTCGTGATTACCTGCTGCAACCGACTTCCTTGAAACCGCGCGGGGGAGGACGGGTGGCGGAGGTGATTGTGCAAACGCCACCTGAGCCTGCGGCGGTCCCGGAGCCCAAGCAAAAACTGGAAGCGCCCGCTGCGGCAGAACCCAAGCAGGACGAGGAAGAGTCATCGCCACTGCTGCTGACGGGCCTGCTGGTCTGCGGCGTGATGATCGCGGCGATCATCTACTGGCAGCAGCATCTGGATCAGGTCTCGTCATCGCCAGTCGTCGAGGTGAAGCCGGTGGTGCCAGTGACCACAGTGCCTTCCAATCTCTCGCCGGAGGCGACGATTCGCGCTTGCGAGGATCTGCTGCGTGCGGGTGCGCCGATGCTGGCCGCGCATTTGTTGATGCCGCTTGCTGAGGAAGGGCATGTGTGGGCGATGCATCAGCTTGCTCTCGCGTTGCGAGCTTCCGGTGAGTTTGGCGAGGAAGTGGTGTTTCTGCTGCAACAGGCCGTGGAAGGCGGCAGTCGTGAGGCTTTGCGTGACTTTGTGGGCGTGATCGATGATGCGGACAATCCGGCGCGCTATGCCGAAAGCGCCTTCAAGCAGCTTCAACTGGCGGCGAAACTCGGGGAGGCATCGGCCTGGATGCCGTTGGGCGAACGGCATGAGCACGGCAACGGCACGGTGCCGGACATCAAGCTGGCGCTGGTCGCTTATGAAAAGGCGAAGACGCTCGGCGACTCGCGTGCCGAGGCCAAGCTCTCCGCCAAACAGGCGGCGATGGATCGTGCGGTGGCCTTCATCCGCTCATGGAACGAAGTCTCCGTGGCGACGCTGCTGGATCACGTGGCCGCGGGGCAGGGGAAGTTCTTCATGCTCGATCATGCGCCGATGGATGCGCTGTTGCGGCTGGAGGAGCAGATGCGTGTGCGCTGGCCGCTGCGGCGCATCAGCGTGGCCGCCGGAGCGAAGGCGGAGGTGGAGAACTTTGACCGCATCCAGGTTTCCCAGCCGTTCCAGTTCGAGGTGCAGCGTGGAGAGCGCATTGCGCGCGGCAAAGGCGTGCTCGCCTGCTCGGTGCAGCGTGATGAGGCCGGCAAGTGGCGCATCACGGATGCAGATGACACGATTGAACTGACCGAGCTGCTGCCTGCGAAGGAGCAGTTTGTCAGCGCCTCATCGTTGCGTGAGCTGAGGCCGGCCTTCACGCGTGAGGAGCAGCTAGAGGAAGCGCGGCTGGAGATCGTGCGTGAGATGCGTGGCATCGAGGAGACGCAGGACTTCAAGGCGGCGCTCACCGCGCTGATGAACGCGGTGTATGAGTTTCCGCAGGAGACGTTCTGGCGGCCGTTTGCAGACACGCTGTGCGATCACATGGCCCGGCAGTTGTTCGCCGATGGCAAATGGCTTGATGTGGCATGGGCGGAGCCGGTGCATCAGCTCGCGGAGCGCGGCAGTGTGTCCGCCATGCTGCTGGAGGGGCATCTGCTCGCGGCTGGTTATGGCTTCACACGCGACGAAAAACGCAGCACGGCACTGTATCAGCAGGCCTTCGAGACCGGCAAGCGGCGCGATGCGCGGTTCTATTATGCCGAGGCGCTGTTTCAGGGGCGTGGCGTGCCGCAGGACATTCCGAAGGCCGGTGCGTTGGTGCTGTCGTTCATGAGCCGCTCCAAGCATCCGCTGGAGGCCTATCTCGCCGCCCATCTGCTCTGGCGGAAGGCGGAGATCGATCCCTCGCTCTGGCAGCAGGTCTATGACACGCTGTCACGCGTGGCGGACAAGCATCCGCCCGCGAAGAATCTCGCCGGCATGGTGCTGTTGAATCACGGCCAGACGACGAAGGAGCGCAAAACCGGTTTCGCCGCCATCAAGGCCGCCGCTGAGGCAGGTGTGGTCGAGGCGATGAAGACGCTCGCGAGCTGTTATCAGGACGGCATCGGCTGCGAGAAGGATTTTCTCATTGCGACGACCTGGAAGCAAAAGGCCGCCGTGACGCCGCCGCTGAGGAAGAGGCATTACACGGAGTTTGAGGAGTGAGCCGTTTTGTAGTTCCGGCTTTAGCCGGTGCATTGAGTCGGACCGGCTAAAGCCGGAACTACGGAGCAGCGATGGGTTGGTTCCTACTCACCCACACGCAACACGTCACAGGTGATGAAGATGGCCTGGAGGATGTCCTCCTTCTCGAACTCGGGTTTGCCGGTGGGTTTGTAGAGGGAGAGGAGGCGAACGGTGCCGTCGGGCATGGTGATACCGGTGTTGACCTTGGCGGCATGGTAATCGGTGAGCGGGAATTCAAGTTTCCGGCCCTGCGTGTCGAGAATGTGCTCGCGATGCTCGAAGGGCGCGGCGGTGTGGAACTCGGGGGCGATGGTGAGTTCGATTGTTTGTCCGTCCGCACCGATTATGGCTTCGAGTTCGACCCTGTAGCCGACGTTGCGGGTCTCGGTGATGATTTCGGGAGAGCCTTCCTTGCTGATGCGCACGTCAGCGAGCGCGGTGTGTTCTGCGCCTTGTTGCGTGATGGCGCGGACGCCGGATTTGGTCTCGATGCGGTTCGTGCCGAGGGATTGCGCGTCGCCTTTCTTCACGGCAGCGAGGAGTTCGTCGAGCTCGGCACGGTGGTTGCTTTTGCCGGCGGATTGAGCCGTGAGGCGGCGTAGCAACGGGCCTGGGGCCTGGAGGACGTGGGTGGTGAAGATGATAGTCGGGGAAGGCTTCACCAAGATGTCATCAACGAACGTTGCCACCAAGGCGAGATTCTCGTTGGTGTTTCTAACGATCATTGTGTTCGTTGATGGCTTGTAGTCCGCACTGGCCCCATCAGGAAATTCAACCCCCTGTGCCTCAAGCACGCTTCTGGCCGTGATCCTTGGTGCCCCAAGTCCGGAAGAGAGGAAATCTGGTGGAACCCGGAATCGTTTGATGTTCCAAGCCTTGGGATCGACCACAGGCATGGTTTTTCCCGCAGAGTTGTGGGTAACAGGGGGCTTTGGAATGTGCGGCACCACAGCACAGTGCAAGAACGTGGCCCAGAGTTTGCCTTCGGTATCACGGCCTGTCGGGTGATGGAGGGAGATGAGTTTGGTGCTGCCTTTGGTGATGCTGAGGCCGTTGGTGGTTTTGAGGACATGGAAGTCGGTGGCGGTCATGGCGAAACGCTGGCCGGAGGCGGGATCGCGAAAGTGAGCGCCGCGTGTCTCGGGAGGGGCGGGATGGAGTTCGTGGCTGAAATTGAGCTCCACGGTGCGGCCGTCCGCGCTGATGACGGGCTCGACCTCGAAGATGGAGCCGACTTTGCGCGTCTCGAAGGTGATCTCGGGCTGGTTTTGGGCGTTGAGGTCGAAACTGGAGATGAAGACATGCTCGCGCACGGATTCGTGTGAGGCGCGGAGGCCGGATTTGGTTTCGATGAAGAGGGAGTTGATGTAACGGGCCTCTCCGCGTGCGATGGCGGCTTCCGCTGCGGTGAACATGGCGGTGTCGTCAGCGCCTGTGGCGGTGGATTGCCGGGAAAGGTCACGCAGGAGTGTTTCGGGTGCCTCGATGGAGTGCAGGGTGAAAGCGATGGTTTTCGGTGCGACGGATTCGGCGTGGGAGATCAGAGCGCCAATGGCCTCGACCATGGCGGAGGTGTTGGTGACATGGAGATGGTCGCCTTTTTGTTCCAGCGAGGCTCCGGGAGGGAAGGGGACGCCTTGTTGTTTCTCTAGCCACTCACGCAAAGGCTGCGAGGTCGTTTCCATGAGGGATTCGAGCAATCCGGGCGGTGCGTGCAAGGTGATCGAAACCATGCCCTGTGGTGCGGGCATCTGCGGTGGTTCTGTTTTTGGCAATGGTAGAACACGTCGGATGGTGCTGGTGAGGAAGGCGGCCCAGAGGACATCAGCCTTTTCATCGGCGAGGCCGACGGGTTTGGTGACGCCGATGAGCTTCGTGGCTCCGCTGGTGCTGACGAGCGAGGTGATGAACTCGGCCCCGGCAGTCACGGAGAAGGGAAACTCGGCATCGCGTCCGGTGAGCGGCTCGGTGACGGTTAGCTGACGCAGGTGCGGTGTGACGGGATGAAACTTGATGACAATGCTATTTTCGATGGTGATGCCGTCGGTTCTCAGCGTGGGCTCGACTTCGAGCGTGAGGCCGAGCGGACGCATGTCCCAGGAGGCGGTGGCGCGGCTTTTCGAGTCGAGATTGAGGTCGGTGGCGTGAACGTGCTCGCGCACGGCGGTGGTGGTGCTGTGGGTGCCGGACTTGGTTTCGAGGAAGGCATCCGCGACGACGCGGACGTTGGAGCCTGGATTTTTCGCGTAGTCGAGCAGGGTGGTGAGCTCTTTTCGGGCGTCGGCGGTGTGTGATGCGGCCGCGTTGGCTGTGCGAATGAGTTCTCCCGGACCTTCGAGGATGATGAGTTGATGGGCGAGGGTGGCGGGAAAGAAAGCCGGATTCGGGTCAACGAATGCCTCGACTAAATCGAGATTGGGCTGTGTGTTGGTGACAATGAGTAGGCCGGTGGCGGGATTGAAGGCGGCGCTGGAACCTTCGGGAAAGGTGATGCCTTGAGCTTCGAGGACTTGTTTGGCCGATTGACGCGGAATTTTGCCGTCGGCAGGGGTGGGCTGGCCAGCGGCGAAAGGATCAGCGGGAGAATCCGGATCGGGCTTGCCGATGGATAGGAAATCGGGCGGGACGATGAAGCTGCGGGTGACAATCTTTGGCTTCTCCGCATGCAGCGCTGCGGTGAAGACAAGGAGGAGCGCCGAGAGGCGGCAGAGGCCGTTCATGGTGCGAGACTACGGGATGCGGTGGAGTCGGGTCAAGGCTGCGCCGTCAAGATTCGTCAAGGGAGGTCAAGCGGCTGGCTTGGGAGGCTTGACGAATCCTTGACCACTTGACGACGGCAGCGTTCTTGACCTGACCAGTTGCACAGCAACTGGGCTACTTTTCAGAGGGTCTGATGAATGCGCCCCAGCGCCATCAAGATGTAGCTGGTGGTGAGGACGGGGTCGCTTTCCATCCAGCGGCCTTCGGAGTTGGCCCAGGAGCCGTCGCCTTTTTGGAGGTTGAGGAGCTTTTGGGTGATGTCGGCGCGCCAGTCGATGAGCTTGCCGTCTTTGGTCTTGATGAAGTCGATCTGGGCGATGCTGAGGGCCTTGCTGAGGGTGTGGTAGTAGTAGTAGAGGCCCTGGGCGCCGAGACCGGGGTTTTCGTCGGCGCTGTAGTTGGCGCTGATCCATTCGATGACGGCTTTGACGCGGGGGTCGCTTTTATCGAGGCCGGCGTAGATGAAGCTGAGGAGGCCGGCGTAGCTGATGCTGCCGTAGCTGCGGAGGGAGATGGTGCCGTCAGGGTTTTCGACCTTGGCACCGCGGGTTTCGGTGGGGTTGTAGATGAAGCCGCCGGCGTCTTTGGGGTCTTTGCTGACCCAGCTTGATTTGTTGCTCTCGGGGCGGTTCTGGCAGCGCTGGATGAAGTCGATGGCGGCACCGAAGTTGAGCTGGGGTTCGCCTTTGGCGGCGTCGCCTTTATCAGCGAGGAGGGACTGGGCGTAATAGAGGGCTTCGAGGGCGAAGGTGGTGTTGGAGAGATCGGCGTGGGTGGCTTTTTCCTCGCCGTAGCCGATGCCGCCGTCGGTGGGGTTGTCCTGCTTGCCTTTTTCGTCGAGGTCGAGCTGGCGGGTGACGAGGTAGCGGCGGGCCTTGAGCATGACCTCCTCGTTTTCGGGCTTGTTGTTCAACAGAAGCGCGGTGAGGGCGATGGCGGTGTTGTAGGTGGCGCGGGCCTTGATGGAGATGGAGCCGTCGGGCTTGGCGTTGCTGATGAGGTAGCGGGTGGCTTTTTCGACCTCGGCAGGGACGGGATCGCCGGGCTTGCGGTTGGGGTCGAGCATGAACGCGGTCATGGCCAGACCGGTGATGGCAACGGGTTCGGCTTCGCCCCACTGGCCGGTTTGCTGGTTTTGTTTGGCGCGGAGGAAGTTGAGGCCGCGCTCGACGCCGAGACGGAGTTCCTGCTTGAGGGACTCATGGCGCGGAGCCTGCGTGGCGGCCTGGGGGAAGGCCGAGGCGGTCGCGAGGATGAGGAGGAAGGCTGGAAGTTTCATGATGGGATAACTGGAGGCCAGAAGAGGGCGTCGTCAACGGTCAAGGAGTCAAGGGGGTCAAGAGGGGACGATTCTTGACCATGCCTTGACTTGCTTGACCACTTCTTGACCGGCGCTATTTCGCCGGTGTGATGATGAGCGTCACCTTGGTTTCCTCCGCCGGGATATTCGCTGGCATGCTGATCCAGAGGTCGTCGCGGTGGTTGCCTTTGGCGGGGGAGTTGATGATGGCGGTGCGGTCCACGTAGGTGGAGATGATGGAGCCGGTGATTTCGGCGACGAAGCCTTCCGCGTCGATGCGGGAACCGTTGAAGATCCAAGTATCAAGATCGGGCGGGGTTTTGCGCTCGTCGATGTTCTGGATGAAGTCGGAGAGGGGGACGTTGTGGGTTTTGTCGCCGTCTTTCCACTCGCAGCGGATGTGGAGGCGGTTGGCTCCAGGAGTGGCGGGTTCGGTGTCCTTGTCCTGGTAGGGACGCTCTTCCATGGGATCGAGCTTTTCGAGGATGCCCTTGGTGGCGGGCTGGTAGTTGGCGAGGAGGAGGGCGAGTTGCACCTGAATCGGCTTTACCATGGTCTGGAGAATGGTCTCGTGGACTTTCTCACCGGTTTCATGCACAAGGGCATATTCGATGGGCAGCTTCTGATGCAGAATGCTGCACGGGATGCGCAATTCGCGTGTGGCGGCGGTGATCTGAATGCCGTTGAGGTCGTACACACCGGGCGCGGTTTCTTTGAGCAACTTTTTGGCTTCTTCGAGCTGTGCTTTGGCGTCCACCTTGGGCACGGCGGCTTCTTGAGCGGCCAGGCATGGGAGGAAGGCGAGGAAGGCGAAGACAGGGAGGCGCATGCGGGAAGGGTTTGGGTGAAAACGCCGGAGCGACAAGGTTCCTTGGGGGACAAGGGGAGCCGGGTGTTTTTACAGCTTGGGCAGCTTGTAGGTGCCGACACGGAGGGATTGCTCGACATTTTTCGGCACGACAGCCACGGGCTGGACTTCGTAAGCGGGCTGCGGCTTGAAGGTTTTGTCGCTGCGCAGTTTGACGATGATTTGCAGGGCAAGATCGACGAGGGCAGGCTGGACGATGGTGGCGTCGATCTCACCCTGGCGGACGAGTTCCAGACCCTTCTTCTGGCCGGAGATGCCGTCGGTGCCGACGATGAAGATGTTTTCACGCTGGCCGGCGGTTTCGGCGGCTTTTGCCGCGCCGATGGCCATGGCATCGTTGTGCGCGTAGATGGCGTCGAAGTTTTTCTGAAGACGGAAGGCTTCCGTCGTGCGCTGGGTGGCGCTTTCAGTGCTCCAGTCTGCCGGGGCGTCATGCACAAGGATGACACCGGGCTGGGCATGCAATCCTTCGCTGAAGCCCTCGGCGATTTCATTGGTGAGGTGGCCGCCCTCCATGCCGCGCAACTGAATGACGCGGCCGGTGACTTCGGTGCGACCCTCCTCGTCCGCCTTGCGTTTGAGGGCTTCGAGGATGGTTTGCGCCGCTAGGCGTCCGACGAGGCGCTGGTCACTGTACACGATGCTGGCGCAGCCTTCTTTGAGCATGCGTTTGTCGAGGCCGATGACGGCGATGCCCGCGGTCTGGGCTTCGACAATCAAGGCGGCGAGCGCAGGAGGATCGATGGGACTGACAATGATGGCGGCAGGCTTGGCGGCGATGGCCTGGCGGAATTGCTCGATCTGCTGCGCTCCGTTGCCAGCGGCGTCGTGCGTGGTGAGCTTGTAGCCCGCCTGCCTGCCGACGAGCATGGCGAGGCCGTTGCGCTGGAACTCCTGCATGGCGATGCGGACATCGGGCAGCAGGAGAATGATTTCAGCACGCTCGTCTTTGGCGGCTAGGCCTGAGGCTTCAAGGAGGCCAGCGGGTGGAGAGGTGCTGCCAGGTGAACTTGCCGTGGTCTTCTGCGCCTTCTCGAACTCACTCACCACTTTTTCAACATCCGCTTCCCCGGAGGGACCGCAGGCGGCCAGGATGAAGGTGCAAAGAATTGGGACTGCGATTCGGGTGAGGAAGAACATGGTATGAAGTCAATCTAGCCCAGAACGCAGAGCCTGCACAAGTCTGTGATGCTCACGAAAAACACATTCAGGCTTTGCTTGCACAATGGTGGGATTGCCACAGACTCCGCGCCTGTTTCCCCCGTTCAAAACCCTCGCAATGAGCCACAAAAAGAAGACCGCTGTCGTCACAGGAGCCGCTGGATTTCTCGGCTCTCACCTCACCGACCGCTTGTTGAAGGAGGGTTACAAGGTGATCGGCATCGACAATCTTCTGACGGGCAACGTACACAACATCGAGCACCTGGCGGGCAAGGGGAATTACAAGTTCATCCACCATGATGTGACCGAGTTCATTTATCTGCCCGGCGATGTGCATCTGGTGTTCCATTTTGCCTCGCCGGCGAGTCCGATTGATTATCTGAAGCTGCCGATTGAGACGCTAAAAGTGGGATCCATCGGCACTCATCACGCGCTGGGTCTGGCGAAAGCCAAGGGGGCCACCTTTCTGCTGGCATCGACGTCCGAAACGTATGGCGACCCGTTGGAGCATCCGCAGAAGGAAACCTACTGGGGTAATGTGAATCCCATCGGCCTGCGCGGAGTGTATGATGAGGCGAAGCGTTTCGCCGAGGCGCTGGTGATGGCCTACCATCGCACGCATGACATGGACACGAAGATCGTGCGTATCTTCAACACCTATGGCCCGCGTATGCGTCTGGAGGACGGTCGTGTGGTGCCTGCTTTCATCGGCCAGGCGCTTGCAGGCGAGCCGTTGACGGTGTTTGGCCAAGGCCAGCAGACGCGGAGTTTCTGCTTCGTGTCCGATTTGATCGACGGCATCTATCGTCTGTCCCAGAGCGACTATCATGAGCCGGTGAACATCGGCAATCCTGCGGAAATGACGGTTCTGGACTTCGCCAAGGCAATCCTGCGCATCACAGGCAGCCAATCTGAGATCGCTTATCGCGAGCTTCCGGCGGACGATCCCAAGGTGCGGCAGCCCGACATCACGCTGGCGAAGCGTTTGCTGGGATGGGAGCCGCAGGTGCCGTTTGAAGAGGGAATTTCCCGCACAGTGGAGTATTTTCGCGACTTTCTGAGAATCCCTGCTTGATGCGTGACGTGTTTTGCTGATAAAACACTAAAATAACAAGAACAACCAGCCGCATCATGAAACTCTTCGCCTTGAGTATTGCCCCCCTCTTCATCGCATCCGCGCTTTATGCCCAGGCTCCTGCGGTCCAGGAGACGCTCCCAGCAGTCAAGGTGGACATCAAGCGCGTGACGGTCACTGAACAGCCGACGCCGCAGTTTACCGCGTCCAATGTGAAAGAAAAGCGCTGGCGTCCCAAGAACTGGATTGAGGTGGATGTGGAGTTTGACATCAAGGTTCCTGTAGATGCCGGAGGCAGAAATGGATCTTATTCCGCCATGCAGTTGAATGTTTACCTGGCCCTCCAGCACATGACCAAAGACGGCAAGCGCGAAGTCATCACAGGCACGCTTGATCTGTTAAACATTCCGGCCGGGGAAACCTGCCATGCGCTGGCCTACGTCTCTCCCGCCACGATGAGATCGATTTTTCTCAAAGACAACGTGACCGCTTCCACTGACATTCAGGGCTGGGGTGTTGAATTCATCGCCGAAGGTAAGCGCATTGCCGGGGATTCCAGCGTGGGCAAGTCTCCCTGGTGGGAGAAGACAGAGAACTTTGCGATGCTCCAAGGATCGCTCCTCAACAAACTGCAAACTCCCTTCGCTCCACTCTGGGGAGATTATGATGTGCCCGTCAAAGCAAAATAAAAAGCAGGCATGATGCCCTCTCTCTCCCGATCTCCTGATCAGCGAACATAACAATTTCCAGCATGGCAGACCCAAATAGCATTGCAGTCATCAATCTCGGCTCCCAGCGTGTCGGAGGAGCGGTCTTCGGCAGGACACCGGGAGGAGATCTCATTCTGAAGCGGTATGAGTTTGTGGAGATGGACGGCGATCCCTCCGTGGATGTCAGCCGCCTGCCGCAGCTCAAAGTGGCGCTCAGCGAACTCGTCGCCAAACTGAAGATCAGGGGGCATAAGACTTGGTGCACTGTGCCTGGACACCCGGTGTTTAGCCGTTTCGTCAAACTGCCTCCCGTGCATGGGGACAAGCTGGCGCAGATTGTCGAGTTTGAAGCGCGTCAAAATGTGCCGTGGCAGCTGGATGAGGTGTCGTGGGACTATGAGGTCGTTACCAAATCAGACTTGGGTGAAGTTGAAGTGGTGCTGGCAGCCATGAAGTGCGAGCCGCTGAATGAGATGCATCAGGAGGTTGTCTCCTGCGGGATCAAGGTGGTGGGGGTCGATGTCGGTCCGCTGGCGCTCTACAATGCCTTCCGCTATAGCTATCCTGATGTGGACGAGCCTGCCTTGGTCGTTGATTTGGGAGCGCGCTCAACCAACTTGGTGTTTGTCGACGGGGAGCGATTCTTCACCCGTAACCTGCTTGTTGGCGGTGCTGCGGTCACCAATGCGATTGCGAAGGAGTTTAATATTTCCTTCGCCGAGGCGGAGCGGCAGAAGTGCTCCCAGGGTTTCGTTGCCCTTGGCGGAGCGGTGGAAGACCACCCTGATGAAGGTGTGAACGCCATGTCCAAGGTGATGCGTAATTCGATGACGCGATTGCACGCTGAAATCATGCGCACGATCACCTTCTACCGCAGCCAGCAGGGCGGCAGTGCTCCGAAGCGGGTCTTTCTTGCGGGCGGTGGTTCGGCGGCGGGCTACATCGCCGAGTTTTTCGCGGAAAAATTGAAGCTGCCTGTGGAGCTCTTTAACGGCCTGCGTGGTGTGCAGCCGGATCGCGGTGTGAATGGCGAAGCCGCCAAGGTTGATGCCCCGGCGCTCGGGGAATTGGTCGGGCTGGCGCTCCGTGGCATGGGGGCCTGTCCATGTGAGATTGAGTTGATTCCTGACGCCTTGGCCGCCGCGCGTGATGCCGCGCGGCGTGCGCCGGCCCTGATCCTCGCAGGTCTTTGTATTTTGGGTGCGTTGGGAGCCTCCATTTTCTGGTTCAAGAGTGCCAGCGAGGCAATCCAGGAACGTGCAGCCGCCATGCAGGCCGACGGCTCGCGTCTGAGCAAGCTGGCCAATGACATCCGCCAGTTGGAGGTCAGGCAGGAAGAGCTGCGTGTGCGCAGCTCGCAACTCGAACAGGCGGTCATCGACCGCTCTTGGTGGGCGCGGCTGCTCAATGACCTCAATCAGCAGTTCGACAATGATCTGATCTGGCTGACAGTCATCGAACTGATCAAGGATGACAAGCCTGTTACCGCACCCCTGTGGGGTGGGAATAGCGATGACAAATCCAAGTCTGAAGCCACAAAGCCGGGGATGCCAGCAGCTCCGGTCTATAAACTGCGTCTTCAGGGTTTGTATCGTCGAAACACCGAGGGCGAACAAAAAGTGGTCTATGATTTTGCAGCCAAACTGGCCAAAATGGAGGCTTTCGTCATGAAAGATTTTGAAACCAAGCGTGACGAATACGTGAAGGTTGACAGTGGCGTCGAGGAAGACCGCTACGCCTATCATTTCGAGATTAAAATGCCGCTGAGCAAGCCTCTGCAATTCAAATAAAGACCATGGACTGGATTCGTGAAAACAAACCGCTTGCCGCCATTCTTGGCGTCATCCTCGCAGGCTCACTGGCCTTGGGCTACCTGCTGTTTGATGCATGGAGCAATTATGCCGAAACAAGAGACGCTTACCTCAGCATGGGCAGCCAGGTGGCTGGTTTGAAGGGATCGCGTCTGGCCCCCACCGAAGACAACGTGAAGGCCAAGCAGGCGCTGGTGGAGGAGTATGCGGTGAACGTGAACAGGCTTGGGGGGGCACTGCTCATTTTGCAGCCCCCGGTGCAGCCGACCAAGGACATCGAATTCCAGGCCAAGCTCAAAACCAAGATCGCGGAAGCACGCAAAGCGGCGACAATGTCCAAAATGTCACTCCCGCCTGAGTTTGCATTTGGATTCGATGATTACACCGCCGGATTGCCGAAATCCGCCGCCGCCGCCGCCGAGCTTGCCAGCTTTCTGGATGCCATGGATGAATTAGTCCGGCTATTTATGCAGTGTGGGGTTCAATCGGTTGATCTCCTGGAGCGCTCCAAACTCGCCATCGAACAGGACCAAGCGGCTTCGTCGCCGCAGCGGAACAGCAGAACTGGAGTGCAGCCCCAGCAGCAGATGGCTTCCGCTATTCTCGAAAAACGGCAGATTTCGGTGATTTTGACCTTGGACCAGGGGCCGCTGCAGCTTTTGATCAGCCGTCTTGCGAATCCTTCAGACATGCCGTTCTTCACCAGTCTGCGGCTGCTGCGCATCGAGAATGAACGTCAGGACGGGCCTTTGAAATCGGATGTTCGTCTCCCAGAGGTGGTGCCCCCTAATCCTGGTGGAGGAGGTGAAGCAGCAGCACCTGCTCCTGCGGCATCGGATGAAATCAAGCCTCCTCCTCCGGCCACTGCTGACTCTGTGCCTGTCATCGGAAAAGAACGATTGAAGGTTAGAATGGAGATCGATTTGGTAAAGTTTTTGGACGCCGCCAAAGGTGTCGTTGCCCAGCCACCTGTTGGGCGTTGAATATTTTTGACCCCCTTTAATACCGCAAGCCCTCACGCACCATGCAGAACAGCCAGGGAAACTACGAAAAAATAATCCTGACCATCTCGTCCCTTCTCGCCATCGGGGTGGCGGTCTGGCTCGTCCTCCAATCCCAAGGGTTTGAGGAGAGTTTGGCGCTGACGCAGACAACGTCCAAGAATGACCTCAGTGCGCCTAATAATCAGGCTGTTGTTGGGGCCATTGAAACCATCAAGAAGAAGTATTCATGGGTTTCGCCCGTGAAAGGGGGCAAGGCCGTTCCTTTGAACAAGTCGGTGCTGCTCGTCATGAAAGGCGGCCAATTGTTCGACCTCCTGCTGCCGGAACCGAAGCTCCGTGAGCCCATGACCAACATTTTTCTCACCGGTGACTTGACCAAAACCCCACCAGAATCCCAGCTTCCGGATATTTTCTCCCCCAATGTGGGCGATTTGGATGCAGATGACGATGGCTTCTCAAACTTGGAAGAATTCAACGCCAAAACCAATCCCCGTGATGCGAATTCAATGCCCCCGCTTACCAACAAGTTGTTTTTGCGCCAGCGCATCAGTCATGATTATATTTTAAAAATGGTCAGTGGGGATGGGGCGACCTTCCAAATTCAACGCCTGAAGCCCGAGCCCAAAAGCAGCAAGTTTGCGGCATCGAACGAAGGTTTCGGTTTTGAAAGGGGAGTAGTTCGTTTCAAGATTATCTCGTCCAAAAAAGACACCATTCAACACCCGACACTTGGGCCGATGGAGGTTTTCGTCCTGAAAATTCTCGATCTGTCCACAAACAAGGAGTTTGATCTCACCCAAGGCAAGGAAATTAATCTTGCTGAATATGAGGCTGAATTGGAGTTCCGATGGAAAAAGCGACAGATGGTGCCTGGCACCGTCAAAGAGGGCAAATCCTTCCAGCTTCCGGGCCTTGGCAAATCCTATTACATCCTAAAGCTGGAAGAAACCAAGGCCGTCATCGCGCCTCTCGGCAACGATGGCAAACCCACGCCAGAAACCGTTGAAATTCAGCAGGGATAACACGGTGGATTTTTCCTCTCAGCCAAAAAAATATCTCGCCAAAGTTCGCCTTCATCTGTTAGTAATCATACTTTACCACAAAAACGCTGCTAGTTCGCCTTATGACCCATCCCTCCCGTCTGGTGCTTAACCTGTCCCTCCTTGCTTTGACTGCGATTTCGCCGCAAATCATGGCTCAAAGTTCCGTTTCAGGAATGGCCAACCGCGAAATCGCCCGCCGTTACGCGCGCATTGAGGATGCCCGAACCGCCATGGATCGTGGAGATAAACTTTTCAGTGAGGGGGATTATGATGGCGCTCTCGGTTCATACAAGGCGGCTATTGATGCCCTTCCCAATGCCCCACTGACCCGTGACTGGCTCGAACTTGCCCAACTCAAGCATGCTGATTGCAGCGTGGTTGTTGCGCGCGAACGAGCCAAAGAAGGCAAATATGACGAAGCACGTCAATTGCTAGAAGGTGCAATCGTGTCCATTCCTGGGCATAAAGATGCTCTGGTGTTCCTGAAGCAATTGGATGACCCTGATCGTTGGCCGCCTGCTCTCACCGCACAGCATGTGGAAAATGTTACCGTTGTAAAGAAGGGGCTTCTCATAGCAAACAGTTCGGTAGAAATTGGCAACTACGACACAGCCATTTCGCAGTATCAAGATGTTCTTCGTGTGGATCCGTACAATAGTGCCGCTCGCCGTGGCATGGAAAATGCCGAGCGCAAACGCATGGAGTACTACAAAGCAGCATACGATCATCAGCGCGCCAAGATGCTGGCCCAGGTGGATGAAGCATGGGAAGACAAAGTGCCGGTGCAGGGGGCGCAAGTGGCATTTGATTATGGTATGGGGCGCAGTCCTGGGTCATTTCTGACAGAGAAAATGAACAAAATAATCTTTCCGACAGTGCAATTCCAAGGGGCCACGATTGATGAGGCTATTGAGTATCTTCGAGTCAAAAGCCGAGACTTGGACACCTTTACGGATGCTTCCGGCGTCAAAGGGGTGAATATTATCCTTCGCACGGGCGATGCTCCAAGTAATGCCTCGATCAGTCTTGACTTGAAAGACGTCCCGATGTCTGAGGCATTACGTTATGTCACCGAACTGGCACAAATGAAATACAAGGTTGAGGCGCATGCCGTTTTGGTGGTGCCCCTGTCTGAAGATGCTAGCCAACAATATACGAGGACATATCGAGTGCCTCCTGATTTCCTCAGCATTGGCGGTGGCGATGGTGGTGGAGCAGCTGCTCCATCTGCGCCGGCTGACCCCTTCGCCGCAGGCGGTGGGGCCGCTCCAGCCGGTGGTGGTCTTATTGCAAGAAAAACTGCCAAGCAGATTCTCGAAGCTCAAGGAATTACTTTTTCAGATGGATCGTCCGCTAGTTTTAACCCGGCAACGTCGCAGTTGGTGGTTAGAAACACGCAGCCCAACCTTGATTTGGTCGAAGCATTTGTGGATACGATCACCAAGAATGCTCCCAAGATGGTCGTCATCACCTCCAAGTTTGTTGAAGTGACGCAAAAGAACACTGAAGAGCTGGGTTTTGATTGGTTGCTTGGCAGTGTGGGCATGAATGGGAACAATGTGTTCCTTGGAGGTGGGGCTACAGGTACTGGCAATGCGTACTCTCCGGCCAACTATCCGTTTACAAGCAACTACGTAAGCCCCGCTCTTCTAACAGGCACTCCTCTGACAACGGTATTCCCCGCGATTCCTATTGTGGGAGCATTTGCAGGTCCCGTTCCGAGCGGGGCAGGGCTGCCTCCAACAGGGGCAACTCCAGTCTTCCCGACGGGGGCTGGACCCATTTCGTCTGGATTGCGATCTGGCAATTACGCAGTCAACAATAACAGTATTGACAACCTGTTGACGACTGGTGCAACCACAGGCACTGCAAACGTTGCGCCTGGTATTTTTTCCGCAGCGGGTATTTTTTCCGACCCGCAGTTTCAGATGGTGCTTCGCGGATTGAGCCAGAAAAAAGGAGTGGATTTGATGAGCGCTCCAAGTGTGACTACAAAGAGCGGCACTCGTGCAACAATGGAGGTGACTCGTGAATTCATTTATCCAACTGAATTTGATCCGCCTCAGCTTCCGCAGGGAGGGGGGGGGAATCTCACCCTTGGTGGTGGTGGTGGTACACAGATCGCTACTCCTACAACACCGACCGCATTTGAAATGCGACAAACGGGAGTTAGGCTCGAAGCTGAACCTACCGTTGGGGCTGATGGAAACACCATAGAACTTACCTTGGCTCCTGAAGTTGTGGAATTCGATGGTTTTATCAATTATGGCTCGCCGATCTTATCCCCCTCCAGCCAGTCAGTTCTGCCAATTCAATTGACTGCTGGGATTCCTCCTGGAAACACCTCTTATATACCAATTAGTCAGCCAGAGCGCCTGATTACTCCCAACGTGATCAATCAGCCCGTTTTCTCGGTTCGTAAAGTCACCACTGGGGTTTCTATCTGGGATGGCCAGACGGTAGCGTTGGGAGGACTGATTCGTGAAGATATACAGGATGTGGAAGATAAAATCCCTCTTCTTGGCGATCTGCCTCTTATTGGGCGCCTGTTCAAATCTGAGTCCGAACAACACTTTAAGCGTAACCTAATGATATTCGTTACCGCTCATTTAATTGATCCATCAGGCCAAAAGGTGAAAAACAATCAACCGGCCGCAGGTGCAGCCATAGCAGGTCCCGGCTCAGTGGGAACACTTTTGCCATCAGTAACGCCTGCCCCGTAGTCCTTCGAAAAAATCACAAACCGAATCAGGCAGGACCTGCGAAAGCGTCCTGCCTGATTTCGTTTTGTGGCTAAATCTGTGTCTCCTAAGGTCGTATCCCATGAATTCTTGGCTGATTACCGGTTGCGCTGGTTGTGGTAAAAGTTCAGTGATGGCTTTGATGCTGAGGCACTTTGGACCCTATGCCTATGCGTTTTCTGCTGATCTGGCTGTTGCTGAGGAGTTAAAAAATGCTGCTATGGTTGAAAAACTGGTGGCTGCATTTGGTCCCAAGACGCGTCAGACCTCCGGGGAGGCAAACCGTGAATGGTTGCGGGACGCGGTGCTGCCAGAGACCTCACTCCGCAAGCAATTGGAAGCAATTCTGCACCCTCCGGTTCTCGCCGCTTTGGAAGCAGCCCGTATTGAGGCTAACAGGTCGGGTGTGAATCTTTTCCTTGCGGAAGTCCCCCTCCACTATGAGATTGGTTCTACAGTTTCAGCAGACTTCGTCATCGTGGTGGCTTCCAGCCGGTCGGTGCAGGTCAGGCGGATGATGGAAACCCGGGGGCTCGACGAACAGACCGTTCACAAGTTCTTGGAGGCCCAATGGCCCATCGAAGCCAAGGTTGAAAGAGCGGACGCCGTCATTTGGAATGATGGCAGTCTGGCCTCTCTTGAAGCCCAGGTGCTGACGCTGGCAAGTCCACTCTTGCAAGCATGAACGACCAATCTACCGAATCCCCCGCCACGATTACGGCTCCCCCCGTCAATCAAACATCGGAAACCCTCTCTGCTGCTGATCCCTCCTTGGCGAGTCTTGGCTCGCAGTCGGGGCACCTAAAGCATCACCCTGCCGAGGCTGCTGAGCAGGCTGGTGACTTGCAGAAGTCCGAAGGTGCTCAACCACCCTTTCCGCAGGAAATCTCAATCAACGATTTGCAAAATAGCACCCTGGCGGAATTACAGGAGCTCGCAGACGCGGTCAGCCTCCGGTTGAATGCCAGCCGCACCAAGCATCAGCTCATCTACGATCTCTGTTCCTGGCTCGCCGAGAACAAAACCCGCCTCAAAGTCGAGGGTGTCCTCGAAATTGGCATGGATAACTATGGGCTCATCCGTTATCCGAAATACAGTTTCACCCCCCTGCCTGAGGATGTTTTTGTTCCATTGTTTTTGGTCAGAAAATTTAATCTGCGTCCCAGCCAGAAGATTGCGGGTTTTGCCAAGGCCCCTAAGGACCGGGACAAGTATCTGGCGATCGATCGCATCACCGAGGTCGAAGGCATGCCGATCGAAAACTGGCAGTCTCCCACAGAATTTGACAAATTGACCGCCACCTTCCCGAACAAGCGCATCATTCTCGAAACTCCGAAGCCCTGTGCTGTCAGCTCACGCATTCTCGACATCGTGGCACCGCTCGGCAAAGGCCAGCGCGGTCTCATCTGCGCGCCTCCTCGTTCGGGCAAGACAGTGATCCTCAAGGACATCGCCAAATCCATCTCGCAGAATCACAAGGAGATCACGCTCATTGTTCTCCTGCTCGATGAGCGCCCCGAAGAGGTCACCGATTTCGAGGAAACCGTGCAAGGCTGTGAGATTTACAGCTCCACATTCGATGAAAGTCCGAAACGGCATAGCCAAGTTGCCGAGATCGTGCGCGAACGCGCCTGCCGGCTCGTCGAGATGAAGAAGGATGTCGTTATTTTGCTCGATAGCATCACCCGTCTAGCTCGTGGATACAATGCCATGCAAGGAGGCAAGGGTGCCATCATGTCAGGTGGCGTGGGCACCAAGGCCTTGCAAAAACCCAAGAAATTCTTTGGTGCTGCTCGCAACGTGGAGGAAGGCGGCAGCCTGACCATCATCGCCACAGCCCTCATCGAAACTGAAAGCCGCATGGACGAGGTGATTTTCGAAGAATTCAAAGGCACCGGCAACATGGAGGCCACGCTTGACCGTGAAATCTCCGAGCGCCGGATTTATCCGGCCCTGCACCTGCTTAAATCCGGCACGCGTCGCGATGACTTGCTATATCATCCCGACGAGTTCAAGCGCATTACCCAGGTGCGCAAGCAGCTCGCTGCTGTCCCTGCTGTCGAGGCGCTCGAATTGCTCATTCGCAACATCAACCGCACCAGCAACAACGCTGAAATCCTCCTGATGGGCCTGAAATGAGCGAAGCTGGATCAATACAGGCGGACTACGAGTTTATCGACACGCCGAAGCATCTCGATCAATGGATCGGCAAGATGCGGCGTTGGCTTGCAGACAGCCCGGACAAGCGCTGCTGCCTCGACACCGAGGCTGACAGCCTGCACCACTACCATGAGAAGCTCTGTCTTCTGCAGGTAAACTGTGCCGGTCGTTATGCCCTGGTTGATCCGCTGGCCATTGCCGATGTTTCATCGCTGCTGGAATTGCTTGATGCGCATGAGTTGTGGTTTCACGGCGCTGATTACGATCTGACCATGCTCAGGCGGACCTACGATTGGAGCCCGCGCGTGATTCGTGACACGCAGATTGCCGCACGTCTCCTCGGCGCACGTCAGTTTGGTCTCGCCGCCTTGGTAAAAAATACCTTTGACCTTGATCTCTGCAAGGCCTCGCAGAAGGCTGACTGGAGCCGCCGCCCGCTCCCGCCGAATATGCTTTCGTATGCCGTCGATGACGTGCGCTACCTGCTCCCAATCGCGGACAAGTTTGTCTCCCAGCTTCGGGAGAAGGGCAGGGAGGACTGGTTTCATCAAAGCTGTCGTGAGTTGCAAGAAGATGTCGCCGCGCGTGACAATGCTCAGCGCGAAGATCCGTGGCGTGTGCAAGGCTGCGGTCGTCTGCATCCCAAAGGCTTGGCCGTTTTGAAGGCCATGTGGGAGTGGCGTGAAGGTATCGCAAAGGAGCGCGACACCCCATGCTTCAAAATCATGTCGAACAAGCAGATGGTCGCCTATGCCGAGCAGTTCGAGGTCGATCAGTCGCTCAATCCCCCCAACGGCTGGCGTCCGCGCTGGAAAAAAGAGTTCCATGACATCGTGGCTGCCGTCATCGCATCCCCATCTTCCGAATGGCCGGCACGGGCTAAAAAAGTCAAAGGCCGCCTCAGCGACACCCAACGCGATCAGATCGACAAGCTCTGCGCTCATCGCGAGAAAGTGGCTCAAGAACTGGAAATCGAGCCTTCGCTGCTTGGATCACGGGGCACCATCGAAGAGCTCGTCATTGATGGCAATCCTGCCAACCACCTCATGAACTGGCAGCACGATTTGCTAGCGCGCGGTTTGGAACAGGTTCTTCAGGCTGATTGATCCGCCTCCCGCGCATTATTTCTGCTTCAACCAGTCAGGCAGCACGATCTCGGTGCTTTTGACCGGAGCCGTATCGCCTTTCCAGACAAAGCCCGCATCTTCAAAACTCTCGTGGTGCTCGCGTAGAAATCCCAGCAATCTGCGGCCCATCTGTTTGTTCGGCGAATCATGACGCACGGCAAAGGGCTGCACCGCCTTCGATTTGTCCGCAGGCAGCGGCACCGCATCGAAATGCACACTGTCGTTATGAATATTGATGCGATACACCACCGCCGCGTCCAGCGAGCCCGTGCGCATCTGGTTGACCAAAAAATCCGCCGTAGGCACCTGGGATGAAGCATTCTTGCTCACGCTGTCCCACAGATTCATCGACTTCAGCATCGATTTCGTGAGAAAGCCCAGTGTGGACTGCTCCGCATTGCACAGGCCGACACGCAACCCCGGACGTGCCAGATCGGCCAGCGTGCGGATGTTCTGCGTGTTGCCCTTCGGCACGGCGATCACAATCTCCGCCTCCGTCAGCATGACTGATTCTGGAAACTGTTCAGCCACGGGCGGCACAAAGCAGATGTCGCAGGCATAATAAGCATCCGGGAATTTTGGATTGCTGCTGTCGCCCATTGTTTTCATCGTCGCACACAGGATGCCGCAGCCGTTGAACACCGTCGTCATCGTGATGCCCTCGCGCGTGGCGAACTGCTGCAGCAGCTTCTCAATGGCCGTGCGGTTCACGCCGCCGCTGTAAAGAATCAAGTCGGGCCGCATCGCCCATTTGTCTCCCGGCACCGCAGTGAATCCGTGTTTTTGGAAAATGACGGCCCCTTTTTCAGGTGCGGTCAGGTAGCGGGCGAATCGCAGCGCCTCCGCAGGCTGCTGGCAGGAGGCAAGCACCGTGGCCGTGGCAAATTCTTCATGTTTCGCCAGCCCCGGCAGCGTCACGGCCTCCAGCTCCTTGAACTGCGGCACGGTCGAGTCCCACACAATCGCCGCATCCACCGCTCCCAGCGAGAGATCCGCCGCGATTTCGGTCACGGTCGGCTTCATCACCGCTGCCTTGGCCGCCAGTGCATCCCATTCACTCCCGAGCAGTTTCTTCGTCACACGTCCTATGCTCGCCGCTTCGGGGTTCGGCAGTGCCAGTTTGATTTCGTCCTTCTTCAGCGCCTCCAGGCTGTCGATGTGCTTGGGATTGCCCCTGGCCACGGCCAGCACCGGCTTCTGTTTCGCCACTTGAAACTCTTCACGGGTCACACCCAGTTTTTTCGCATCCGCCAGTGCTCCATCATCCGCAGCGACGAAAAGATCACCCTGCTTGGCGATTTTGAGCTGACTGAGCAGCGTTCCGGTGCCGCCATACTGCAGCCGCACCTCCGTTCCCGTTTCCTTTTGATAAGCGAGAGCGATTTCTTCCACAGGTTTCTTCAATCCAGCGGCGCAGAACACCGTGAGCGTGCCGGAACCCTGTCGGTCAGGCTTCAACACGATCCATACCGCCGCTGTGGCGGCTGCCAGCAGGAGAAGGGAGAGCAGTTTTTTCATCATGCCATGCTTGAACGTGTAATGATGAAGACATCGCTCATTTTTAACCAATCAATTTATCAATCACCCGCCCCCCGAACTGCGAGAGCTGCTTGAAGCGGCCCGCGTGATAAAACGTCAGCTTGTTGTCATCCAGGCCGAGCAGCCGCAGCAGGGTCACATGCACATCACGCACATGATGCACCTCCTCGATGGCTTCCATGCCGCGATCATCGGTGGAACCAATGGTGTGACCCGCCTTCACGCCACCGCCGGCAAACCAGACCATCATCGCCTTCGGGTTGTGATCGCGGCCATAGGCCGTGCCACCGCGCACGCCGTTGTCCGGAGTGCGTCCAAATTCACCGCACCAAACGATCAGCGTGTCGTCCAAAAGACCGCGTTGTTTGAGATCCCTGATCAGCGCGGCAATCGGCTGGTCCACCTGCCGGATCAGATTGCCGTGCGCACGCTCGATGTAGTCATGACTGTCCCAGGTGCCTGCGTAGAGCTGCACAAAGCGCACGCCCTTCTCCACCAGCTTGCGCGCTAACAAACACTTCCGACCAAAAGCATCCGTCGCGTCATTACCGATGCCGTACATGGCTTTCGTCTTGTCGTCTTCCTTGCTCAGGTCCAGCGTCTCTGGCACCTGCGTCTGCATGCGAAAGGCCAGCTCGTAATTGTTCATGCGAGCCTTCAGTTCATCGTGCCACGGATGCTCCTCGGCGTGCTTTTGATTTAACTTCGCCAGCAGATCCAGATTCGCTCGCTGATGCTCCGGCGCGATGCCCTGCGGCGGTTTCAAATCGAGAATCGGCGAGCCTTTCGGCCTTAGCGGCGTCCCTTGAAACTGCGCTGGCAGATAACCATTGCCCCAGTTCGCGCTCCCGCCTTGCGGATAGCTGATCTCCGGCAGCACGATGAATCCCGGCAGATCCTGATTCACCGAGCCGAGTCCATACGTCACCCACGACCCAATCGCCGGATCACCGCCGAAGCGATTGCCGCAGTTCATCTGATACATCGCCGTCGGATGGTTCACCGAATCGACCTGACATCCGCGAAAGAAACACAACTCATCCGCCACCGCGCTCAGATGCTGCCACGGCTCGCTCATCCACGCGCCCGACTGCCCATGCTGTGCGAACTTGAACGGCGACTTCACATAATACCGCTTCCCGCTCTCCATCGCTGACTTCTGCTTCCCCTCCCGCGTGAACTCCTTCAGATGCAGCTTCTCCAGCATCGGCTTCGGGTCAAAGCAGTCGATATGGCTCGGCCCGCCCTCCATCATTAGAAAAATGCAGTTCTTGGCCTTCGCCGGCACCTGCTGCGCCTTGGGCGCCAGCGGTCCCTTCGCTTCCGCCGCCAACAGCGAAGTCAGAGCTACGCTGCCAAGTGAAGTGCCCAGTCCATACACAAACTCACGCCGCGTCGGTGCATGAAAGGCGCGCGATCCAGCACAGGGAAAGAAGGAGGTGTTCATGGCTCAGTAGAGATAAGAAAATTCATTCGAGTTCAGCAACACGAGGCACACATCTGCCAGCGCACGCGTGCGAGCATCGACATCAGCAGGTTGCAGGTCGGGAATGAACTCGGTGTATCCGGGCAGCTTCTCGTGGAACGAAAACTTCTCGCCCGTGTTCTCCTCCACAGCGTCGCGCTTCACGCTCAGTGGCGGTTTGGGTGTCGCAATGACCACGGTGGCTTGTTTCTTCTGCATCTGCTGCCAGTGGGCTTCGCAAGCTGCCTTCTCATCCGCCGTTGGAGTCCGGCCATAGGTGAGCTGAAACACTCGCTCGATCACATCAGCCGATTTTTCCTTCAAAACACGATTCGCCAGCGCCAAGGCACGATCATAACTCGCCTGACCATTGAACAGGCTGAAAACCTGCGGCGTGACCGTCGAAACTTCACGTGCTTCGCACGAAAAGTCCGGCCCAGGCTCATTGAACACCTCCATGAACGGATCACGCACGCCGCGAATCTTCAGCGCATACAAACTGCGCCGATGCCGCTGTTCCGGCAACGCATTCGGCACCCAGGCTGCCGCAAAGGTGCCCATCACCTGCCGCGGCTGCATCGCCACCTCGATGTTGATCTCCGGGCGATTCGGGATGCCGCCGAGAGCGGGATTCAGTTCACCCGTGATACTGAGCATCGTGTCCCTCATCTCTTCGGCCATGAGGCGGCGGGGTTTGAAGGTGGCGTAAAACTCGCTCTACGATACGCCGCGCTCATCATGATCACCCGATGCATCTCCTTGATGCTCCAGTTCTTCTCCACCAGCGTCGCCGCCAGCCAGTCGAGCAGTTCGGGATGAGTCGGCTTCTTCCCCGTGCTGCCGAAGTTGTTCGGGTTCCCCGCGATGGCCTGGCCGAAGTGCCAGAGCCATAGGCGGTTCACGATGGTGCGCGTGGTCAGCGGGTTGTCTTGGCTCGCAATCCAGTTCGCCAGCGTCATTCGACGGCCTTCGACAGCATCGCGAAACTCGACGCTTGCCAGAACGGACAGCACGCCCGGTTTGACCGGCTTCGTCGGCGAAAACAGATCACCGCCGCCCAGGATGGCCGTCTGCTCCAGTTCACCGCTCGTCATGCGATCCTGCGGCATCCGCATCGGTTGATTGACCGACGTGATCTGCGGCGTGCGGCCATTATAGACACTGAATGCGAAGGGCTCATAGCGCTCCAGTTCCCACTTCAGCCGCTCCAGACCTTTGCGTGCCACACGCTCGTTGCCGTAATCCTCGGGTTCGAAGCCGACAAGCTTCGGCGGATACTGATCTTCCGGCAGATTCTGTTTCTGCATCGCGCTACGGGCCACCTCAAAGGCACCGGTGAAATCACGCTTGCCCTTCTTCATCTTGCCGCCCTGCGCAATGAATGCCTGCGCTGATGCCACCGCCTTGTCCCACGCACTGCGGTCCAGCTTCTTTTCGGCATACCACTTCTCGGCATTGGCGAGCATTTTTGCATCCAAGGTCTTGAGCATCTGCATGTGTTCGATACGTCGCGTCTCCAGATGCTTCTTCTCATCAAATCCCACAGTGTTCTCCTCCTTCAAAAACGGTGCCTGACGCTCCGCAAGCTGTGTGGTCGAGAAGCAGGCCTGCATCGAGTAATAATCATGCGTTGGGATGGGATCAAATTTGTGATCATGACAGCGCGCGCATTGCAGCGAGTGAGCGAGGAAGGTTTCACCCACGCTGTTCGTCACATCATCGAGAAACCGCTGCCGTGCCACCTTCGCCACCTCCATGCCTGTCAGTTCCCACGGCCCCATGCGCAAGAAACCAGTCGCGATCAGTGATTCTGCATCATTTGGTTTCAATTCATCTCCTGCGATCTGCTCTTTGATGAACTGGTCATACGGTTTGTCGGCATTGAAGCTGCGCACCACATAGTCGCGGTAGCGCCACGCATTCCCGCGCTCGTAGTCATTCGCAAAACCGCTGCTGTCCGCATAGCGCACCACATCCAGCCAGTGCCGCGCCATGCGCTCGCCGTAGTGCGGTGACTCCAAAAGACGATCAATCAGCTTCGCATAGGTCGCATCACTCCCATTCGTCCTATCCATTTCATCCACAAACGCCGTCACCTCCTCCGGCGTCGGCGGCAGGCCCGTAAGGTCAAAGGTGGCGCGACGGATGAAGGTGCGGGCATCCGCAGGCGGCGCGGGATCTTTGACCGCCAGCAGTGCATCAATTTCCTGGCCCTTCGCTTCTGGCTCCACGCTCGGTTTCTTCACCGGCTGATACGCCCACAAACCTTCCGGCTTATAACGCCGGTTTGCCCACTCCGGCGACAGCGCTCCTGTCGTCTTCACCGTGATGCCATCTTCCGCGCTCCACTTCTCGGCGTTGGCCTTCGCGATCTCATTGCGGCGGACTTCATCCGGCCATGCAGCACCTGCGGTGATCCAGTCTTTGATCCAGGCAATCTGCTCAGCGTAGAGCTTGTCGGCTTCCTTCGGCGGCATCGCCTCCCAGTCGTCATGCTTGCGGGTGATGGCGAGATACAGCGGGCTTTGATCCGCCTTGCCGGGTATGAGCGCAGTCTGCTCGCTCTCACCGCCCTTGAGCGTGGCGGCGAGCGTGCGCATGTCGAAGCCACCCTTGATCTTCTTCTCGTCGTTCCCATGACAGGCGAGGCACTTCTCCTGAAACAGCGGCCATACGCGGCGCACAAACAACGCCTCGGCGTCCTCGGCATGGAGCGAGGAAACAGCCACTAAAATGAGGAGGATAGCTTTGTCAGTCATGTGCGGATAAAAAAGCTCATTCGGGTTGGCCTTGTTGATAAATGGTTTGAATCTCAGCGGCGGATAAAACGGCGCTGTAGATCGCAAATTCATCAATCGCGCCGTTCAGATTGCGGATGGGGAAGGGGTGGCTGGCGGTTGGGAGGCCCCAGTTGCCGATCTCGCAGGGACCGAAGGTGATGTCGCGACCGGGTTGATGCAGCGCGGAAACTTCGCGGCTGACCTCGCGGCCGTCGAAGTATTGGATGACCGCGCCGCTTTGATTGTCATAGCTCACGGCGAGGTGATGCCAGCGGCCGAGGCTGTCGGCGGTGAAGACGGGTTTACTGTAATACATCTGGTTGTACATCGCGTTCTTCGCGGCATCGGCAGGTCGATAAATGATCGAGAACATGAGGCTGCCGTCCTCGTGGATCTGCCAATGCGGCTCGCCGTTGTCGTAGCAGTCGGTGAGCAGCAGTGAGTTATACTTTTTGTCCACGCTATCGACCTTCACCCAGCAGGCGAGTGTGAGCGCCTGGTAGGTGCCGTCGAGATTCAGGCGCACACGATCACCGGGGCGTTTGAACTCAAGCGCCTCCTTTTCCGGCCAGCGGCCCTGTGTCCAGCTCGCTCCGACGGCTCCGCCTGCGCGTTCTTTGCGGCGTGGCTCGGTGAAGTTGTTCACGAGCCGATCCCAGCGGTCGTCCGGCCAATGCTTGAAGGTGTAGTAGGCGATGAGGCGCGGGTCTTTGCGCGCTTCCTGCGACCACTTCTGCCAGTCCGCATGGCGCTGGCTCTGGCGCTGCTTCACCAAGCCTTGCAACTCGCTGATGGGAAGGAAACCAGCGGTCGTCTGGCCGAGCGTCATGCCTTCTTTGAGGCTGGCGGGCGGTTGGTCGGTGTGCGCGATGACCTCGCCCTCGAAGACATGTACGGCACTGGTGTTGTCCTTCACATTCAGCGCGAACTCGGTGCCGAGATCCTCCAGCTTTATGCCGGGGGCGTGCATGAGGAAGCCTTTCGCAGCCGGTGGCACATGCACACGCACGCGACCGTTAACACAACGTGCCTCCCAGGCGGAGATGATTTCGATTTCGGCGGCTCCTTCGACCAAGGCGGTGGCGCCGCTGAAGAACTCGATCTGCGCGAGGCCTTTGGCGAGCTTGATGGTGCCGGGATTGATCGTGTCGCCGCTGCGGAGGGTGGTTTGCTCGAACTCGGCGTCCATTGTCTGGCTGAGCATGGCAACGCCGTTCGAGGTGGCCTCGGCGTCGGTAGTTTCGCGTGGCCAGAAGACAAACGCGAGCGTGATGACGGCAGCGGCAGCGAACGCTGGGATGAGTTTTTTCCACCGCAGAGATTGGGAGAACGCAGAGGCTTGGTTTTGAAGGCGACCCGTGCCGATTTGCGGCTGCTGGAGCAGGCGGGCGTGTTGATCGGCGAGTTCGAGATAAAGGCGGCGGGCCTGCCAGTCGTTGCGCAGGAGGCTTTCGAGCTGCGCGTGCTGCTCGGGCGTGATCTCATTGTCGAGCTGGGTGTGGATGAGCGATTCGAGGTTCATGCGAGGCCCTCCGATTGAAGCTGGCGTGTGACGCACTCGTGCAGGCGCTGGCGCAGCAGCTCCAGATTGCGGAACAGCGTGCGGCGGCTCAGGGCGAAGCGCTGCATCATCTCCTCCGCGCTCTGGCGTAGAGCGTAGCGGCTGGTGACCAGTTCCTTGTCCTGCGGCGTGAGTTTGCCGAGGCAGCCATCGAGGAGCCGCAGACGCTCGTCGAGTTGTGGTTCAATGTGGGCACGCTCATTCGCGATGAGGTCGATCACATCCTCACTAAACAGCAGCAGCGGCGAGCGTGCCGACTTCTCGCGATGCTTCTGCACCTGGAGATAAGCGAAGCGATACGCCCACGGCAAAAAGGGCCGCGTGGTGTCATACTGGTCGAACTTCCGAAACAAGGCCACGCTCGTCTCCTGCAAGATGTCCCGCGCATCGGCCTCGCAGGGCACGAGACTGAAGATGTAACGGAAAAGCGGTTCCTGATGCTGCGTGAGCAGCAGAATGAGGCTTTCGGTGCTGTTGGGCGAATCTGGCATGCTCCAGTGTATTCCCGACGATGGCCGACGCAGTGCCAATAATTCATCAGGCAGGCTCGCCCGGCGTTCGATAAGTCAGTCTTCCTGTTTTGGCATCAGGCGCGGAATGAAGATGGCCAGGAGCAGCAGCGCGAAGATGCCGGCGGCTTTCCAAGTCCAGTCTGGAAGGCCGGAGGCGGCGGTTGAAACAGTCGCGAGGGCGGGCACGGCCGCCGGGGCAAGCGCGGCGGCATTGATCTTGCGCAGGCTGACGTTCCGCACGCGTGCCGTGCTGCCGGGAGGCATGCGATAAGAGTTGAAGCCGATCAGGCCGGCCTCCACCTCCAGGCCGAGCCGCGCCATGTCATCGCGCGTGGCGACGGTGCGGCCGTTCACCTCATAGGTGATTTTTCCGCCAGCCGTGCGTACGCTGAAGGTATTCCACTCCTGAAGGCGAAAATCGACCGAGCGGGTGCTTTTGTCCGGGCTCGCGCACCAGGCCTTCGTGGCGGCCTGATCGCCGCGGATCGGAATGATCATGACGCGCAGGCCATTCACACAGTCTGGCAGCCAGTGGAGCAAGGGCCCGAAGCCGTGACCAAAGCGGCTGCGCTGAACTCCGGCGGGCATGTCGAGGGCGATCTCGCCCTTCATCTCAATGTCCGGCCCCAAGGGCACGCGCAGCAGCAGGCGGGAACGCGGATGGTCCGTGCCGCGGCTGACGAGGCAGCCTTCCTTGTCCACGCTCCAGTCTCCCTCCTCAGGCTGGAGAAAGGCGGTGAGATGCCTTCGGAAGGGCAGGCTCACCCAGCCGCCTGCCTCCACGGCTTTTTGCAGGCCGGTGAACTCTCGCGCCTCACGCACATACTCCAGGGCGTCGTCGGAGAGGCCCTTCTCATCCACCTTGAGAAAAGCGGCGTGGATGTCCTCGACCTTAGCGTCCGGCGCGGGACTGGCGGCGGCGCGCACAGCCTCGCCGTAGGCACCGGTGTCTGCCTCCACCTCTGCCCGCAGGAGGCTCTCGTGGAGAAACATTTCGTGCAGGCGGGATCGGGTGCCGCGGTGCAGGCGCGGACCTGCGGCGGCGAGCGCCTGCGCTGCCAGCGCGTCGTCGTCCGCAAGCCAGGCGCACAGCGCCGCGTCCGACTGCCGCAGGTGGCGCGTCAGAGGCGGCGCGGCGGCCGCCGCTTCGAGGTAACCACGGCTCAACGTGGAAATTGCGGCGCGCACTTGGTCATGTCGGAACACAGGCTGCGGACTGTAAATCTCCTCCGTGATGTTCATGGCCGCGGTCATGAGCAGGGAGGGGACACGCGTGTCGTAACGGCGTGTCTCCGCGCAGGCCTTGCCAAAGGCGAGCATCCGCTCATGGCTGCCGCCCCAGCGCGGCCGGTAGGCCCACAGCAGGGAGGTGTAGGCCGGTTGGTAGTCAAACTGGGCGCCCACCGCACGGTCAAACCATGCACGAATCTCGGACGGGTCCACGCTTTCACCCATCGCCACGGCGATCATGGAGGTGGCGGCCTCCGGGCGGTCAGGGCGCAGGCGTGCCGCCTGCCCCAGCAGTTCACGCGCGGATTTGAGGTGCTCCGCGAAGCCTTTCCACTGCTGGTCGGTGACACGGTCCGCCCACCCGCTGCTGCGCTTGACCCAGCCCAGTTCCTTTTCCGCGATGCCACGCAAAGTGAGCTTCAACCAGTCCGGCAGAGCAGCGGCCTCCACTGCCTTGCCATAGCCCTCCAGTGGCCCCGGCTGCGTGAAATCGACGGTGTTCATCAGGACCAGGTGCTGTCGCAGCAGCACGACATGAGTCGCCTCGTCGTAGCTGCCATCGCCAAGGCTACGAATGGCTGCCTGCGCCCAGCGAGATGCGATGGCGTCCTTGTTGACGCCATCTTTTTCCGCCGCCAGCCATCGCGTGTGAAGCGCGAGGCACTCCAAGGCTCCGCCCAGTTCCTGGAAGGATCGTGACAGCACCTTTTCCAACGGCGGGGTCGGCTCCCGCCATGAGTCCGTCACCTCCAGCACGGCCCGCGCACCGAAAACGAGCACGAGCGGCTCGTCCGGAGCCTTTTGCATTAATTCGCGAAACTGGTTTGCCAGCGGCGAAAGCGCATGAGGATCGAGAAACTCCTTCTCCGCCTGTTCCAGCGCGGATTCGATCAGGGCGGAGGCTTCCGCTGCCCACGGCTGGCTCTTCCAGCGCTCCTGCGCCGGAGCCAGAAGCATGCGCCTGGCCCAGGCCCGTTGCTCGGCCTGGTAGTCCTTTTCCAGCATCGCGTCCTGTTTCACCGGCACAGGCTCCTCGACAGGAAAAGGCGTCCCGTCGTCCCGAGAACGGTTTTGGCCTTGCGAGAAGGAAGAGGCGAACGTGAGCAACAAGGAAACCAGCAGCAGATGTCTCATGGCATGCGGTGATACCAAAACCATACGCCATGCCGCAAGCTCAAAACATTTGCTACTCTCCCAAAGTGGCCTCGCGGATGGCCTTCGCGGCTTCGGTGAGCTTTTGGACGATCTCGGGATGTTGCGTGGAAACGTCCGTCATTTCGCACACATCGGCCTGAAGGTCGAAAAGCATCGGTTTCGGGTTCAAATGCAGCTTCCAGCGGCCTTCGCGCATGGATTCGAGGCGACGTTCTTTGTAGCCATAGAGGGAGAAGAGCGTGGTGCGGCGGGATTTGGCCTCAGCGTTGAGAAAAAGGTCAAGTTGGTCAAGGCCGTCAAGATTCGCGGGCGGTGGTGTTTCGACGAGGTGGCCGAAGGTGGGCAGCAGGTCGAGCGTGCTGACGAATTCAGCACAGACGCGATTCGCAGGCACTTTACCGGGCCACCACATGATGCAGGGCACGCGCAGGCCGCCTTCATAAACCGTGTGCTTCGTGCCGGTGAGTGGCGCGGCGGTGCCGGGTGTTTTGCGCTCGGGGCCGTTGTCACTGGTGAAGATGACGAGCGTCTTCTCCGCGAGGCCGAGGGCGCGGAGTTTGTCGAGGATCTGGCCGGTGCTATCGTCGAGTTCTTCCACCACATCTCCGTAGAGGCCGCGCTGCGATTTGCCTTTGAACTTTGGCGATGCGTCGAAGGGCAGATGCGGCATGGCGTGGCCGAGATAGAGGAAGAAGGGCTTTTCGCGATTGGCTTCGATGAATTTCAGCGCCTCGGCGGTGTAGAGTCCTGTCATTTCGGCGGGCACGGCGGGCCGTTTCTCGACGGTGTCGCCGCGCAGCACGGGCATGCCGCCTTCCTTTTCAAAGACGACGGTCTCAAACTTATCGAGGTTGTGCAGCACGCCGTAATAGCTGTCGAAGCCCTGATCCATCGGCCGCATGCCTTTGACGAAACCGAGATGCCATTTGCCGATGCAGCCGGTGGTGTGGCCGGCGGCCTTGAAAACCTCTGCCAGGGTTGTTTCGCTGCCCGCGAGGCCGTTTTGCGCATCAGGACGCAGGACACCTGTTGCTAGTCCGAGACGTCCCGGATATTTCCCCGTCATCAAAGCAGCGCGCGAGGGCGTGCAGAGCGCGGAGGTGACGCTGAAGTCCGTGAATCGTGTGCCCTCCGCCGCCATGCGGTCGAGATGCGGCGTGCGGATGTCTTTGGCACCGTAACAAGCGAGATCGCCATACCCGAGGTCGTCGCAGTTGATGAGGATGACGTTCGGCACTGCGGCATGGAGGCTGGCGCAGGCGAGCAGCAGGAAGAGTCGTGACATGTTGACTATTTCACGACCGATTCACCTGTCGTGCCAGTTTTTTTGCCCGAACTGAACGCCTTGAAAGCCTCGCACACTTCCTGCCACGGCTTCGCATAGTAGCCCTCGTAGTTCCGGCCAGCCTTGAGTGTCTTGTAAAACGAGTCGTTGCCATCATGCTGTGGCGTTTCGGAGTTCAGCTCGATGATGAGCAGATCAGCGCTGAATCCCGAGAGCACGCTAGGCTTGGCATTGGCGAGGATTTCATCCACGGCGAGGCGATTCCGGCCTGCGGGCAGCGGCATGTTCTTGTGTGCGTCGTCGTAGCCGGGGTATTCACCGCGCTTCGTGTTCGCGTAGTCCCAGGCCACGACGATGAGATCATAGGCGATGGGTTTGGTCTGCTCGTTGCGTAGTGAAACCCACTTCCGCAAGGTGTCGCGACCAAAGCCGCGATCCTGCCAGTCCTCGTTCGTTAAGCCGTGGCAAAAGCCACTCCAGGTGTCCTCCACAGCGGCGGTGAACGGCGCGTCGAGCGGCTCGTCCGGCTGCAAGCCGACGCGGATCAGGCCTTTCGGAAACTGCTTCGCCATCGCGTGCAGTCCTGCACCTTGATCACGCTTGGGCAGCACGTCATAGACGGCGATGCGTTCGGCATGGATCTCCGTTTTGAAAAACGTGAGCAGTTCATCAAGCTCCGCCGCAGTGAAGACAGGTGTCGTGGCCTTGTCATACATCTTGAGCACCAGCGCGGGAACAATCTCCACCGAAGCGGGGCAGGCCTTGCGCCAGTCGCGGAAGATGCGCTTCGTCTCGGCAACGGGCAGCTCGTGATGGTGAATGAGGTAAAGCCGGTTCGGATTCGCTCGCTCGATGAGCATTCGCGCGGCGTTGGTGATCTCGGTCGATGTCGGTGCTTCTGGCGGCGCAAAGCTGGTGCCCCAGTAGCCAAGCTTGGGCACTGCCAGCGATGCATTCAGCCAGAACGAGCGCTCCAACTTCGCGAGATCATGACCACTCGATGCTGATACGAGGGAAAGCAGGGCGACGAGCCAGAGATGGAGCCTCTTCGTCATTCTGTGAAGCGATCACACTAGCATCTGCTTGATCACATGGCCTTCCACATTCGTGAGGCGGCGTTGGAAGCCATTGTGCTCGAAGGTGAGGCGCTCGTGGTCGAGTCCGAGGAGGTGGAGGATGGTGGCATTGAAGTCGTAGAGCGGATGGATGTCCTTCACAGCCTTCTGGCCGAGTTCGTCGGTCTCGCCGGTGCTCACGCCGGGTTTGACGCCTGCGCCGGTCATCCAGCAGGTGAAGCCGTCGGGATTGTGGTCGCGACCCTTCGCGCCTTTTTGGAAGAAGGGCATGCGACCAAATTCGGTACACCAGACGACGAGTGTGTCTTGAAGCAGGCCGCGCTGTTTGAGGTCACGGATCAGAGCGGCGGCGGGTTGATCGAGGATGGAGGCATGCACGTCATACTGTGTCTTGAGGTCGCTGTGGCCGTCCCAGTTGAGCTTGCCGCCGCTGGCATACGCGCCGTTGAAAAGCTGCACGAAACGCACGCCGCGCTCAATGAGACGACGGGCGAGGATGCAGTTCTTGGCAAACGCGGCCTTGTCGGCGTTCTGCGTGTCGTCGGCACCGTAGAGCTTCAGGATGTGCGCTGGCTCGGTGCTGAGATCGTTGATCTCGGGGACGCTGAGCTGCATGCGCGCGGCGAGTTCGTAGCTGGCGATGCGTGCAGCGAGTTTTTGATCTCCCGGATTCGCCTCCAGATGCCGCGCATTCATCTTTTGAAGCAGAGAACGCGCGGCTTTATCCGCCTGTGCGGAGACTCCGGGCGCGGAGAGATGGCGCACGGGGCTTTTGCTGCTCATCGTGGTGCCTTGGAAGGCGGCGGGCAGGAAACCCGGCCCCCAATTGTTGGCACCATTTTGCGGCACACCGCGTGGATCAGGAATGGCGACGTAGGACGGTAAATCCTGGTTTTCGCTGCCAAGCGCGTACGTCGTCCAGGCACCGAGACTCGGGAAGCCATCGAGCACGGAACCGGTGGAGAGGAAATTCTCCGCCGGGCCATGCGTGTTTGATTTGCTCGTGAGCGAATGCACGAACGCGAGGTCATCCGTCAGCTCCGCGAGATGCGGGATCATGTCGCTCACCCACTTGCCGGTCTGACCGCGTGGTCGGAAGGCATACTGAGGTCGTGCGAGATTGCCTGCGGGGCCTTGGAAGGTCACGGCTGGGCCTCCGGGCAAGGGTTTGTCGTCCCACTTGATCAGCTCCGGCTTGTAATCCCATGTTTCAAGCTGGCTCACCGCACCGGCGCAGAAGATGACGACGACGTTCTTCGCCTTCGCCGGAAAATGTGGCTGTCGCGGCGCATAAGGTCGGCCGGGGTCGATGTTCGGACCATTGGCGGCGAGCAGGCCATCCAGCCCGAGCAAATTTGTCAACGCGACGGAGCCAAGTGCCGTGGCGCTGCTCGAAAGGAATCGCCGACGATCCAAAAGATGGCGTCCTGCGAGGGAGAGGTGTTCGGGGGAGTGTGTCATCGAGTCGTCACGGAGTAATCTCCCTGGCGCGGCCACATTTTACGGAGTTTCTCGCGGTTCTTCCAGCACCGCCAGTTCCCGCAGGATGGCTGTGGCATAGGTGCCGCGAGGCAGATCAAAGCTCAGTTGCAGATCACCGCCCTCCAAGGTCACGAATTCGGGATTCATCGGGCGCAATCGCATGACGCGTCGTTCCTGGCGCAGCCCGGCGGCTTCAAGCCCGGCTGTGAGCTCGGGGAAGCGAGACATTACCTCCATCTCCAGCTCACGGACCTCGCCCGCGGTGTGCAGATCACCGCAGCCCCACAGCGGCGCGGTGATTTCCACTTTTCCATCGGCGAAGCGCTGCATTTCATCTCCACGTTGGTTCTCGATGAGTAGCAGCGTACCGTTGTCGGGAAAGCCATACACTTCACCCGGCAGCGCCCGGTCCCAAATGCCACGCGCCATTCGCTCAGCCACCACCGCATTGAACAAATGGCTGCGCACTGCCGACAGCAGCAGCCCGCGCAGAAGACGATCCCCTGGCGTGAACTCACCGCGAAACATGGCGATCGCCTTCTCCACATTGCGGCCTTCATTGCCGAATCGTTGGCTGCCGAACACGTTCGGCACGCCGACACTCACGATCTGACTCCATCTCTCCGCAGCATCGAAGTCAGGCTCACGCAGCCGAATGGTGAAGCGATTGCCGAGATGGATGCCTCGCCGCAGCTTGCGGGTGTTTCGCGTGACGCGCAGCACGCGCAAACCTTCCGATTCCAGCGCCGCTGGCTCTGGTGAAGGTTGTCCCGGCATGTGCAGACTGAACCACTGCCGCGTCACGGCATGGCGGTCCTTCAGTCCGCAGTGGCTCACCAACCGCCGACGCAATCCCAGCGCATCTGCCAGTCGCGCACCCGCTGTGTTGCTGTCCAGATCACGCTTTTCCACCCACACCAGGCAATGCTCGCCGACACCGGAAGGCTCAAAGCCCAGCAGCTCTTCCACGATGAAGTCCTCAGGCTGCGTCTTGAATCCGACGCGACCTAGCGGGCCTCCGTGCAGGTAGGGTGGTTCGATTGAGTCGATTTCCATGAAGACTCATCCTATCTCACTCACGCGGTCCGGCCAATGAGGGATGCAACTAGGGGACAAAAAGAAACTCGTTCGAGTTGAACAACGCACGACAAAGAGTGGCGATGCCGTGCTGGCGCACGACGGGCTGGGTTTCGGCGAGTTCTTTGTGTGTTGGCGCACGACTGAGGGCGAGTTGGTAGGCACGGGTGATCTGTTTGGCGCTGTCTTCACCGGCTTCCTTTTTCACGCGGGCGGCGAAGGCATCAGCCTGGGCGAGAGTGAAGAGGCTGTTGAAGAGGTTGAGGGCTTGGATCGGAGTGGTGCTGGCGCGGCGGATGGCGGTGCTTTGGCCGGCGTCAGGGCAGTCGAATGCGCCGAAGACGGTCTCGGGCTCGCGGCGGACTTTGTGGGCGTAAATCATGCGGCGTTGGTTGTCGGGCGTGAAGGTCTCGATGGGATCAAAGCCGCTGAGGCCGCCGCGTTGATCGAAGAGATTGAACCCACGGCCATGCATCTTCACATTGAGCTGACCACTGACGGCGAGCATGGAGTCGCGGATGGATTCGGCTTCGAGACGGTGAGAGGGGAAGCGCCAGAGGTAGCGGACGTCGGAATCGATTTGAACAGGAGATAACGAAGAAAACGGAGAATCAGACTTCTGATCTTTTTTTGCTTCGTTATCTCCTGTTGAAGAACTCTGGCGATAGGTCTTCGAGAGCACGATCAAGCGATGCATGTGCTTCACGCTCCAGCCACTGCGGATGAACTCAGCGGCGAGCCAGTCGAGAAGTTCGGGATGGCTGGGCTTCATGCCCAAGTGCCCGAAGTCACTCGGTGTGGGCACAAGGCCGGTGCCGAAGTGGCCTTGCCAGATGCGATTCACCATGACGCGGGCGGTAAGTGGGTTCTGTGGATTCGCAATCCATTCGGCGAGAGCTTGGCGGCGTTGTTGCTCAGGCGTTTCTTTGGTGAGCTTCAAATCACCGAGGGCAGTGAGGACGGCGGGAGTGACGGGTTCCTTCGGTTGCTCGGGATCGCCGCGATTGAGGAGGTGGATGTCATCCGGCGTGCGGAAGGTGCCAGCGAAGACCTTTTGCGCGTTTTCTGCAGCTTTGATCTTGGCCTCGATGTCAGCTTTTTCCTGGATGAGAGGTTTGGCGCGCTTCGTCTCATCGGGGCTGAGGCCGCTGAGGTTCGGCTTCACGAGCTTTTTGCTTTTCGGGTCAAACTTTTGCCGGTCGCTCGCATCGGCGACGGTGTGCCATTGGCCTGCGCTGTCACCGATCTCGATTTGGTAGTCGATGGCGAGGCGGTCAGTGAATTTGCCCTCGCGATCACGGCCCCAGACGACGCGTTCGATGGTCTGCTCCTGCTTGAACTCTAGTTCGATCCAGCCTTTGCCCTTGTCGCTCGCCATCCAACTGCGCCCGTTGCCGTAGCGACCGTCGTTGATGAAGCGCAGCTCGTGACGCTCGGCCACGCCGATGTCACCGCCGGATTTGCGCAGCGTGCCCGCAGTGGCGAGCGCGACGTTTTCGCCGCTGGTGTTGAAGACTTCTAGTTCGTCGATGCAAGGCTCCAGATTGTTCGTGGACTTGATGGTGAAGCGCACGCGTTTGGCCTTCGTTGGCGCAAAACGATCCGCGTTTTCACGGGCGTTGATCATGGGGCGCTCGGTGCCGGATTTCGCCAAAGGGACAAAGCGGGCGAGTTCTTTGTCGATCTCGGCGAGGCGCGGTTTGAGTAGCGCAGCTTGCGCGCGGGCTGCCTCGGCTTCCGGCGTGCGCAGATCGCGGTCACCATACTCGACTCCGGCGACGAATGCCTGCATGGCGTAGTAATCTTTAGCTGTGATGGGATCGAATTTGTGATCGTGACAACGCGCGCAGCCGATGCTGAGGCCGAGGAAAGTCTGGCCGATGTTCACGACGATTTCGTCGATGGAATCTTGTCGTGCGAGGCGCTTCGATTGATCGTCTTTGCCGATCTGGCCCGGCAACAAAACGGAGGCTGTGACGAGGAATCCGGTGGCGGCATCCTGGCCCATCGCATCGCCGACGAGCTGCTCTTTGATGAAGCGATCATACGGCGTGTCGTTGTTGAAGGCGCGGATGACGTAGTCGCGGTAGGGCCAGGCATTGGGCCGCTCGGTGTTTACTTCAAAGCCGTGCGTGTCGGCGTAACGCACAACATCGAGCCAGTGCTGCGCCCAGCGTTCGCCGTAGCGTGGAGATGCGAGGAGGCGTTCGACGACGGCTGCATGGTCTTTACTCTTCAAAAACTCGGCGGCTTCCTCAGGCGTGGGCGGCAGGCCGGTGAGATCAAAGGTGACACGACGCAGCCAAGAGATCGGATCAGCCTCGGGTGATTTGGCGAGGCTGTTCTCTTTGAGCTTTGCCTCAATGAAGCCATCAATCGAACCAATCGTGGATTTGTTGAGTGGCTTGAAGCTCCAGTGATCGCGACGGTCTTCGAGTTTGGCGAGATCGACACCATCCGGCCACACGGCACCTTCGTTGATCCAGGCAGTGAGTGTTTCGATCTCGGTAGAGGAGAGCTTGCCTTTCGGCGGCATGAGTTCGTCCTCGTCATCGGTGGTGAGGAAGTGGATGAGTGGGCTGTCCTTCGCGTTCTTGGCGATGATGTCAGGCGCATGATTGTCGCCGCCTTTGAAGGCGAGCGATTTGATGTCGAGGCGCAGACCGGACTTTTGCTTCTTTTCGCCGTGGCACTCGTAGCAGTGCTTTTGGAAGATGGGGCGCACATCGCGCACAAAGTCGATGGGCGCGGCGAGAGCGGAGGTGGTGAGAAGAAGACAGAGGAACCTCATGAATCGTGATCAGCGGTAGGGATTGCCAGCGGCGTGGAGGGCGCGGATTTCGTTGTCGCTCATGGCACGACCGAGCAGGAGCAGTTCATCCACGCGACCGCTGAGTTTGCGGTCCTGCTGGTTCCAGTTGCCGATCTGCGCAGGGCCGAGCCGAGCGGGATGCGCGACCTGCTGGCGGGTTTCTTTATCAAACTGGCCGTTGAGGTAAAAGCGCACCGTTTTGGTCTGCGAATCATACACAGTGGCGAGGTGGACCCATCGGCCTTGTTCGGGCAGCACAGCGGTGCGCGAGTCGGGATGACCATCGCGTTCGTTGGCATCGGGCGCGAGCGTGTTGCCGATGAGGGCAAGGCGCATGGTGGTGTCGCGATTGATCATCCAGTGAACCTGGCCGGGGTTGTTTTTGCTCCAGCCATCGGTGTGCAGCAGCGATTGATACGGCGCGCCGAGACGGTCGATGCGCACCCAGGCGGCGAGCGTGAGCTGCGGCCAGTCACGGTCTCCACCGACATCGAGTTTCAAATGATCGCCAACATGGACGAACTCCGGCGCGTGAGAGCCGGGCCAGCGGCCTTGCACCCGACGAAACACACCCGGCTGAGCCTCGTCGGACTCGAAATCGAGCAGCGCGATCAAGGCAGGATCGTTTTTCAAATTCGTCAGCGCTGATTCGGCACGCGCACGCTGACCGGCGGCGAGACCGGCGGTGAGTTCGGACATCTCATCAGCTTGGATGAAGGCGGAGGAACGCAGTTCGCGCGACGTGCTGGCTCCTTGATCGAAAGTCACGGCATCACCACCGCGCAGGCTTTGCTTCGCTTTTTCGCCAGTGGCCTTGGTGATGACCTCGCCCTGAAAGACATGCACCTCTGCCGCGCCACTCATTGGCACATCCACGCCGAAGCGCGTGCCGAGGTCAATCGCATCACCAGTGGGCGTGATAACAGTAAAACCCTTCGCTGCGGGCGGCACATCGGCGGCGAGACGACCGCGCTTCATGTGCAATCGCTGTGCGGACTCAAAGCGGAACTCAGCCGGAGCCTCGATGACAATGCGCGCACCGCGTGCGGTGACGAGCGCCACGGAACCTGCTTTGATCTCGTGCGATTCACCGCGAAGTGACGACCCGTCAGCCATTTCGACGACCCCGGCGGCCTTCTCCACGGTGGCAAAGGCACTCTGCGAGTCCTGCCACCACCAGCCACCCAACAGCAGCGCCACACTGGCCGCTGCGGCCATCCAACGAGGTGTTGTCGCACGCCACTTTGTTTGACGAACCACTGGCGCTTCATCCTTCGTCCAGCCTGCGGCCATCGCCGCGAGCGCGGAGTCCACGTTCAAGATTTCGGCAAACTCGCGTCGGGCCTTCGCATCGGTCAGCAGCAACGCATTGAGTTGCTGCAGCTCTGGCGCGGTGATGGTGCCGTCGAGGTAGGCGTCGATGAATTTCGTGCTCATGACGCCACCTCCTGGGTCAAAGCGCGGCGAATGCACTCCAGCAGCAGCTTTCTCATGCGGTGCAGCCATTGATAAAAACCTGCGACTGTGCGCCCGCTGCCCTGCGCCACTTCATGGATGCGTGACTCCGGTTGATACGCCTGCATCAGCAGCTCGCGCTGATCACCGGGCACCTTCTTCATACAATGCTCCAGCGCCTCGCGTTGCTGCTCCAGGCGCGGCTCATCGGCGGTGGTTTCTTCGGCGATCTTGGTGATGACCTCTTCATCAAGCACCAAACGGTCACGTCCACGATCCCGCAGCCAGGCCAGCACCTCAAAGCGCGCCACGCCGAATGCCCAGGCTTTGAAGTCCGCGCCATCGCGAAACGAATCAAACTTCTCCCACAGCACCACGCTGATCTCCTGCATCACATCGTCCGCATCCGCCCGCGCCGGCACGAGCCGCCGCACATGGGCGCGGACGGCCGGTTCATGCGCGGTGAAGCTGCGCAGGAAGCGGTGATGGCGTTCGGTTTCGGTCGGGGACATGGGCGGTCATGTTTCTATCTCCGCCAGACGGGGTGATTTTACGGATGATTGCGTTTTTATTCCACGCAGGGCTTTCTGCTGCACAACTGGTCTATCCTTTTTTCGGGAGCAGCGTGGAGCAGAGCCGGAGCAATTTGTTGGCGCTTTGTTCCCACGAAAAATCCCGGGTGACGCGTACGAGTGCCTTTTCAGCGATGCTTTTGCGCAGGGCTCCATCCAGCAGCAGGCGCAGAATGGCCGCGCAGAGAGCAGGGGCGTCATCGGCCAGCAGGATCTCCTGCCCATCGCTGAGGTACAGGCCTTCGGCACCCAGGGTGGTGCTCACCACAGGGACACCAGAAGCCATGGATTCGAGGATCTTATGACGTACGCCGCTGCCAGCTCTCAGGGGGACCACCTGCAGAGCGCACTCACGCAGGTGGGGGAGAACTTCCTCGACCGTGCCGGTGATTTCAATGCCGGTGCTGGCGGTAGCAAGCCGGTACATGGCAGTGGTTGGTTCACGGCCAATGATGCGAAAGCGAACTTTGGGCAATGTCTGCCGGATCAGCGGCAGTACTTCATGGATGAACCAGAACACCGCATCTGTATTGGGCTGCCAGTTCATCTTGCCGACAAAGGCGATGCATGGCTCTGCCTCCTGCAGGAGCACCGCAGGGGGAGGCTCCTGCGTGATAAAGTCGATTCCAGGCAGAACGCTGCCGAGAATGTTGGTCAGGTGGTAAGTTTCACGATGATACGCCGCATCGGCCTCAGAAATCGCCGTGACGCCGTCAAGCAGGCGGCACAATTCCGGCTCACGCCGCTGCATGCGACGCGCCATGGTATGATAGAACAGCCGCGTGAACGGATTGCGCTGCAGCCGGGCCATGCCCTTCCAAATGTTGGCCTCGACGTTGTGCTGGAGCAGGATGGCTGGCACCTGACGCTCCTTTTCCCAACCGGCAAGGGCAGGCGCGCTGAGTAGGCCATCAATGAGGACGAGGTCGAAACGACCGCTCAGGGTGAGCTCGCGGGCACGCTCTACGAGTGCGGGACTGCGGCAGATGTCCAGGATAAAAGCTTCGCGGGAGGCGCAGAGATTGCGCACAATCGGCCAGAGGAAGGTGAGGAACTTGCGTGACGACCATGCGGGCATGAGCCGGGAATAAACGCGTTCTACTTCATGAGCATAGGGCACGGTTCCGGTTTTCCGACGCTCCTCCGAATTGTGCAGTTCCAGAACATGCACATGGCAGTGGTTCATCAGGTGAGTGAGGAGGTTATAGGAATAGATGGCACCTCCATAGTTGAGCGGCAGACAACTCCCCATGCAGACCCACAAGATGCGCTGCTGTTCTTTTGGGGGTGGTGTCTCCTGTATCATGAGAGCCTCTACTAAAGGGACGATTTTTGGTAAAGCTCTATCGGCTCAGAAGGCGCCAGAAACGGTCCCGCAGTAATTTTTTGCTTCCAGATTGGTTAAGAAAGGCTTATTATCAGCGAGTTACGTCTTTTTCACCCTCCGCATGCCGCCCCTTGTCCTCCAGGAACGAATGTACGACCGCCGGGGCGGTGTCGTGCCCTTGATGCAGTTTGATGATCTGCTGCGTGAATTGATCGCTAGTGGCGGGCCCATGCCGCAGGAGTATGCGCTGCTCAATCGAACCCTGCGGCAGCTTGGGGATGCAGTACGGGCCAAGGTGATCGCACGGGATGATGTGCTGGCCTATGCGCAGGACATCACGCACCGGCACCTCGAAGGAACCATGCAGGCGCGGGCGCTGGGCAAGAAGTTCGGCTACAGCGGCGACTTTGAGATGATCGAGGCGATCTACACCCTGCAGACCGCGCAAGAGCCGCATCTGCGCCGCTGGGACCTGTATTTTCATTCCCAGGCCGCTCCGAATGCGGTGCGCAACCGCAAAGCCTACTTCCACCAACTGCTGCATTCGCATTCGGTGGGTCGTTCCAAGGCACCACTCAATGTCCTGAACGTCGCCAGCGGCCCGGCGCGCGATGTGCGCGAGTGGGTGCTCGACAATCCCGAACGCGAGGTGTTTTTCGACTGCGTGGACGCGGAGATTCACGCCATTGAGCATGCGAAGAAACTCTGTGCGCCGTTTGCTCAGCGTGTGGAGCTTTATCACCGCAATGTGCTGCGTTTCCTGCCGGCGAAGGGCTACGACCTCGTCTGGTCGGCGGGCTTGTTTGATTACCTGGCCGACCGCTCGTTTGTGTATCTGCTGAAGGCGCTCATGGCCGTGACGCGTCGGGGCGGGGAAGTGGTGGTGGGCAATTTTTCCGACTTCAATCCCAGCCGCGATTACATGGAGCTTCTGGGCGACTGGGTGCTGCAGCACCGCACGCGCGATCATCTGCGCGAGCTGGCGCTCGAAGCGGGCGCGGCGGCGGATTCGATCGAGGTGCAGTGGGAGCCTGAGGGTGTGAATCTGTTCCTGCACATCCGGCGCTAGGAGGGACTGAGGGCGTGCCACTCGCCGCTGGTCCAATCCAATGTCTCGGTGCCGCGAAACTGTTTCTTATAGTCGTAGGCGCTGGGTTCGTGCGTGGCATAGCCGGGATAAAGCCAGCGCAGGCCAGAGGCGCGGCAGTGCTGGATTTCCAGGAGCATGGTGAAGATGCCGAGGCTGCGTCTCGCATGCCCGGGCTCAAAAACGCCATACACGCTGGAGGCAGCGGTCTGGCCCACATCGAAGAAACTGGCAGCGATGAGGCTTTCACCCTCGAACACGCGCACCATGCGGCATTCGCAGGGACCGTTTCCAGGATCGGAGCCGAGGAAGGTTTCGAGTGCGTCGGGGATGTTGTGGGTGAAACGCCGCTTGTGGTGTTGAAACATGGCCCGCAGGCTGTCATCGATGGTGGCAGGGACGATGTCGTGGCGCAGGCCGGCGTTTTTGTTCAGCACGCGGCGCTGGCTTTTGGTGAGGGAGAAGGACGCAAGGTCGATGCGCAGCGGCGTTATGGTTTGAGTGGTGCCCTGTGCGTCCGGTTGGGTGCTGTAACGAAAGAAATACCTGCCGAAATGCCGCCAGCCCGCCGCCCACAGCCCATCCATGATGTCCGCAGGCACGGAATCACAGATGAATGCGTCGTCGAGGGCGGGCGTCATAAGCCCTCAATAATCCGGCGGCGCGGATTGACAACCGCAGTCCCGCCAGCACACTCCGAACTGACAGCCCCCTCACGCGCATGAACTTCCTGCAACGCATCGAACGCGTCTTCTTCTGGCTCTCCGCAGCCTCCTCCGACAACCTCGACTCCTGCCCGGCCTGGGAACGGCGCAAATACGTGGCCTTCGGCGCGACGGTGTTGGTGCCCTCGATCTTCGCCATCATCGCCTGCGCGTATGCGCTGAGCACGCTCACGGACAACTGGCTCATCATCGCGCCCGTGTCGCTCGTGTGGTCGTTCATCATCCTCACCGTGGACCGCGCCCTGCTGGCCACCTATCGCGCCTACCAGAGCTTCTTCCGCAAGGCGGCGCAGTTCTCGCTGCGCATGGTGGTGGCGGCGCTGATGGGCATCACCATCTCGCATCCGCTGACGCTGCTCTTGTTCAAAGACACCATCAGTTCGGTCATCGAGAGGCATCGCCAGGGCGAGATCGAGGCGGCGCGTGAAACGTCCAAGCAGCAGAAAGTCGCCGTCGAGGCGCGCATCGTGCCGCTGGAGGCCGAGATCGCGAAACAGCGCGAGAACTGGAACGCGACCTTCAGCGCCAAGTTCCTCGATGAAAACGGCAAGCCCGTTGAAAAGCCGCTCACCGACGAGGAAAAGCAGCTCAAGGCCGAACGTGATGCCAAGATTGCCGAGGCTATCGCTCCTGGCAAAACGCGGCTCGAAGTGCTCGACAAGGAAATGGCCAAGCAGAGCGCCGATTACCAAAAGATCGCCGAGGAACTCAATCACTGGCAGACGGAGTTCGAGCGCGAGGTCAATGGCCAGCGCAGCGGCATCATCGGCCTCGGCCCGCGTGCCAAAAGCATCCAGGAAGACCAGCTCACCTGGCGTCGCGCCGAGTCCGCCCGCCTCAGCAGCGTGCTGGACACGATGACGAAGAACCGCGTGGTTCTTGTGGCCGAAATCAAGGCCGCCGAAGACGGTGTGAATGCCGCGCTCGATGCCAAAGCCGCCGAGGAAGCCGCCGCCAACAAGCCCGAGCAGGTGCGTATTCTCGCGTTGAAGCAGAAGGTGCAGACGGAGCAGGCGGATCAGTTCGTTTCGCAGCAGAACGCCATTCGCGAGACCTTGAAGACGCAGATCGACACGCTGCTGCTCCAGGAGAAAAACATGCACGAGGAAATCACCGCCATCACGGCGGATGAGACCACCCGCATCGCCAAGATCCACGCCGAGCCGCGGCGCGACATCCTCACGCAGACGCTGGCGCTGCACGAGCTGTTCCAGAGCGGGGCGCAGGGCGGCATGTTCGCGCTCGTCGCTTATCTCGTGCTCACCATGCTCTTCATGCTGGTGGACACCATTCCTCTCATCGTGAAGTTCTTCTCCAAGCCCGGCCCCTATGACACGATACTCGACCGCGAGGAGATGGGCTATGAAGGCGAGCGCAAAGCCTTCCTTGATGGCTTCAGCCGCCAGATGAAGGAACTGGGTGAAAGCAAGCTGCTCAACCTGACGCGGAACAAGACGCTCGAACGCGCCTTGGTCACGGGCATGGACGGCGCTCGCTCGGCGAAGGAGTTTCTGGTCTATCTGATGGACCTGGAGCGTGACTTTGAAGAGAGAAGCCGCATCGCGCGGGAAATGGCCGCCAAGAGCGGCGTCAGCCACACGGCGGAAGCGATCGAGGAGATGTCCCGCAATTTCTACGCCGACCTGCGCGAACGCATGGAGAAGTTCTTCCGCGAGGACGGCCGCCACACGCCTGCCACAGGCCGGGCGTGATCAGGGCCGCCGTAGGTAGGGCGGCTGGTCCCCAGCCGCCGCTGCGGCGCAGGTAGGGCGCTTGGTCCCCCAAGCGCCGGTTTGGAGGCGCTCAGTGACACAGGCTGCCTGTCCCCGATCAGAAGTTGGCAGTGGTTGACGGTTGTTTGCGATTGTTGACGGTGGTTGAGGGTAGCAGCGGACGTGAGTCCGTGTTCGGGGGGCGTTGTTCTCGGTTCGCAGTTCGCAGTTTCCCGGTAGCAGCAGACGGCGGCGAGATCGGCATTCATCACCTCGCCGGGCAGGCCTGGCGGGCTATCACTGACGCAGCGGGTGGGTCCGGTGAAAATCGTCACTGCCACCCGGCCTCCGGCGCCCTGCCTGGAGGGAAAACCGGTTTCACGGATGACGTTGTCGTACGCAGGAATCGTCCGTCAGCCATGACGCGCGGCCCGTCAGCTTGCACGGATGAGCCGTCAGCTTTGACGGACAGTCCGTCAGGTACGCAAACTCGCGCGTGAAACCGTCCGGCAGGCTCTTGCGCCGCTTGCCGTCCTGCTGCTGCTCCGTGATCCACGCCTTCAACTCCGCCGCCTTTTCCACCGTCAATCCCGCCGCCGCCAGCACCTCCTCCACCCGCCGCTGCGGCCCGGTGCCTTCCGCGTTCGGTTTCGGGTTTTCCAAAGGCGGTCCTTGCCGGTTTGGGCGACGAGACTTTGAGAGAGAAGACGTCTTCGTCCGCATGACATGCGGGTGGTTGGTTGGCGGAATCCAATCAGGTCCGTCCCTGAGACACCACTGAATAAGGATTCAAAGTGGATGCACCGAAGGGATCACCCCCCCGCCGCATCCAGGAGCCGTTGAAGCTCCTGCGGAAGCATCGGGAGAAGTGAGGCTTGAGCGAAGGGCGAAGGGCGAAGGGCGAAGGGCGAAGGGCGAAGGGCGAAGGGCGAAGGGCGAAGGGCGAAGGGCGAAGGGCGAAGGGCGAAGGGCATTGATGCCTGAAGGACTTCCTCCCCATGGCTTGCTGTCAGGAATCGACTCCCGCCCCTTTCTTGCATTGACTGGTATGAAAACACCCGCTGCCTCGACCACTCGCCGCACCCAAGGCTTGACCTCCGGCAACTTTTTCGCTGCAATCGGCTCATTCATAAAATTCTTTTTGGGTTCGTGATACCCATTTTACCTCAATCCACCCCGCCAAACCACACTAAACTGTGGGCGAATCTGATTCGCCCACAGTTTAGTGTGGAAAAACAACGTTCGATGCAAAATGAAGAACTCGCAACCGGCTGCAATCACTGAAGGCCACGACGCAAGAAGCTCTAGCGTGCGAGTCGAGCGTGAACATGGATTCAAGTGGAGATCCTTGTCCACTTGGATTCTGATATTGGCTCCGATATCAATTCTCACTTCGGATTGGATGTTGTTTCACGCGATCATCCTTTTTTCAGTTGGACCGTCCCTGGTTGGAAGTTCAATGAGCAAGCGGGGAGCATACTTGTTGCCATTCACCATTGCTCTTTGCCTTTCACTGTCGATTGCGGTTTTTGGTCATTCCTTTTTGACTGAGATCGGCGTGGCAGGATTTCTGCCTGAGCTACTCGGCCAAGGCTCCACAAAATGAAGAATCGAACAAGCCGCATCGTGCAACCACTACCAGCCGTTCAGTTTCGATGATTTCACCTGACTACAACCTTAACCCCGTGATCGACGCGCGCCCCCGCTGGTAGTGGTGCATGTGCTCATCGTTCGCCTCACCCATGAATACCCGCGTAGAGTTCAAGTCGGCAGCGTTCCCGAAGTATCCAAATGAGGATGCTGAACTTGTGAACTCGAACTGCTGGGGAAAGCGGCTGGCGGAGTTCGTCCGTGATAGTCTCCCGAAGCACGGCATTCCCACCGAAGATATTCTTTGCGAAGATTGGGGCTGGCTTGTGAACGTGAAGAACGATGACTTCCCACTTTGGATCGCCTGCGGTGTTCAGGACGAGTTCTCCGACTCCGACGAAGAAAGCGAGGATGAAGGAAACACTTCTCAGAGCAGTCCTGCTGGAAACAACGGCATCACTCAGTTCTGTGTCTTCGTGACAGCGGAACCCAGCCTCGTTCAGAGATGGTTCAAGCGCGTGGATACGAAACCAGCCGTTCAGAAGGTTGTTGATGGCCTCCGTCGACTGATCGAGGCATCACCAGACATTCAAGAAGCCACATGGACAGAATGACCATCAACCTCCAAATCCAAGGCGAACAAAACGGATGCAGGCAACGGCTCGGATGGCATCTGTCGTGTCATCGACGCTTCCCGCTCGCCGTCGCCTGATCCGGGACGTTCGCCCAACCAACAGCGTCACCCGTAATGAAGCAGAAGGAGTTCACACTCTCAGGAGGATGCCTGAAGATAGTGGCTGGCATGGTGCTGATCGGCATCATGATTTGGGGCACTTATCAGCTCGCTTCGTTTGTTCTACCTTCGGCATGGAAGAGCGACATGGCGATGTTTGGCCTTTGCTTTGCCATGCTCATTTTCGGCATCGAGTTTGCCACCGTGATTCTTAGCCCAGGTTCTTCGACACCTTTTGGCATTCTCGGTGCTAAGCCGAGTAACTCGACACCGGATGCATTGCGTTCACGGGGCCTGTTGGTTTCTGAGACGTTTCATGCCCAAAGGGCCTTTGAGGTTGAACCCAGAGGAGACGAAGGTTCACAGTATTTCATTGAACTTACCGACGGGAGAGTGCTGTTTTTGGCTGGGCAGTATCTTGATGACTATGGCCCGATCACAGACGACCCCGAGCTGAGTCAGCCACGTTCATTCCCCAGCACTGAGTTCACTGTCCACAGCGATGCACGTCATGGGGGATGTGTTCAGATTGATTGCTCCGGCGATGTCATAGAACCATCGCCTGTCACTCCGCCATTTACGAACGCCGAATACAGATTGAAGCAGGTGCCAAGCGATGGAGAAGTTGTGGATTCAGAGAGTTACGACACGATCTTAGCTAGGAGGCTTGCGCCAGCATGACATCCCACACAAGAACGAGGGCGAACAAAACGGATGCAGGCAGCGGTTCGAATGGCATCAGTCGTGTCATCGACGGTTGCCAGCGCCCCCCGGCGCTGCCCTTCGGGTTGCCTTCTGCAAGCTATGTCGCTCCGCTCCATTCCCGCTCGCCGTCGCCTGATCCGGGACGTTCGCCCAACTTCAGACGCCACTCACCAAGCACATGAAGACCGTTCTCGATCGCATGGTTTCAGCGGGGTGTCTTCTCTTGCTGGCCGCCTTCGTGGTGGCGATTGTTTGGACGTTCATTGCAGGCTGGAATCACAGCATCTGGATTGGGGTCATCTTGGGACTCGGCCTCCTGCTAGGGCAGTATTCGCGTTATAGGCTTTGCCGTGCAGTTCAGGCCATGATTGACTCAGCGTTTGTCTCACGAGGTATTCAGTCACCCACATTCACGCAGGCTGGTAGCTATGGCTATCCCGGTTATCGGCTCTCGTTCGCCAGTAAAGAGGCTGAGCAGGCTGCACTGAGCAGCGGTGCTTTGTCGGCATTCAAGGCCAGTATTCAGGACTATCATCGAGACGACGGATCGAAGAGCCGTCCGTTTGACGTTGAGATGGCAGTTCACACCACCTACCCGAACAAGCCACTCTTCTGACTCACCTATGAGCAGCAAACATCCACAACCAAAGGCGAACGGATGCAGGCAACGGCTCGAATGGCATCTGTCGTGTCAGCGACACTTCCCGCTCGCCGTCGCCTGATCCGAAGCGTTCGGCCTATGGGTAACCTTCTTGTCCCCATCATGATGAGCACTCAACAGCCTGAGATCTCTAGTAGAACCGATCACCAACGGCGCAGCTCGGGAGGGGCTGGCGGCATCGTTCTTGTTGGCTGGTTTTTACTGATGTGCTCTATCAACACTCTCTCCGCGGCCCCTGGCGCACGCGCGCATGGGGCCACCGCGTCGGAGGTGCTTGTCCTGCTACTCGTGCTTCCTTGCCTTGCCGTGATGCTGCTCGCGTTTGCTCTTTTTCGCGGCGAGCGAGCAACTCGTATCTCCGCGTTGCTTGGACTTGGCTTCGCAGTTTTTATCTTTTACTGCATCTTCTCATAACGCATGATCACCCACCAAAAAATCCGAACAAAACGGATGCAGGCAGGGGGCTCGAATGGCATCTGTCGTGTCATCGACGCCTTTGCCAGTGCCCCCCGGCGCTGCCCTGCGAGTTGCCTTCTGCAAGCTATGTCGGTTGATGCGAGCTTCCGCTCGCACCCTGCGGGCAGCCTTCGGCTGTCTATCTCACTCGCCGTCGCCTGATCCTTGAGCGGCACGCTTGCCCAACCAATGCCCCCGGCGATGACCCCTGACGACTTGTTCGGTGATGACGCTGCTGCAAAGAGGATCTTTGCTGCCATCGCACGGATGGTGGCCAGGCTTGGTGAAACGACGCTGCGGACAACCAAGAGTCAGGTCGCCTTCCGACGCCGCAGGAATTTCGCCATCGCCTGGGTGCCGCGTCAGTACCTGTCACCCAAAGCAGCCCCGCTCGTGCTCACCTTCTCATTCCCCAAGAAGGACAAGTCTGCGCGCTGGAAGGAGATCACCAGGGTTTCGAAGGATCGCTACTCCCATCACCTGGAACTGTGGTACGTCAAGGACGTGGACAGGGAGGTGAGGAATTGGCTCAAATCGGCATGGGAGGCTGCGAGGTGAACCTCATGACGGGTCCGGGGTCATGACGGTGCCGGGGTCGGGCTGCAACTGGCTGACAAACCAAATCGCGAAGAACGCAAGCAGCCGGGTCCCCATGGAAGGCATGGCCGAATGACCTGAGATCAAGGGGCAGGAGGGTGGCGGGTTCCTGGTTCCTGGTGCTTCGTTGTCTCCTGTGAGGGGGCTGATGGGGAAGGGTTGATGCCATCTCAACCCATGGGCAAGACGCCGCTCTTCCGGGGCGTATGTTTTGGCGTGAAAGCCATGCCTCCCGTTCATCCCTTCAGCCGCCGTGAGATGCTGCGCAGTTCCTGCGCGGGCTTCGGCTATCTGGCGTTGCAGGGGGTTCTCGGCCTCGAATCGGCCCAGGGGGCGGTGATTGACCCGCTGGCACCGAAGCGGCCGCATTTTCCGGCGCGGGCGAAGCGGGTGATCTTTCTGCTGATGAAGGGCGGCCCCTCGCAGGTGGACACGTTTGATCCGAAGCCGCTGCTGGACCGCGATCATGGCAAGCCGCCGCCGTTTGCGCTGCCGCGCGTGAAGTTTGCCCAAACGGGCAATCTGCTGAAATCGCCGTGGAAGTTCAAGCACTACGGCCAAAGCGGCCTGCCGGTGAGCGATCTGTTCCCGCATGTGGCGAAGCATGTGGATGATCTGTGCGTGATTCGCTCGATGCATGGCACCAATCCGGCGCATGGCGGTGCCTTGCTGAAGCTGCACACGGGCAGCGACACGTTTGTGCGGCCGAGCCTGGGGTCGTGGGTCAGCTACGGGCTGGGCACGGAAAACTCCGATCTGCCGGCCTTTGTCACGATCTGCCCCACGCTGGCGCACGGTGGCGTGAACAACTGGGGCTCTGCTTTTCTGCCTGCACACTGCCAGGGCACGCCGCTGGGCAATGCGAGCATTCCCGCCGACCAGGCCGTGGTGAAGCACATCCGCAGCAAGTCGTTGACGCCGGATTTGCAGCGTGCGCAGCTTGACCTCGTGGCGCAGATGAACCAGACGCATCTGGAAACGGCGGGGGAGAACGCGGCGCTGGAAGCGCGGATCAATTCGTTCGAGCTGGCCTACCGCATGCAGTCCACGCTGCCGGACTTGCAGGACATCTCAGGTGAAACCGAGGCGACACGCAAGATGTATGGCCTCGACGATCCGATGACGGCGAATTTTGGCCGCCAGTGCCTCATGGCGCGGCGATTTGCCGAGCGCGGCGTGCGTTTTGTGCAAGTGACGCACAGTGATGGCTTCGTGCAGTGGGATCAGCACGGTGATCTGCTCAAAGGCCACACCAAAAACGCCGCAGAGGTGGATAAACCCATCGCGGGGTTGCTGGCGGACCTCAAATCACGCGGCCTGCTGGATGACACGCTGGTGATCTGGGGCGGCGAGTTTGGCCGCACGCCGGTGGCGCAGGGGACGGATGGACGGGACCACAATCCGCACGGGTTCACGATGTGGCTGGCCGGTGGAGGCAGCAAACCGGGCACCGCGTATGGCGCGACAGACGATTACGGCTATTACGCGGCGGTGGACAAGGTCCACATCCATGATCTGCACGCCACGATCCTGCATTTGCTCGGCCTCGATCACCTGAAGCTCACGTATCGCTACGCGGGCCGGGATTTCCGTCTCACGGATGTGGCGGGCGAGGTGGTGAAGGGCGTGATGGCGTGAGCATGGGGCGGCTGTCGCGAAGCGCGGCCGTCTGTCAGCGGGTCGCTGACTCTTTTGGGAAACACTGATTTACACCGCAGAGACGGGAACGCCGCAGAGCACCTGAACTCAAGGCGGCTTGATTGTAGAGCAGAGAGGGTAACTTTCTTTGGTAAAAGATTGGCGGTAAAAGATCGGAAAACAGGGTTCCCATTTTTTACCGGTAATTTTTTACCAGCCAAGTTATTCGGGAGAAGGCCCTTCAGAATCAAGCCTCTGCGGCGTTTCAAACTTTGCGGTGTGGCATTAATCAGCGGCTGCTTTGGACTCCGCACGTTCCCAGAAGCCGGATAGTTCGGCGGCGAGTGTGATAGAAGCAGCGGTGTTTTTTTGCGCCGAACACATCCGGCCTACGGCCAGATGGCATTCAACACTGCAGCCATGCGTGCCGCCGCCTTCACCAACTGAGAGCCAGCGACGGTCTTCTGCTTGTCGATGTAATCAGCGGTCAGTTTGACCTCGATACGCTCGATTTTCGGGCCTTTGCCCGTGGTATTCAGCGTGCAAGCACCGAACTCAATGCCTGCGTAAGCCTCCTTCGCGAGCGCGACGGATTCACCGGCCCAATGTTCCGCCCATGCATGAAGATCACCAGGTGTCGTGGTGTTGATCTTCGGCAGGGCATCCTGCAGCAGCTTTGTCAGGTTCTTCAGGCCGGCGAGACGCTTCACGAGTTCAAAGTCCCACAAGGCGTGCATTTGATCGTACTTTTCGGGGCCGAAGAACAACTGGTTCGCCCCGCGATCTTCCAGCTTTTCCTTCTTTAACGGCAGACACGAAGCGGGATCGGTGCGCAGCACGGGATGCTGTGTGTCGGTCACATCGAAGAAGCCGCTGGCGCAGTGCATGGGCTGGTGGATGTCGCCAATGAGATGCACCAGCACGCGCAGGGCGGTGCGTGCGTCGAACTTGGTGGATTTGCCTTCGAGCACGGCGATGCAGAGGTTGATCTGCTGCACGATGTCATCGCGGGTGGTGAATCCGGTCGCTTCCTGATACGATTTCACATCGAGCGGCATGTCCACATAGTGCCAGGTGAAGTGGAATGGGAAGGCTTTGATAAAATCAGCGGCTTCCGCGTCGCCGACGAGCGGTCCTTCATTTTTTCCCACGTCACGCACGCGGTCGAGCCAGACGGCAGTCATGTCGAGCTTGTCACCGGCCAGGGCGGCATCCACACGCTGCTTCGCCTGCGGCGTCAGCAAGGATTGCGCGACTTCCCACATGGCTGTGTGGCCTTGATCAGCCCAAGCGCAGACTTGTGAGGGGAACGCGCACAGCAATGCCGTGGTGGCACAAAGAACGGACGGAAGATGAAGCGTGCTCATGCCGCCATGGTGAAGCGGAACGGTCAAGGCTCAACCAGCACTTGGGTGGGGCGCGATTTGCAATCGCCGTGTGTCCCCGCGAGGGAAATGGCGATTAAAAATCGCCACCCCGGTTACTGGATGAAGAAGAACTGGCGGGTGTTCAGCACGGTCCAGAGAACGTCGCCCCGGTCGGTGGCATCAGCGTTGTCAGCGATGGGCTTGAGCAGCGCGTGTTCTTCGGGTGTTGCCTTGCGGCTGAGCAGGCTGAGATAGACAGCGTTGACGACAGCCTCACCGCCTTCTTTTCTGGCCCTGTCCAAAGTGCGGGAGATGCTGGTGTAGCGGTTCATCAAGTTGCTGAAAATCTTGCCATTGAGGAGCATGAGAGCCTGAGAAACGCTGGCTTCATCGTTGGAGTTCTCAACGAGTTCGCGGTCGCTCTGGCCGAACTCACGCAGGAAGTGACCGTTCGGAGCCGGGCTGCGCAGGTCGGCGGCGCGAAGCATGTAGGTGTCGCGGAAGTTTTCCCAGGCGGCGAGGGAGGTCTTTTCATTTTTTTCCTCGACCTTGAAACGCTCGGCGTCAGCCTTGAAACGGGCCTTGGCCTGCTCCTGGAGACGGGCGCGGCGTTGTCTGGCGAGGATGCCGAGGGCTTCCTCCATGCTGAGGTCTTCGCCATTCTTGGCCTTGATGACTGCGGCGACTTCTTTGGCGAATGCCTCGTCCTTGGTGAAATCGTCGAGTTTGCCTTCTCGGGCGAGTTCGGCAAAGCGCTTGAAGCCCGTGTCATAGACGATGGCGTCCACGGCTGCGTCGATGCGCTTGCGCTGGCTCTGGATGAGGCGGCGGGCCTCGCGGATGGCGTCTTCGTCCTTCGCTTTGGAGGCGGCCTCCATTCTTTCCTGCGCGGTGCGGACTTCGGCGGCGAGTTCCTTCTGTTTGAGGGCGACTTTGACCGAGCAAGCCTGGAGTTGCTGGGGGGTGAGGCTGTTGAGGGCGCGGTCAAGCCACTCGATGCGACGGAGAGTGATCTCGGCCTCGACTTTGGTCTCAATGCTGGGGTGGTCAGGGTTGGGCTTGTACAGCGCGACCATGCTGTCCCATATCTGCTCGGCGCTCATGCGGCGGAGCAGGGGACCGGGGAAGTTGTACACTTCACCGAGCTCGACATCCTTGGTGTAGGCCTCGCGTTGGTAAGCTTGGGAATTGAGGATCGCGCTCAGGAGGGCCTTCATGTCGTAGTTGGAGGCCTTCAGGGTGTCTTCGAGGAAAGTCATGAGCGGCGGATTGCTCGGCACAGTGCTGTCGGTGATCTCATCGACGGGTTCGATGATGCCCTGGCCCATGAGCTTCTTCCAAAGACGGTTCGCGATGACCGTGGTGAAGCGTGGGTTTTCTTTGCTCGTCATCCAGGAGGCATAGGCCGTGATGGGCTGCTGGCCTTCTTTGATGATCTTGCCGTCTTTGCTGAAGGAGGCGGGGATGACTGGGTCGATCTTTTGTTTCGGCTTGGCGTCGGTGTACTGATAATCGTGGGGGAGAGCCAGCGCTTTCTTGTCGGTCTGGTCGAGCACGGTGTTGTAGCGCAGGGGACGGAGGATCTCGCTCATGGCGCGGCCGATGTCTTTGCGTTCGACACCCTCGGGCAGGTCGAACTTCGTGACAGTGCCGCCGTAACGGTTTTTCACTGCCTTGCCGTTTTTTGGAGAGCCACCGCCATAGATCGCCTGGGCGAGGAGCGGATTGGTGAGGCCGTTGCTGCTGGTCATGCCGTAGGTGTGGGCGGCCATCTGGTAGTAGTCCATCTGCGTCCATTTATCGAACGGATGGTTATGGCACTGGGCGCAGACCATGCTGGTGCCGAGGAAGATCTGTGTGGTCACCGCCATGTTGTCGAGCGGCATGTTGTAATCGCGGATGTAGAAGCCGATCGCGCCGTTTTCGTAGCTCTTGCCATCGGCGGTCACGACTTCGCGCACCATCTGATCGTAGGGCTTGTTGTCACGCAGGCTGGACTTGAGCCAGTTCGAGTAGCCGTAGAAGGCGGGCAGGCTTTGGCCGCCACCGACCATGTTGCTCTTCATGCGCAGAATGTCGGCCCAGTAGTTGTAGAAATTTTGCACGTAGCCGTCGCTGGCGAGCAGTTCGTTGATCAACTTGCCGCGCTTGTCCGCATCGCTGCTTTTGAGGAACTCGGTGGTTTCCTGAATCGTCGGGATGCGGCCCACAACATCCAGATAGACACGACGGACGAAGACTTCGTCGCTCGCGGGCTTGTTGGGCTGGATTTTCTCCTTGGCGAGCTTGGCGGTGACGAGTTCGTCGATCTTGGTGGCCGTGGCCTTGAGATCTGGGGCGGCGGAGGCGGTCAGTGCCATGCCGATAAAGAATGTGAGGAGGCTGTTGAGGGGATTCATCTTCATTGAGGAGCCGAGGGGTGGGGGTGGCGCGATAACGTCCTGCTGACAGGGGTCTTTCACCCTCTTTGTCATTCCCGTCGCCACGACAGGCAGATTCCCGGATTTTAGCTTTGACAATTGATGCTCCTTTCCGACAGAATCAGTGATTATTTATGAAATTACTCCTGCCCCTCGCCCTGATTTCAACTCTCGCCTCCTGCACCAGTTTGCAGAACAACCCACGCCCCTCGGCTGAGCTGCCTTGCCGGGTTGCGCCAGAGACGAACAGGGGGCTGGCTTATGTCAGCGGCGGAGTAGGCCAGGTAGCCACCAGTTCGTTGGATGTCACAGATGACACCCTTAACTATGGCGGCAAGGTGGTTGACCGTCAGGCACGGGACTACACCAACATCGGCATGAATGCGATTCGCCGCACCGATGACATCGTTTACCGCGAGACAACGCGTTACCTCGACTATGGCTTGGACACGGTGGATGACGGTACCAGTTATGCAGCCAGTGCCATCACTCGCTGGCCGAATGTCGCCACTGGTGTTGTCCAGCGCGGTTTGGGCTCCACTCGAAAAATTTATCAGAGCACGGTGGCTACGTACGGAGAGGCCATCAACCGCACTTACTGGCCGTTCTGGAACATCTTCACCCCGCCGGAGCCCAAGCCCTACATGGTTGGCAGCCTCAACGACCTGCATCCAGGTTACAGCATGCCAGGCTCAGGCTGGCATTGCAGACTGCCACAGCTTCCGGTGGAGCCTATGGTTCAGGAGACCGCCGCCAAGAACCCCTACACCGTCTCGAAGTAAGACTTTTCACACACGGGGACGGCTGAAAAGCCGTCCCTTTTTTTTGCCCCTATGTCGCTCCAGGCGTTGTTCTTTGACGCCGCTGGCACGCTTATCCGGCCCGCGCAGCCCGTGGGACTGACCTACTCACTGTTTGCGGCGCAGTCTGGCGTTCAAACGGAACCGGAAGTTGTGATGAAGGCGTTCCGTGAGGCTTGGAAGGCGACTCCGCAACCGTTGCATCCCCCAGGCCGGCCATCCGAGGATGATGACCGCGGCTGGTGGCGGGGGATGGTTGGCGATGTGTTTGCCCGCGTGCTGGGCGGGCCGCTGCCGGAAAACACGCTGGGTGATCTTTTTGATGATCTGTATCTCCACTACGAGCAGCCGCAGGCATGGACGGTGTTTGACGATGTTGTGCCGGTCCTGAGTGACCTCGTGCGTGATCACCGGTTGTTTGTGCTGTCGAATTTCGACCGCCGTTTGCGCCGCATCCTCGCCGGGCATGATCTGCTGCGTTTCTTTGGGCATGTCATCATCTCCAGTGAGGTGGGAGCTGCGAAACCGCATGCCCGCATGTTTCAGGCGGCTCTCGAAGTGGCAGACTGCCTGCCAGAGCATTGTTTGCACGTCGGCGACGACATGATCTGCGATATTGAAGGCGCGCAAAGCAGCGGAATGCATGCCTTTCGTGTGAAACGGCCTGAAAGCGGCCTCGCCGTGCTCATGCAGAAAGTCCGCGAGGGGGCATATTCCGGCTTGCGTAGCACGCTCTCGTGAATACATACCGCCCCCGTTTCGGAAATGCGCAGGTAGCTCAGCGGTAGAGCAGTTGGCTTTTAACCAATTGGTCGAGGGTTCGATCCCCTCCCTGCGTACCATTTTCATACTGAGTGGTTTATGAGCAAATAAGGCAAAAGCTGGCCGCAAAGGGAACATTATGGGAACAGATTCCCCCGTTGCTCGCCTGTTTCCATCCATGTCCATGCATGCTGCGGGAGGGCTTGCCACAGGAGGGGGAAACGGTTATTCTCCGCCATCATGTCCACCCTGACACTCGATCAAACGACGCCTTACGCCAGCCTGCTGATGGCTGGCGAGGTCGTGTCTGTGATGCAGGGCGGGAAGAAGCTGGGCGTTTTCCTTCCGACCACGCCCAAGCCGCAAAGCGTGCCGCTGCCTGATTTTCGCGCCCGCCTGCGCAAGACGTGGGGCAGTCGCGTTTTCAGTGATGCGGAAGTGAAGGAGATGCGCGAGGCGGAGCTTGAACACTGCCACGGCTGATGCACTGCGCGGACACGTCTTTTCTGTGTGCGCTCTACCGGCAGCAAAGTCATTCAGAGCGTGCCATTGCCACGCTGGAGGCCATTGGCGGGCCGATTGTGATTTCTTCCCTGCTGGCCTACGAGTTCAGGCAGGCGGTGCGCTTCCAAGTGTTCCTGCGCTCCCGTGACGCGACGAAAGGCTATCTGGAGACGGAAGGCATGATGATGCTGGCGCAATTCGAGAACGATCTGGAATCCGGCGTGGTCATTGAAGCCGGGGCGAACTGGACAGATGTGGCGGCAATCGTGGAAGGCTTGAGCGAGCGGCACACGATGCGGCGCGGCGCACGCTCCTTTGATCTGCTTCACATCGCCACGGCGCTGCAATGGGAAGCCTCGGTGTTTCTGAGCTTTGACGATTTGCAGCGCGAGATCGCAGCAGCGGAAGGGTTGAGCGTGCTGCCTGCCCGCTGATTCGCGGATTCAGGTGGCTTCCCTCCCCATGTTGAGAGGTAGGAGCCGCTGACGCGGCTTCGATTCAATGACCTTCTTTCGCCGTGCCCTTTCTTTGGCTGGCAGCTTGCCGCCTGCCATTTCTTCGACTGCTCCCGCTGCTTTGAGGATGTGCTCCAAGCTGATTGGTGGCAGGGCTGCGTTGGGATGAAGGTAATGGGAGAGGTACTTCTTCGATGCAGTGTGCAGCTTCCGACGGGAGGCGACGAGGTAGGCCACAGCTTCGGCCTCCAGTTCGCGTACTTCGATGGCGAGGTCGCCGCGATGGTCCCAAAAATCGTTCTCCGTTTTGCCCACATGCCCGCAGAACAAGTGCCCCAATTCGTGGGCCAGCGTGGCAAACTTCGTGGGACGGTCGTGGCATTCGTTGATTCGCAGGTCATAGCCGCCACCAGACGGTGCGCATTGAACGTATCCGGCCCCGTCCACATGCATCACTTCCTCCGCCACGGTGATGCTCATGCTGGCGCACAAGCCCAGCATCCTGCCCCATACCAGTTCATTGATCTCCCCTTGGGCATGAAAGGGGTCTTCAACGGCATTCCTGACGGCTTCGGGCAAAGCGTTGCCATAGGTGTCGGCGACATCGAAGACAAAGCGCACCGGCCCCATGATTTGCAGGACCACCAGCGGGCGCGAGCCGGGCTTGACCTTGAGACCCATTTCCGCCCATTCCTTGGCGGAGGCGATGTAGCGGGCCTTGGGGTGCTGGATGTGCAGCAGCATCGCGTTGTAGGGCGCGTAGCGTGGCATCCGGCTGGCGAACTCCATCAGCTCGTGAAATCGCTCCGGCGTGTGGTAGGCCAGGGCGCTTTCGATCAGCTCGTTCACGGCTGATTTGGCTTCCTCACGCTCTTTGTCATCCACGTTCAGCATGGCATGGACTGAAACGATGAGCGCAGGCTGTGCAACTCAGAACAGTGGCAGGAAGCCATCGCGGTCATGGCGATGTGGCTAAACACGCGTGCAATTCGAGCACACTCTGCTTGGTCTTTGAATGGCTTAATCGCAAGAGTCCTTGAGCATCCATGGTGGCATGTTCAAGGGTCTTGCCGGTCAGTCTTTGGAAGGCATCAACGAATCCCAAGACTTCCCGCCCGCCACTGGCAGGATTTGGACGTTCCCGTACCGTCCCCACCTGTACCACGCGATGCGGCGCAGTTGCTCCGGCGTCTTGTTGCCACTTGGTTTCAAGCCGAGAAAGGTTCTCATCGAGTCGGGAGGCTGGGACGGGGAGGCGTTCATTGTTTCACTTTGGCTTGTTCGCCCCCTTGAATAAAGGATGCAAGGGATCTTCCTCGGCTATCGGCAGCGGTCGATATGCGGCGATACTTGAGAGCCGAAGCCGCTCCAGTTGCTCCGGCGTCTTGACGCCAGATTTCCGCAAGGGCGCGGAGGTCGTCGCGGAGGCGCTGAGGGGTGGAGTCGGCTGGAACATGCTCGAATTGAAGCACAGAGGCTTTGACCGGCCAAGGTGTTCCACTCGTTCCCGTGCAAAAATTGAAATCGTCCCTTCGCAGGATGGCAGCAAAAGTTTAAATCAGGCCCGTTTGACTGCTGAAGTGCAAGAGGCCTTGAGTACAAAACGACTCGCCCCGTTCGCGTTCCTCTAGCGAATCCCGCCTGGACTGAATGTTTTCCAGAAGTTCGGATTTTTGGCGACTCGACTCTGCCAAGAGGGACTGGAGGAAGATCGCTCGGCGCAGAGTTGCCTCACCCGCTCGACTCGCTCGGCCACGTTCACTAGCTCCTGCTCTGTGTAAAGCTCGCCAGTCAATGGGCAGATCATTTTTGCCGAGGTATTGTCCTGTGGTGAAGTCATAGCGGTATTCGGAAAGGGTTGGGAACGGTGTCGCGACGTTGGCGAGGAATGTCTGGTCTTCAACCAAATCACCGCCTGTGTGTAGGAGCGTTTTGAAGTCGCCACATGTTGCAAGGATGGTGTTGGATTCGCAATTGCGGCCTTGCGTGGCGCGGAAACGGGATAGGCTCGTGGGCATGAAAACGCGTATTGCAGCACTGGTGTTTTTTGCCGCCACCTGCCCTAATCTGACTCAGGCGGGCGATCTGTTCTCCACCAAGGAGAACATCAAGGCCAGAGGGATTGATCTGAGCTTCGAGGTTCCCGCAGGCATGAAGAAAAGGGACGATGAGTCCTTCGTTCAGGTATGGGTGACTGAGACACAGGGAATGCGAATCCGCATTCACCTGCTGATGTCGAAGCATCACATGCACACTCACGCCGAAAAGCTCAAAGCCTTAGCGGACGCCGAAGCCGCAAACGGCACCAGAACCATTTCGTCAGAGCGTCTGAAAATAGGGCGCGAGCCAGCGATAATTGTGGAGCATGCATGGACGCCTCATCCTCCATATAATCAGGCTGATAAAGACGCCAAAAAGGTGGAACAACACGACATCGAATTATCGCTGTTCCCCGGTGACACCACAATTAAATTGACCTGCCTCATTGGGAAACCTGATTATGGCGGCGAACCGCTGGCGGAAAGCATCGCCGCTGTGCGCCCCGCCCTGTTGAAGATGTTGAAAAGTGTGGAGTTGAATTAGCGCTTTGCGTTCCTGCCTGTCATTTCTTCGCCCTCGCACGTCACTCCCACGGCGGCAATTGCGCGGTATCAGTGCTCAAGCCACGCTTTGCCCCTTTTGCCGCGATTTGAGCTGCCAGCCGTGCCTGCGTCCATCACAGCCACGTTCGGGCGTCGCAGGAGGGCAACAAGTGCGTGGTAAGCCTTGGCGCGGTCTTCGTGCCGTTTCCCTGCTGACTGCGATGGTGGAGCTTCGTTTCCGGTTCGTTTCCCGAAAACCGCCCTCGTTTCCGGCCTGCTTCCATCTCGTTTCCATCAGGCATTCTTCGTTTCCCGTTTCCCGCCTATAGGTTGGAAACTGGAAACGAGGAGCATCATGGCGTTTCGACGGCTTCGTAGTCACGTCCTTTCTTGCGCACGAGTCCGGCAGTCATGAGTTTCTTTGCCCACTTGCTGATGGTGCTACACTTGACGTTCAGCATCTCTGCAAGATCAGAGGCGCTACCAACTCCATCGCGGATATGAGCCAGCAGGGCGTCTGTGCCATTAAATGCCTCGCAGGTGATAGAGATGCGTGCGCCCTCATCAAGCAGTGTCCAGCGAAGCGGTTGAGCCTCACGCCCTTGACAATTGCGACACTTGGAAAAGCTGGTGATGAACTGCTTGCACCGTGCGCCGTCTTCGCTGGCGTCCTTCAAGCTCAGAATCCAGTGAGCCGGGTCTTCACGCCGGGAGCCTCCCCGCATCTCGCCATTGCGGCCTGCATGGTGAATGATCATCACCGTAATGCCACGGCGGCGCAGACTCAGCAGCCAGTCTTTGATCTTGTCGAAGTCGTCATTTTCATTCTCCCGCATGCCGTTCTGGCTCGTGCTCAAATTGTCGATCACAAACAGCGAGCCGTCTGGGAGCATCGCGGACAGCCCGGCCTGATGCGCAGGGTTGGCAATGTTCACACTAATGGCCTGCTCCATGTATAGATGCTCGTTGCTCAACCAGTGAAAATTCTGAGACAGGATGCCGATCTTGTTAGCGCGGTCTTGCACGTCGGGCAGGTTCATCTCGGCGTCGAAGTAGAAAACAGGCCGCGAGCCTTCCCCCTTGCTCCATGAGCCGAGCGCACTGCCTTCTGCCACGGCATTGCTGATGATCATTGCGAGCCATGTCTTGCCATGACCACGCGGGGCGAACAAATAGCCAAGATCACCCTCGCGCAGCCATGAGCCAAGCAGTGGGCGACGTTGTGGAAGATCCTTGCTAGCGAGCATGTCGGCGCTCAGTAGTGATCTAGTGAAATCGGGCGCTTGCGGCACCGTGCCATTGTTAGCGGACGGCGGCGAATCTGCTGCGGCACCCTTGGCTTTGACGGGTAAATCGGCGGCAGCGGGGGTGAAAGGAATGACATGGTTCATGGTAGGAGATCGTGGAGATGGGGTTGTTGTTCGGCGCAAAGCACAGAGCAGTCGTTCAAGTCATTCACGGGTCTGCCATCGCGGCGGTTCAGGCCGGTGAAGTCGAAAAAATCCACCTGACAGCCTTTGGCGTGGAGTTGGGCGGCCCATATCTGAGCGCTGGTCATGCCACCGCCATCGGCGTCGGCGTGCGGGTAGATGCGCACCCTGCGGCCAGCGAGTAGAGACAGCGCGGTGGCCTCCATCTGAGTGCCTGCGCTCCTGCCAAGCATGGCGACGGGCAGCACGCCCCATCTTTCAAAGAGGAAGGCGAAATGCAACGCGGCGAGGTAGTCGGGACCGCCTTCCACGAGCATGATGGCGCGGAACTGCGGGATGCGGCGCAAGACAGCCGCGCCGACAGGCCATGCTTTGGAAGATCCTTTGAGTGTATGGGCTTTACGCTCGCCAAGTTTGTCCATCTCTGGAAATGGCTTGCCGTCGAGGCGGCGTGCTTCTGCGATGCGCCTGGCTTGATCGGTGAGAATCCAGCAAGGGAATCCGCACACATCGCCAAAGGCCAGTGTGGGCAGGCAATGAGCGAGCGAGACGGCCTCCGGGCAAAGGTGGCGGGTCTTGGCGACTCTTTCGATCTCGGTCGTCGAGCCGCGATGCAGCAGCGGCATGACAAGAGAGGCAGGACGCATAGAATGCGAGCATGATGACGTGACGGCCAACGGAACGCCTGCCATCGCGAGAAAACGTCTGGTGGCCTCCTGTGTGTCGATCTTGCAGGCAGTGGCTATGAAGTCGATCACATCGCCACCTTCATTGGCGGAGAAGTCCTTCCAGCGCCGACCGCCGTCGTAGATGGAGAATGAAGGTGACTTGTCAGTACGGAAGGGCGAGCGGCAGGACGCGGCAGGCTGGCCGGGAAGCCCGAGACGCTGCCACACATCAGGGATCAGCAGGCGCTCTTTGAGCGCGGGAATGTCGTTGTTCATGGAGCGCGGTTTGTGCGCTTGCCTGTGAACTGCTTTTGGCTACTCTATGCGGTATCTGAACTCCACAAACAGCAGCCGCTTTGCCGTCACCGGGAAGCGGTTTGTTGTTGGTGGAATTAGCGGGTGACTTCGACTTGCTCTGCTTGGAGAAACTCACGAATGCTTGCGCAATCGAATAGCCTGCGGCCCTTGAGCGCCCCCTTCTTTCTGATGCTCACGGAGCGAATCTTTCGTTCGCCAGCGAGGATGTATAGATGCGAGCGAGACAGCCCGAAGAGTGCGCGGGCGGTGCGGTGATCTGCAAATTCTGGCAGCACTGCGACTGCCGTTGATTGAGGTTTGGTATCAAGTGCGGATGTGGACATGGGTGTGCGGAGTGGATGTGGATTGCCCAGCGCCTTGATGAGGCGATGGAGTTGAGCGAGTCCGAATGGGCGCAATGGTCCCCTTGGCCGATTAGGCGGTACTCGTGGGTGGAACTGGCTGGATGCTCACACGGTGGCGGCATCGAGATTTCCTATGGTCTTGTGCTCAATCGGCGGTTGCTCACCGGCTCCTTGAGAACTTGCCCGACACTCAGTCAGCGGTTTTGCACCAGCCCTCTGATAGCCCAAGCATGCATGGAATGGCGGTCACTCTGTCAGCGATGTACACCAGCTTCGAGATAGATCGTTCATTCGATGAACTGACTTGGCCGTGCGATACATCCATAAATACGCAAGGACTATTTTAGACGACCGTGTGGGAATGTGATCGAATCACTTCTGATGTGGTGCCGATACCGTTAATCATGCGTGCTTCTGACTCAGCACCAGATGGACGATAGGTGGCGTCTCAGGCTCGTTTCCGTTTGAGGGCGGGAACCTTATCCACGGCGCTGCGAAGGGCTGCCAGTTCGGCGTGGGTGTAACCGGCATTGGTCTTGGTGTCAGCATGGCCGACCAGCTTCATCCGGGTTTCTTGGGAAACGCCGCTGTTGAACATGCTGCTATTGAAGGTGTGGCGAAGGCTGTGGAAAGAAAGGGAATGAGCGGAGCGACCAGCCGTCCCAGCGATGTGCTCCCGCGTCTCTCCGCGTGAGACACCAGCTTTAGCCATGATCCTGATGAAGCCCGTGGAGAGGCCGTGTTTGCCTGCCACGCTGACGCGGGCGAGAGAAGGGAAGACGGGTGCAGTTAAGTCTGCGGGCAGCTCGATGCTTTCAAAGTAGCCCACCAACTCCGCATGCATTGGCAGAACGAGAGTGGATGCCTTCTTCCCCTTTTTAGCCAATTTCTGCCGGGTGGTTTTCTGGGGGATGAACCGAATGACCTTTTCTTGGAGGTCGATTCTGTCACGAGTCATGCGCGCAGCATCACCCAAACGAAGGCCGCCGAAGGCTGCCAGCAAGATAATGCCACGCCAATCTTCAGAGGGAGCGGCTTTCAGGATCTTGGAGATTTCGACGAAAGTGAGCGGTTCTCGACTGGTGGAGTCCTCTTCGGGCAGCGGTTCCAAATTGTCGGCGGGGGAGCGCGAGATGTGTCCCTCCTTGGCAGCAGCGAGAAGGGCGCTATTCACGTCCTTGAGGTAATGATTGGTGGTCTTAGCGGTGCGGCCTTCGGCTTTGAGCTTGTCGCGGAACTCACGCAGTTTACCGATGGTGAGAGAATCCAGTGGCAAGACGGCCTGCTCCTCGCCCAGATGCGTTAGAATGGCCTTCACGCTGGCCTTGTAACGTGCCTGTGTGGCGGGCTTTGTGTCGGCGGTTTTCAGTTTGAGCCATTCATTGAACCAGCCTGCAATGGTCTTCTCTGCGGGCAGCGCCTCACCCGTGCTGGCCTCCACCAGCCTACGGATGTAGTCGCGGCCCAGATTGGCAGTAAGGCGCTTCTGCGCGGCTTTGTCTGCTGCCTCGCGGAGAATGGCCAGGATGCGCAGAGAGCCTTCATCACCCGCGCCTGCCGCACGAAAGGCGTTCTGCTCAAACTCCATCGCTATCTTGAGTGCCTTCTGCTGGTTTTTGTTTTGCTCGCTCGTGTTGTCGCCAACAAGTACTTTCGTTACCTTCTTAACGAGCTTCCAGCCCTTCTTGCCACTGGCGTCTGTGACGGGCAGGCGAAAGGCTGCGTAGTAGAACAGGGAGTTAGGACGGGTAAAGGTGCTAGCCATGATGGGAACATAGTGGGAACAGTCACGGATGTCCAGCATCATCCAAGGAAAGCTATTCCTCTAGTGAGGAGTGTTGTTCGCATTGGTTTCCAGGGGTGTGTATCGAATCGAGGGTTCGATCCCCTCCCTGCGTACCATTTTCATCGAAACGATTCAAGCGGCATGGTGGATGAAACTTACCAAGCAGCGGAGGCGTTCAGACCGGACGCATGAAATCACCGCTTCTTCTTTCCGCCGCCTGTCTCTTCACTTCCACGCTCGTTGCCGGTGATTGGAATCAATGGCGCGGTCCTGACCGCAACGGCGTGTCACAGGACACCAGCCCCATCGCCAATGCATTTCCGGCGGAAGGATTGAAGAAGGCCTGGGAGAGCGAGTTCATCCCCAGCAACGAATACGGCGGCCACGGCAGCCCGGTGGTCAGTGGTGAACGGGTGTTTCTCAGCGTCGTGTGGCATGAGCGCGTGCCCTCGGAGACGCGCGAGATCGACACCGAGGTCATGCAGCAGCTCAATCATCGCGGCACCACGCCGGAACTGGCGAAGAAGCTCGAAGAAACACGCCTGAACCTGCCGAAGTTGCGCGGCGAGAAGTTCGACGAATGGGTGTTGCAGTGGCGGAAGGACAACCTCACGGAAAAAGAGGAGATCAACATCGGCACCTGGGTCGCCTCGCGTTTCAAGGCCGGCAAAGCCGCCATCGCCCTCGAATGGCTCGAAAAGATGTCGGGCCGCCAAGGCAAACCGTTCGCGAATGCCGAAGCTTTCACCCAATGGCTCGATGACGAAGGCTTCCCGCCGGACGTGAAGGAGAAGATGATCGCAGTGATGCCTAACACGGTGAAGATCGCGCAAGACGTGATTTTGTGCCTCGATCTGGCCACGGGCAAACAAGTTTGGAAGTACACCAAGCCCGGCAAACCGAGCGGCCGCCAGTCCTCCAGCACCTGCGCCGTCGTGGATGGCAAGGTGTATGCCGCCTGCAGCACGGAACTCCTCTGCGTGAACGAAGCGGACGGCAAGCTCGTCTGGTCCACGCCGTTGTCCGCGAAAGGCCCCGCCGCTTCACCATTGGTCGTCGGCGACCGCATTTACATGGCCGCCGGTGTGGCCTGCGCGTTCTCGAAGGCCGATGGCAAACTGCTGTGGGAGCAGAAAGACGCCAAAGGCACCATCGCCAGTCCGACGTGGTGGGCACCGGCCAGCGGCAAGCCCGTGCTCGTCATTCATGGCAACAACGCGCTCTACGGCATCGATCCCGAAACCGGCAGCATGAAGTGGACAGCCGAAGGCGGCAGCCAGAGCACGCCCGTGGCCAGCGGCGACTGGCTGGTGCTTTACAGCGGCACCGAGGGCGTGGGCCTGCGCGCTTACAGGATGCAGGCCGATGGCAAGCCCAAGGCCGCATGGTCGCATTTCTGGGTCACGCGCCGCTACACCGGCAGTCCCATTATTCATGAAGGCAACGTCTATCACTGCTGCGGCGAGAAGCATCAGTGCATCGATCTCGAAACCGGCGCGGTGAAGTGGGTCGTGAACGAAATCAACAGCACCATCACCTCCCCGCTGCTGGCGGATGGCAAGCTGCTCGTCTATGAGAACAACGGCACGCACGTTCGCATGGTCAAGGCCACCAACGCGGCCTACGAACAGCTTGGCCGCGCCAAGACGGATGCCATGGGCTGCTCATCGCCGGCGATTGCGAATGGCAGGCTCATCGTGAGGCAGAAGGACAAGCTGGTGTGCTTCGATCTCAGGCCGGTGAAATAGGCTGTCCGTCGCTACCTCCCGCACGCAGGCCGGCTGCGGCGATTCCCTGCCGCACCATTGCCAGGCCGCTCGTCAAGCTGGTCACCGGGTGTTTGGCGATGCTTGTGATCTTCCCGACAGCTTTTTCAGCCCAAAGCTCCTCACCGACATTCACCACGGCCTCCGTTTCGAATGCAATCAACTCCCTCGGCATCTTCCCGGTCGTTTTGATGCGTGAAAGCACCTCCTGCCCGATGTAGCAGCCTTTGGCGAAATCCATCGCGCGGGTTTCGATGCCGGCCTCGGGCGGAAACGTCTCCGTGTTCAGTTCATGTGGCCAGCGCGGCACCTTTTGCAGGATGCGCCAGGTTTCGATCTCCTCGTCGCTCAGCACACGGCATCCCGGCTCGAATGAAGCTCCTGCTGGCAGCCACACGTCCACGCCATCGACGCCAAATCGTGTCGAACGCAGGGAGTACGACGGACACTCCTGTCCGTCGATGTCGCGCTCCCGACAGACAGGAGTGTCTGTCGTACTGCCCCAGACATGCCAGATCTGCCATTCGTCGCTGACATCGGTCAATTCGGCGTCATCCGCCACGATGTAGCGTTCCAGGCGCATGCCGAGTGTTTCACGCAATCCGGGTTCGGCATCAAGGAAGAGCGCATCCTCCCGCGTGTGAATGAACACATCACCGGCGATGCGGCCCTTCGCATCCGTCACACAGGCATAGAGCGTCTCATCCGTCTTCACGCGGCGTACGTCATTCGTCACCTGACCGTTCAGGTAGCGCACCCGGTCCGCGCCGGTGAGGCGGAACTTGGCGCGTGACGATAGATTAACGGCGGCTCCATGCGTGGTGATGTCTTGAAACAGTTCGGCGGTCATGCGGCATGAATGGGCGGGCGCTGCGGTGTGGCAAGCCGCCAAAGCTCACGGATCGTTTGACTCGTCACTCTGTGCGAGTATTTGCCTCAACCTATGCGTCCTCTTTTTCTCCTTCTCGCCGCCGCTGTTTTAACCACGCTGGTCCCGCAGGCCGCCGCCCAGGCTCCAGCGGCCGCCCCGGCCGCCAAGGTCCGTGTCGTTACTCGCAATCTCGAACCCTTCTCGTTTGATAAAGAGGGGCGTCGTGTCGGTTATGCCGCCGAATTGTGGGACCAGCTCGCCCGCGAGACCGGCCTCGAATACGATGTGCAGGTGGTCAAAACCGCGCAGGAAATCATCGACGCGGTGAAGAACAAGACCGCCGATGTGGGCGTCGGCGCCATCAGCGTGACGGCCAAACGCGAGGAGATCATCGATTTCACGCAGCCGTTCTATGAGTCCGGCCTTCAGGTGCTCGTCGCTGGTGGTGGTGGCAGCTTTGCGGACAACATTCTCCAGCTCCTTGGCAATCTGTTCAGTCTGGAGCTCATCGGCATGTTCCTGCTGCTCATCGGCACGATGTTTTTGATCTCTCATCTCGTCTGGCGCTACGAGCACAAGGTGAACGGCGACCAGTGGCCGGAGGACTACAAGGCGGGCATCTGGGAATCGTTCTGGTGGACGCTCAGCACGCTGCTCGTCGGTGGTGCGGACAACAAAGGCCCTGTGGGCGTTGGCGGACGCATCGTCGCCATCGTGTGGATGCTGCTGAGCATTGTGCTTGTGTCCTTGCTCACGGCTTCATTTACCACCGTGCTGACCGTCAACTCCCTCAAGGGCGACATCAACGGCCCTGGCGATCTTCCTGGTCGCAAAGTCGCCACGGTCAAAGGCAGCACGACTGAAGGCACGCTCACCACCAAGGGGGTCAAGGTCGTGTCCTTCCTCACTCCGGCGGAATGTGTCGTGGCGCTCAAGGGCGGCGATGTTCAGGCGGTTGTGTATGACGCTCCGGTGCTCCAATACGAAGCTGGCAAGATGAATGACGAAAAACTACAAATGGTCGGCCCCGTGTTTGAGCGTCAGAACTACGCCTTCGCCCTTCAGCAGGACAGCCCGCTGCGCGAGCGTCTCAACCAAGCCCTCTTGAAACTCTCGGAGCAAGGCGTCGGCAACGAGTTGCGGAAGAAGTACTTCGGCGAGGATCAGTAGCTCCCGAGGTAGTTGATAGTGGATGGTTGATAGTGGATCGACGGACCAGCAACGGCTGGCGAAGTGTCGGGCCATCAACTATCAACTCTGAACCATCAACTGCTCCATGTCCTCCATCCCATCTCCCGGCATCCTCGCCACGATAGCGGCGGTGTTTCGGCAGAACCGTGTGCCCTGCCTCGTGCTGAACCTTTTCGCGGTGGCCTTGGTGGCCAGCTACTACCAGGTTCCGTCGCTGGCGGGTTTCTGGGAGTTGGTGGGAGATTTTAAGACGCGCTGGTCGTTCGTCTTTTCCTGCGTTTCCACGATGTTCGCCGCAGCGGTGATGCCCTTCTTCATCCTGATGGCGATGGGAACGCTGCCGTCTGAGGGAAGATGGCAACGTCTCGCGCTGCTCATGCTGTTCTGGGGCTATCGCGGCATGGAGATCGACCTGTTCTATCGCTTTCAGGGCTGGCTGTTCGGCCAGGGTAATGATGCACGCACACTCCTCATCAAGGTCGTCGTCGATCAGTTCGTTCTCAGTCCGCTGTGGTTCGTGCCCACCTACGTCATCGCGCTGCGCTGGGTGGATCTCGGTGGCTCGTGGTCGCACCTTCGCGCCTCCCTCGACCGCGAGTTCTGGACGCGCACCTGTCCGATGGTGCTCATCACCAACTGGATCATCTGGATTCCCGCCCTCGCCTGCGTTTACAGCCTCCCCGCCGCCCTCCAGTTCCCGCTGTTCACCATAGTCATGTGTTTTTTCATTCTCGTCGTGACGGTGATGACGCGGAGAAAGAATGAGGCTGACAAACCGGCGAAAATGTGAACGTTGGATTACTGGATGGATTGAAAAAGCAAACGCATGCCAAAGCCAAGATCACTTCTTCTCCGATATCGACAATTGAGTGTCTGGAACAAGATCGGCTTCTGGGGGTCTGTAACTTCGTTGATTGGGATTTGTTTATACTTTTTACCCAATGGCTCGGGCATTCAGCAAACGATGACTAATTCTCCTGGTGGGATTCAAGCAGGTCGTGATGTTGTAATTAATTCGGACAAGCATCTGATCCATTCGCTTTCACTTCATGTGGCTGTAGCAGCAGACACACTGCCTGCTGAACCTTCAGGGCCTCGAATCGCAGCCGGACTTGGTTCGTTTATCGCTCTATTTAGTGCCGATAAAACACGAATCCGGTTCAAGACTGATTTTACGTTGAGTCATCAGCAAGTAGGCAGAACGAGAAGGCGGGTTGAATTTATTTATACCCCAGAGACACCGGACCAGATCCTTGGCAAGGAGATAGATTTTCTGGGTCAGATTGAGTTGCTCGTCGTCAATTACTCCGAGATTTTCGACACTCTCAAATTCAATACGAAGAACAAGAATGCCCAGCTTCAATGTCTTGTTTTCCTCAATGGTGTAAAGATCGCGACTTTCAGCACTGGAGAAGAATTTGAGGGAACGCTGAACGTTGGCCAAATCAATCTCAGCGTTACTGAAGCGTTTGCCCCGATTCCCTCGGCTTATGCCGGCCTTATTTCGAACCGCTGAGTATTAAAATCTCGCGTCCAATCACCGCCAAAACTTCTCCACCGCCGCGACCAGGCCGGGGATGCTGTTCTCCTTGGCTTCGACATCGACCTTGAGACCGCGCTCGGTGATGGCGGCGCTGGTGACGGGGCCGATGCTGGCGATTTTGATGCCTTCAGGGAGCGTGACTTTGAGATTGAGGAAATGCTCGACGGTGGAGGCGCTGGTGAAGGTGATCATGTCCGCGCCTTCAGCCTTCAGGCGGGCGAGGGCTTCGAGATTGTCCTCGGTTTCTGCCACAGTGCGGTAGGCGATGGCTTCATCGACGATGGCACCCATGCCGGTGAGCTCGTTGGCGATGACTTCGCGTGTTTCCTCAGCACGTACCCAGAGCACTTTGACGTTCTCCATGTCCTGATGATCCTTGAAGGCTTTGACGAGGCCTTCGGCGACGAATTTTTTGTCGGGCATCAAATCGACGGCGAGGAAGCGTGCTTTCACCTTGTCAGCCGTGCCGGGCCCGATGCAGGCGATGCGGACGCCGCCGATGCAGCGGGCGTCGTTGAAGAGCTTGTCGAACATGGTGAAGAAGGCATCCACGCCGTTCGGGCTGGTGAAGATGATCCAGTCGTAGGTGTGGCAGTCGTTCACCAGTTCGCCGAACGTTTTCTGATCGGTGGCGGGTTCAGTGCGGATGGTGGGCACCTCGATGACATCAGCGCCGATTTGCGCGAGCTGTTTGCTGAGCACACCGGCCTGCTGACGCGTGCGGGTGACGACGATCTTCTTGCCAAACAGCGGACGGTCTTCAAACCAGTTCAAGTGCGGACGCTCGGTGACGACATCGCCGATGACGGCGACGGCGGGGGCTTTGAAGCCTGCGGCTTTCACTTTGGCGGCGATGTCGGCCAGTGTGCCGACGAGCGTCTGCTGGCAGCCATGCGTGGCCCAGCGCACGAGGGCGACGGGGGTTTCCGGCTTCGCGCCGTGCTTCAAGAACTGCGCGGTGATCTCGTCGATGCGCTCGACGCCCATGAGGAAGACCTTGGTGCCGTCGGCCTGCGCGAGCTTGGCGTAGTTGAGCGAGGTGTCCGGCTTGGTGGGATCTTCGTGGCCGGTGAAGATGGTGAGCTGGGACGCATGCGAACGATGTGTGACCGGAATGCCCGCGTAAGCCGGACCGGCGATGGCGGAGGTGATGCCGGGCACGATTTCAAATTTCACGCCCGCTTCGTAAAGCTCGGCGGCTTCCTCGGCTCCGCGTCCGAACAGCACGGGATCGCCACCCTTCAAGCGCGTGACGGTTTTGCCCTCCGTGGTGAGCTTGACGATGAGCTTGTTGATCTCCTCCTGCGGCAGCGTGTGATCGCCTGCCTTCTTGCCGACGTAGATGCGCTCGGTGCCGGGCTTGGCGTAGCGGAGATGCTCGGGATTGCAGAGGTAGTCGTACACGAGCACGTCGGCGGCCTCAATGCAGTCCTTGCCCTTGAGCGTGAGAAGTCCGGGATCGCCGGGACCGGCGCCGACGAGGTAACAAATGCCAGGGGTGGTTGTCTTGGAGGCCATGATGGGAAAAGGGCCGCCAAAGTGTCGAAACCACGGCTCACCGCAAGGAGGGATGGTGTTGTTTCCCTTTTGCGACGGGTCGTCGGTGTTCCATAGTCGCGGATGCCGCTCCCTACCGCCATTCTCCTGAATCTGCCTTCCGCCTGCGATCCGTCTGAAGCGGTGCTGCTGGCGATTTCGGGCGGGCGGGACTCGGTGGCGCTGCTGCATCTGCTGCGGGAGGCCGGATTCACGAACCTGATTCTCTGCCATCTCAATCACGGCCTGCGCGGCAAGGAATCCGATGGCGATGCGGCGTTTGTGCGGCGTTTGGCGAAGAAGCTGGAGTTGAAATGCGAGATCGAGCAGGCTGACGTGATGGCGCTGGCGGAAAAACGCCGCCTTTCGGTCGAAACAGCGGCCCGGGAAGCGCGGCATGCGTTTCTGCTGCGCATGGCGGAGAAGCATGACACCTGGATCGTCTTTCTTGCTCATCACGCCGAAGATCAGGCGGAGACGATTCTCGCCAATCTTTGCCGTGGCAGCGGTCTGGCGGGATTGGCCGGCATGCACGCGGTTCAGCGGCTCGATTCGGGCCTGCACCTCGTGCGGCCTCTTCTGCACGTCCGGCGTGGCGAGATTGATGCCTATCTCAAATCGAACCGCTGCAAGTTCCGCGAGGATTCGAGCAACACGTCGCCGAAGCATCGCCGCAACCGCCTGCGGCATGAGGCGGTGCCGTTGCTGAATGACATTTTCGCACGTGATGTGGTGCCGCAAGTACTGCGTCTCGGATCACTGGCGGAGCAGGATGACGACTGTTTGGAGCGTCAGGCTTTCGCGTTCTTAACCGCTCCGCATCAGGTGAATGAGGATCGCTCGCTTTCCATCACCACGGAACTGCTGGCACTGCATCCTGCCGTGTTGTCACGCGTGTTCGCGCTGTGGTTCCGTGAGGTGATGGAACTGCCCGGCATCGAGCATGATGAGATTGAAGCCGCAATGTTGATGCTGGCACCCAAGGGGGCGGCGAAGATCAACCTGCCGCATGACCGCCACCTGCGTCGCAAGGCAAAGCGGCTGTGGGTGGAGTGATCAGCCTTCCAGCGTGTGGATGAACAAACCGCTGCGAAGCTTCGGCTCGAACCAGGTGCTCTTCGGCGGCATGATCTGGCCGACGTCGGAGATGGCCATGAGTTGATCGACGGTGGTGGGGAACATGGAGAAGGCGACGCTGAAGTCACGGCTGTTCACGAGCTTTTCGAGTTCTGCCGTGCCACGGATGCCGCCGATGAAATCAATGCGCTTGCTGGTGCGTGGATCGTCGATGCCGAGCACGGGCTTGAGCAGGCGGTCTTGCAGAATGCTCACGTCGAGCTGGTCGATCGGGCTGGCGTCCTTGGCGGCTTCCCAGGTCAGTTCATACCACTGGTCCTTGAGATACATGCAGCACTGGCCGGGCTTGGTCGGTGATTTGAGCGTGGTGGTCTTCAGCGTGAAGATTTCGCCGACCTTCTTGAGGAACTCCTCGCGGTCGTTGCAGTTCAGATCCTTCACTGCCCGGTTGTAGGGCAGAATTTTCAGCTCGTTGCCGGGGAAGAGGACGCTGAGAAACCAGTTGTAGTTTTCCTCGCCGGTGTGGTTCGGATTGGCCTCGCGGCGCAGCTTGCTGACGCGGAAGGCGCTGGCGGCGCGGTGATGGCCGTCAGCCACGTAGGCGCAGGGCACCTGGCTCTCAAACAGGCTCGTCAAAGACACGCAGAGTCCCAGCGAGACACGCCAGACCTGATGCCGCACGCCATCGGGTGCGTTGATGTCGTAGATGGGCTTCTCCGCTTTTAGGAAGCCATCAATCAGGGCGCTGATGCCTGGACGCTGGCGGTAGGTGAGGAAAATTGGCCCGGTGTTCGCGTCGAGCGCGTCCACGAGGTTGGTGCGGTCGTCTTCCTTGTCCTGCCGGGTCTTCTCGTGCTTCTTGATGATGTCCTTCTCGTAATCCTCGGTGTGGCAGACGGTGACGAGGCCGGTCTGGCTGTGCCCGGCGATGGTCTGGCGATACAGATACATCGTGGGCTTCGCCTCGCGTGTCAGCACACCCTCCGCCTGCATGCGCTGGAAGTTTTCTTTCGCCTTCGCATACACCGGGGCCGAGTAGGGGTCGATTTCGAGATCAAGATCGATCTCCGCGCGGTCCACATGGAGCAGGCTGTTCGGTTTGCCTTTGGCAAGAGCGGCGGCTTCCTCGCGGTTTACCACGTCGTAGGGGACGGCGGCAACCTCGGTGGCGAATTTGGGGGAGGGGACGAGACCTTTGAATGTGCGGATGCGCATGGGGCGGGATAGTGCGCCGTGCGGGGCTTGTCAATCCGCACTCTTGGGCTGATTCGCCTCATGGTTTTCACGGGCAATCTTGCGCGCGGCGGAGACGATGTGGGTGCAGGCTTCGATGCAGAGCAGGGGGATGGCGTTGGGCGCGTGATTCGGCTGTGTTTTGGTCGCGGCATCTTTCGTCATCGGTTGTGTGGGCGTGAGCGGCCAGAGGATGCGGCGCAGGCAGTTTTCGTTTGCGCAGCACTTGCCGATCATCGCGTGCGCCTGCTCGTCGGTGATGGAATTCGCGAAGCGATACATGCCGGTCTGGCGGCCCAGCACTTCACGCAATGGCACAGAGGCGAGTTTGTCCTGCTCCAAGGCATGCGTCATGCCGAGAGCGGCGGGGTAGAAGAAGTCGAGGGCAAGCCGCAGTTCGTCGAGCGTGGCGAGATCGAGCCGCCAGCCGCGATTCAACGTCGGCGCGGAGTGCAGCGGGCGAAACGCCCCGCTGGCGTCGTAGCGGGCGATGAACAGAGCCTCCTCGGCATCATGGTGGACTTGCAGATCGTCCTGGCCGCGATCCGCGCTGTGGCAGATCGAAAACGTGCCATCGGCATTCGCGGTGATGGCGATTTCACCGATGGAGTCACGACCTTGCTTCAACCACGCAGCCAGCGCCGGAATGATTTCTGCTTTCTGCTTTCCGCTTTCTGCTTTGATCCCATGCTTCGCATCAAAATCATGCACCTGATCAAGAATCACGTCCGCCATGTGCGCTTCAGTGCCGATGGCGCCGCTGTAGTAGAGCAGGCGGCCTTGAAGCTGATGCGGGTTGTGATGGAAGACGCCCAGTTCGCTGAGTGCGGCCCCAGTTTCTTCGCGCATGCCGAGGAGGACGGGGATGTCCTGGAAACTGTGCAGGCCGTCGGCGATGAAGAACGGGACGACGACGACATCCGGTGCGGTGGTCAGTTTGGCCCAGTCGGCGATGAACGGGGCCTCCTCCATGTAAGTATCGACGACTTCGGCGAATCCGTGATGGCCGTCGCGAATGAGGGCGACCTGCGTCTCGATGACCTTGCGGGAGTTCTCGTTCAGGTTCGTGCCGTGGCCGACGATGATGAGGCTGGTGCGATCTCGTGGCACGCCGGGCGCGACTTCATCGGCGCGCTGGAGCAGCAGCCGCGTCATGTTGGGATGAATGCCGACCGGATCGCAGTAATAGATCGTCTTGCCATCGCGCTGGGTGACGGGGCCGTCGAGACGCAGTTCACGCGGCAGCACCTGCTGGCAGAAGTAGCCTTCGCTGATGAAGTTCGGCACGATGTAGATGACATCGCTGTCCACCATCTCGAACACCTCGCGCATGTTCGGCTCCTCCTTCCAGAAGCAGCAGACGACCTCGCGGAAGAGGCCACGGCGGCGGATGGCGTCGGCGTGCAGGTGTGTCGGGGCGCTGGAGTCGGGGTTTACGGTGGAGCCGTGACCGACGATGATGAGGGCGGCGTGGGAGTGCGAAGCGGAGGGCACAGGGCGAAGGGCAAAGAGTTGAGAGAAGAAACGTGGCTACGTCAGCCGTGGCGGAAGCGGATGTCGCGGATCTTGGCGTCGGGCAGTTTTTCCTGGAGGCGTTTGAGGATCTTCACTTTTTCGAGCGAGAGGGCGTGATGCGCGGTGGGCTGCATGAGGCGCACGGTCAACACACCGCGCTCAAAGGCATCGGGGCGCGTCATCTTGAAAAGAAAGGTGCCGACGATCTCCTCCCACGCGGCGAGGATGTCCTCCAGCTTCACGCGGTTGGCCATGCCGTACTTCGCCATGATCTGCGTGGCGAGATCACCGACCTTGAGCGTGGGCAGGTCGATGAGCGGGCCGTTGTCCACGCCACGCCACGCGGAGAGCAGGTTGTGGCGCAGGCGCATGGTGGCGGTGGGCTTGCGGTTGTTCATGGGCGCATGCTAGACGGCAATTGCCGCGTGCTAAATCGCAAATTTCAAATCTCGCAATCCGTCGGGCCGCCGCTATGGATTCCGCCCGCCATTTTCCCAGCCATGTCCGACGTTTCCCTTCCCATCGAGCACACCGATCCCATCAACGCCCAAATCCTCTCTGTGAGCGAGGATCGCGTGAAGGGCTTCCATCAGCATCCGTTCCAGTTCATCGCGGAGCAGAGCGGGCTGCCGTTTGACACGGTGGTGGAGCGCATCCGCGCCATGCTGAAGGGCGGCGTGATTCGCCGCGTGCGGCAGACCTTGCTGGCGAACAAGCTTGCTGAAGGCGCGCTGGTGGCCTGGAAGGTGCCGACGGAGAAGCTGGAGGGCGCGTTTGAGTTCCTCTTCAAACAAGACCCGTTCAGCGGCCACGTCGTGCTGCGCAGCACCGACCGCGAGGTCAGCGGCAGCGATTTCCGCCTGTGGACGACGCTCAAGGTGCCGCAGGACCGCGCCATCAACGAGCACTGCGATGTGCTGAAGCGCCTTATCGGCGCGGAGGATTACTACACCATGCAGGCGCACGGCATCTTCGCCCTCGGCGTCGGCCATGTGCGCCGCAAGACGATGGAGCCTGGCGAAAAGGCCGATGAGCCTGCCGTGATGATGACCACCAACATCGCTGACCTCGATGCGGAGGAATGGAACGTGTTGCTGCATCTCAAAGGCGATCTTTCGTCCGAAGAAATCGGCCCCGAGCCGTGGGCGGGCCGTGCTAAGGACGCGGGCGTCTCAATGGAGAAATTCTGCGAAGTGGCGAAGCGTCTGGATGCCAAAGGCGTCATCGGCCGTTTCTCGACTTTCTTGGAGCACGTCAAACCCAGCGCCACAGGCCAGCGCGTGACGCGGTTCAATGCGCTGTTCCACTGGAAGGTGCCGAAGGGCATGGAAGAACGCGCCGGCGGCGAAGTCGGCCGTCATCCCATCATGACGCATGCTTACTGGCGTGAAGGCGGCGACCGCTTCGCCAACGTGAACATCATGGGCGTCATCCACGGCACCGACAAGGACACCGTGCTCGCCCACAAGGCCGCGATTGACAAACATCTCGTCGAGGCCGGCATCCCGGTTGAATACACCAACGTCTTCTGGGGCGGCCGCAGCGAGATCAAACCCAGCGAGATCTCACCGATCGTCTTCAAGGAATGGCACGCCAAGTGGGCGGATGTGCCGGGACCGGTGGTGTGAGCCAGGTCCGCCTCAATGTTTCTCGTCCAGGACTAGAGAGGGGCTTCAGCGCTGACTGGCGGTTTTGTCGAAATGATCTTGGCAGGAATGCCCGCCACGATGCAGTCCGGCGGAACGGACTTCAGGACCACGGCTCCAGCGCCGACCACCACGTTGTCGCCAAGGGTGATGTCGCCTATGACGGATGCTCCTGCATAAATGGTGACGTTGTTGCCGATGAGCGGGCTGCCTTTGGCGGTGTGCCCGATCGTGACCATCTGGTTGATGTGCGCGTTCGCACCGATAGCACGTGCGCTGATGATGGTGGCAAACGCATGCTCGAGATACAGACCGGGTCCGATGTCGGGGCAGCAAATGAAGAGAGCCGATTGAGGCGGGAAGATGATCTTGAGAAGCCGCAGGAAAACAGTGCCTCGGTCTGCCCGGTAATAGAGAAGGCTGCGGAACTCCGGGAAGTCGATGAACTTTTGCAGAATGAATGGAAACATCGACTCAGGAGTGATCTTGCCACCCTGCCAGTTCTGACAATCGGCCAGCAGCACGAGAAGGCGCTGCGACGAAAATGCGGACCGCAAAACTGCCGTGATGAAAGAGTTTCGAGTCTTTTTGATGAGAGAAGTCATGAATGTTTTTGGCAGGCCTTGGGGGTGACCGGTTCGTTTCCTTGCAAGCATCTTGATGTCCAACAAAAGACTGCCCGGCACAGCGATGGACGTTCATGGCGGTGGGTTCACACCCCGTGCCGGTTTGCATGTCGCCGGATGCGCGAACGGTGGTCGAGCGGTACCATTCACCGGCGCGCCCAGAGGACGCCGACTTTGTAGAGACGGTATTTCAGCCAGCGCTTTTGAATCTGCACCTCGAAGCCGGCGGACTCAAGCCGGCGGACTAAGCGACGGTGATCATGGGAGGGATGAAACTCATGAAACTCCATGGCGATACGTTCCACTTTTCCCAGCAGGCCATGGCTGATGTGTTCGAAGATGGCGTACTCCGCACCTTCGCAGTCAATCTTGAGGAAGTTGATTTGGGGCAGGTTTTCGCTCTGGACAATGTCCTCGAGCGAACGGCAGGGGGCGGTGGTGACCTGGTTGCCGGCCTTGCTGCCGCCGATCCAGCGCATCAGCATTCGTGTTGCCAGCGGCAGCCGAAACACGGTCGAATGGTTCAGGGCACCGAAAGCAGGGCTGTCGATGAATTCCAGATGCGTGCCGGGCTGGCCGACCGCACAACGAAGGATCCGGACATTCTGGAGGTTGTTGGGCGCGAGGCTTTGAGCCAGGCATTCAATGGACCGGGTGGGTTCAATGCAGACCACGCGGCCCTGCGGAACCTGGGGGGCTGCCCAGAGCGCGAACAAGCCGGCATGGGCGCCGACGTCCACGACGATGTCCGTCGGGCGGAGTTCAAAGCCTGGTCGCTGATAGCTGTGCGTGCGAAATATTTCCCCGGCGATGTAGTTGCAGTCGCCCAGGCGATCTTGGGTGTCGAGCTGCAAGTGGAGCCCGTTGGGGAGATGGAGGATTGGACGGGACATGAAACAAAGGCGCAGCTACAAAAAACCGGATGTCATTGGCCGTGGGCTCATGACATCCGGTGGTCGAAAAAAATGTCAAATGGCTAAGCGACGAGCGGATGCAGGTTGGCTTTGCACCATTCGCCGTTCTGCTTGGTGACACCATCGGGATCATCGACGGCGACGTGGGCTTCATCTTCGCAGATGATCCAGCCTTCGTAGTCGCGGGCGACGAGCCATTCGGTGATCTTGTGGAAGTCGAGCTTGCCGGTGCCCATCTGCGCCCAAGGCTCGGCGCCGTTGCCGGAGAAGTCCTTGTAGTGGATGTGGTTCACGAGGTGCTGCCACTTGTTGAGCGTGGCGATGACATCCATGCCGCCACGGATGATGTGGCCGACGTCGGGCGTCCAACCGGTGACCTTGGGATCAAGGCTGCTGAGGACGACATCGTAGTCTTCCTGGGTGCGGACGAGCGATGGGGGCGGGCTGTTCGGGTGGTAGGAGCAGCGCAGGCCGGCATCGACGGCGCGCTGGGAGACGGCGTTGACGTTGCGGGCGACGTTGAGGCGGCGCTTTTGCAGATCCTTGGTGCGGCCGCTCGGAAGGGTGACGGTGCCGAGCATGGCGCCGGGGAAGTGCTGCAGCAGGTTGATGGTGAAGTCGGCGGCGGCTTTTTCGTTCGGCGCTTCGGTGTCGCCGTCCCAGGCGCAGACGAGGGCGAGGCCGGCGAGCTGCATGTTGTGCTTCTGAAGGGTGTCCTTGAGCTTGATGGGGTCGCAGAAGTCACCGAGCCAGTATTTGCAGCAGCCGAGGGCGCTTTCGGAGATTTCGAGCACCATCGGCTCGATGCCGGTGAAACCCGCCTCGGAGGCGACCTTGATCATGTGGTCGAGTTTGTTGTCGTAGCCCTTGCCGGTGCCCTGCATGAACCAGGTATAGACTTCGGAGCCGAATTGGATTTTGCCCATGGTGTGTTGTTGGTGTTGTTGGATGAAAACAAACGGCCTTACGAGGCCGAACGTGTGCCATTGGAGACGAACGCGTGCGAGCTGTCCAGCGCCAAAGTGACGAGGCCACCGGGTCAGGGAGATTCTGGAGGCGGCGGCAGTGCCGAAGGGATGTCCATGTTGTCACGGTGGCGCATGTCGTGCCAGAGCTCGGCGCAGATGAAAGTGCTGTCGCGCCGGTTGGTTTTGCTCAAGGAAAGCGGGATGCGGAGGGTGCCACGTGCAAGTCCGCCGCTACGCATGACTTCCACGTCCGCCTCCAGCACGATGTTGCGCTGCTTCCTGGTATCGAGATGGACATGTGGGCCCAGCAGCAGGCTGGCGCGGGTGAGGCCGGCAGTGTTCGTGGGTTTGAACTCGGCCCGGCCTTCAAAACCGCGCGCCTCCATCGGTGCTTCGAAATGATCCGAGCTGGTGATGCGCAGGCGCTTGATTTCAAACCAGCGCTGATCGCCGTCTTTCCCAAAGGCATGCATCCTTATCAGATAGGGGCCGATTTCAGCAACGACGGCACCGCCGAGCACCACGGCGCTGAGGGCGATGCCTGATTCCGAGTGCTGGGGGATGAATTCCGCCCGGAAGGCGCTGCCACCCACGCTCTGAGCCGGGCTGGTGGCCTTGTATTCGAAGCGTGTGGTGAGGAGGTGGACGCAGGAAGGCAGAAAGAGGAGGCAGTGCAGGAAAAGTAGCAGGCGCATGACGGCCAAAATGGCGGCTGGAACCGGGATGGCGAGGCTGAAATCATGACCCGCTGAAGGTTCGTGGAAGGAAATCAACAGGTTCTATTGACAATATTGAATACATTTTATATAATTACTGTAATATGTCGTTCTCACGAGCACTTCCCTTGCTAGTTGCCATCGCCCTGCCTTTTGGTACGGCCAAGGCGCTGAATTGGAATGAAACGATCGATGGGGAGCTTTCCGGAGATGGCAACTCTCCCACAGCCATCCTGTTCACCGATGGTTCCAACCTGATTGAGGGCACCATGGGAGCCCTCGGCGGTGTGGGGCCTGTGGATGCGGATGTGTGGACATTCACGATCGCCGCCGGCTACTATCTGACGGGCATCAGCTTGGTTTCCTACTCGGCCCCCACCTCGGGGCACGATTCTTTCATGGCGATCGACGACGCCACCTCAATCAATATGGGTGATCCCTCTCTGCACCTGAGCAACGGCCTGTGGACCGAGGAGCTGGATGGCTTTGGCAACACTTACACTGACCTGATGGCCATCCTCGACTTAGGGCCGATGTTTGGTGGCACTGGCTTTGATGGGCCGCTGGGGCCTGGGGACTACACGTTCTGGGTGCAGGAAGGGTCAGAACAGATTCAATACTGCATCAATTTCGATGTGACGCCCGTGCCAGAACCGGGCAGCGCCTTGCTGCTTGGGCTTGCGGGCGTACTGGCGTTGCGCTGCCGCCGCCGTCGGTGAATGACGCATCGACGTTTGCAAAGCATGGCCGCCGCAGCTAATGCGCCGCGCGCATGATTCGGAACCTCCTGTTCGACTGGTCCGGCACGCTGGCGGACGATCTGCCCAGCGTCCTGCGTGCTGTGAACGGCATGCTGTGCGCTGCAGGGCGCCCGGAACTGACGCGCGAGGAGTTCAAATCGCGATTCCGCCTGCCCTACACCGAGTTTTTTGAGGAAATGCTGCCCGGCACGCCGCTGGAGCGGTTGCAGCAGCTCTATCTCGATCATTTTCCCCATGCGCATGAAGGCGTGGAACTGCTGCCGCATGCGGGTGAGTTCATCCGTTACGCCGCCGCCACGGGACGGCGCCTGGTGGTGCTCAGCAGCGCACCAGCCCAGCATGTCGAGGCGCAGGCTCAGGCGCTTGGCGTGAAGGATGCGTTTGAGGTCATGCGCTGTGGCGTCATCGACAAACGAACGGAAATTCACACCCTGCTCGCTGAACTCGACATGCACGCCGGGGAGACCGCCTTCATCGGTGACATGCGCCATGACATCGATGCCGGCAAGGCCGCCGGTGTGGTCACGATTGCCACCTGCACGGGCTATGAGAACGCTGAAACACTGCTCACGGCAGCCCCCGACATGCTGGTGGCTGATCTGTCGCGGCTGCCCGTCTTGCTGGGCGGAATGCAGGTTCGGAACGATGCGATGCCAGTGGCCACCGTGGGTGCGCTCATCTTGAACCGGGCAGGGGAGATGCTGTTGATCCGCACGCACAAGTGGAGCCACCGCTGGGGCATCCCTGGTGGCAAGATCAAGCGTGGTGAGACCTGCGAGGACGCGCTCATCCGTGAGATTGCCGAGGAAACGGCGCTCGCGCTTCGCGACATTGAATTCGTCATGGTTCAGGACTGCATCGAGCCGCCTGAATTTCAGCGTTCCGCGCATTTTCTGCTGCTCAACTATGTCGCGCATTGTGCCGACGATCAGCAGCAGGTCGTTCTCAACGAAGAGGCGCAGGCGTTTCAATGGCTGCCGCTCGCTGATGCCCTGCGGGTCGATTTGAACATGCCCACGCGCATCCTCATCGGCGAATGCGTGAGGCGTGGACTTGTGTCATGATCTGCCCATGAACCCGCCTGACGAAATCCGCATCTCCGCCCTGCGTCTGAGCACGCACATCGGCGTTCCTGAGGCCGAGCGGGCCTCCAGCCAGGTGCTGGAGGCTGACATCACCCTCCGCATCACCGGGCGGTTCGAGGCGATGAACGATGACATCGCCGCCACCATTGATTACGCCGCCGTTGCCTCCCGGCTCCAGACGCTCGCCGCCGAACGCCCACGCAAGCTGATCGAAACTCTCGCTGCCGAGATGGCGGCCTGCCTGCTGGATGAATTCCATGCCTCCGGCGTCACCATCGAGCTGCGCAAACGCATCCTGCCAGACACCGATCACGTGGCTGTGCGCCTCGTTCGCGGAATTTGAACCGCAGTGCTGCCAGATGGGTCACAGACTTCGATCTTGCCAGCCACAACCACCCCGCCTAGTATCGCGGCCAGTTTAGAATTCAATTCTGCCAAACAATGACACCGTTGCGCCTCCTTTTTGCCGTCTTGCTCGCCTCGACCACGCTCATTTCATGCGATGGTGGTATTGGACGTGTTGATTCCCGCTATCCCTCTGTATCCCAGCAGGACGCCTATGATGTCAGTTGGGGGCTGCCGCCGCGCAAATCGCGTGGCAATCCGAAGCTGCGCTATCAATACAACGCCAAGAGTGACTATTCCCAGCCCGAAAGCGCCGCACCTTCGGCACCTGCTCCATCAGCACCTGCTCCGGCCCCGGCACCTGCGCCGAACACCGCTCCCATCAGCCCGACGATTCCTCCCACCCTGCGCTAGTTCGTCGATCCCATCGCATCCCCCTATCAACGCGAACGCCACGTGAAGACCTCGCTCCTGCTCTGCCTGCTTGCCTTTGGCTGCCATGCCGCTTTGAACGCCCAGCAATTGAAGGCCCCTGAGACACTCCGGCCCAGCACGGTGCCGGTGGTTCCGGCTCCTCCCACGGCGGAGATCGACAAGCTGGCCGAAGAGGCGCAGAAATCACTCTACAAGACGGTGGACAAATCCGGGGACACCGCCTCCTCCGGCACGAAAAGCACCGGAGCGCCTACTTCCTTGCGTCTTCCTGCCCAGAGGCCGGACGATCCGTCGCTCTGGGCGAAGGATTCGGTGCGCAAGATCGCGGTCATGGAAGTCGCCTTCGGCGGCATGCGGGACACCGTCATGATCGAGCTGTTTCCAAATGATGCACCGCAGACCGTGGCCAACTTCATCAACCATTGCGAGAGCGGCCTCTACAACGGCCTGGCCTTCCATCGTGCCATCGAAGGCTTCCTCGTTCAGACCGGCGATCCGCTGACATCGGACGAGTCCGCCCGCGAAAAGTGGGGCACCGGAGGCGAGGACAAGACAATTCCCGCCGAAATCAAACGCCCGCATCGCATCGGGGCGGTGGCGATGGCGCGTCGTTCCGACAAGGTCAACCCCCAGCGCCGCTCGAACGGGTCGCAGTTCTATGTCACTCTGGGCAATTATGGAGCGATCGACAGCAAGTACACCGTTTTCGGCCAGGTCGTGTCCGGCTTGGAGGCATTGAAGCGTATTTCGATCATGCCAGTGGATGCCAACGACTGCCCCATCGCCCGCATTGAGGTCAAGTCCATCAAGGTGATCGACCAAAAAGGCCCGATGCAGGTCCAGAGCGCGGTTGCTGGCGAAGGTCAGCGTTACAGCAAGCCGGATTCGGCCCGCGGTATGGTCGGCCGTTTCCTTCACCGGATCTGGTAGCGAGGTGGGCGCTTCTTGCTCGTATTCAATCACTTCGCCGGAATCTCGTAGCACACCGCTTCGCGGTCATTGCGCACCAGCAGCCAGCGTCCCGCCAGTGTGGGCGGATTCCAAGTCTTGGAACTCAGCGCCTCCAGGCGTGACACCTCCTCCAGCCGCTCAGGGTTGGCCTTCACCAGCGCCACGAAACCTTTTTCCGCCTGCACCAGCATCCACTGCTCGCCAACGCGGATCTGCTGACCAAAGCCGTAGCGCCCTTCGCGCCAGCCGCGTTCGCCCGTGGTCAGATCCACACAGCAGAACGTGCCCTCGTCAGACGCATACGCATGCGTGCCAAACACACTCGCGCTGCTGAACTTTGTGCGAGGGTGACTGCTGCTCCAGATCGACGTGGCGGCCAGTTTGCCATCCGCTCCAGCCTTGATCTCCAGCAGATGGCATTTCACGCCATAACTTGAGGTCACGAAGAGGCGCTCGGGCGTGATTTGTGCCGGCTGAGCGACCTTGGGAAACGCCCCTGGCCAGTCAAACCGCCACAGCACCGCGCCTGTGGCCGGATCATGGCCTGTGACCGAGCCGTTGTTCACATTCACGATCTGCTCGCGTCCCGCCAGCGTCCGCAAAACCGGTGAACTGTAGCTGCCGCCATCTTCGCCTGCCTTCCAGGCGATCTCGCCTTTGTCTTTGCGATAGGCGATGAGGGACAAACCACTCTCACCTCCGCTGCACACAATGAAATCACCCACCAGCAACGGCGAGGAACTCTTCCCCCACTGCAAATTCGTTTTGGCAGCAGCCTCCTTGATCGTCTCACGGCTCCAGCGCGCTGCCCCTGTCGCCAGATCCAGGCAGTTGAGAAGCCCCTTGGACCCGACCGTGAAAACCACGCCTTTCACCACATCCACCGTCGGCGTCGCACGCGGTCCGATACCGCCCATCGCTTCATCAAAGCGTGCCTCGTCCGCATGCGACCACAGCAGCTTGCCCGTGGCGATGTCGTAGCACGTCACACATTCTTCTTTTCCCCGCTGCTCCTGGGTGATCGCCCGGTTTCCTATGACCGCGAAGCCCGACCAGCCATCTCCCATCGCAATGCGCCATACCTCACGCGGCGGATGCTTCTTCCAATCCGTCTGCCAGCTCGGTTCAGGCAGCACACCATCGCCAGCGGGGCCCAAAAAGCGCGGCATGTCGATCACGCCCGCCGGAACGCTCGCAGTTGTCGTCGCTGTGCCCGCGATGTTGTGCAGCTCCGGTAGAGATGCCTTTTTCTGCCAGCGCCAGCCCAGGCTCGGAAAAGCCGAGCCATCGGCGGAACCTTCGTAGCGGACCAAAAAGCGGAACGCGGTCACCACCACGACAAACCCCAGCACAAACAACCCCAGCCTCTTCAACCGTGCCCCTTTGAGCCTGAGCGCCCACCATAGCCCGATCAGAATCAGCCACAGCGGCACGCCAATCATCAGCATGCCCGAGCGAAACACGTGATCCGTCAGCCACTGCCAGGCAAGCAGACCGCCGAGGATTAGTGTGACGAAGAGAGGAAATTTAGGAATCATGGAGGATGTCAGGTTACGCCAAATGCTGCTCCAAGGAAACTGCTGGCGCAAACGAGCGTATGTCTCATCCTCCGCCTGTTCACGCCAACCATCATGAAACAATTCGTCCTTTCTCTCTGCGCCCTTGCACTTGGCTCCACCAGCCTGCTCTCTGCCGATCACGTCGCTTACCAGCCTGCCGGTGAAACCAAATCGAAGCACATCGTCCTCCTGGCGGGCGATGAGGAATATCGCAGTGAAGAGGCCTTGCCCATGCTCGGCAAGATCCTCAGCCAGCGCCACGGCTTCAAATGCACCGTCTTGTTCAGCCTCGGTGCTGATGGCACCATCGATCCCACCGCTGGAGCCAGCCTGAGTCATCCCGAGGCGCTCGATTCTGCGGATGCCATCGTCATGCTGCTGCGCTTTCGCCATTGGGATGAGGCCACGAGCAAAAAATTTGAGGCCGCGGTCAATCGTGGCGTGCCGATCATCGCCCTGCGCACCAGCACACACGCCTTCAACGGGTACGACAAGGACAGCCCCTTCGCCGCGTGGAACTGGAACAACCCCGAGGGTGGCTGGGGTCGCAAAGTGCTCGGTGAAACCTGGGTCAGCCATTGGGGCAAACACAAGGTCGAGGCCACCAAGGGCATCATCGAAGCCGCCAACGCCAATCATCCCGTTCTGCGCGGTGTGAGCGATCTTTTCGGCAACAGCGACGTTTATGAAGCCGCTCCGCCCGCTGACTCCATCATCCTCGCCCGTGGTCAGATCCTCCAAGGCATGACCGCCGACACGCCTCCAGCGAGTTACAAGAAGGCTACTGCCGCCAAAGTCGAGCAGGACGTGAATTCCCCCATGATGCCCGTCGCCTGGGTTCGCGTGGTGAAGAACGATGCCGGCAAAGAAAACAAAACCCTCTGCACCACCATGGGTGCCGCCACCGATCTCGCCAATGAAGACCTCCGCCGCCTCGTTGTGAACGGCGTCTTCTGGGGACTCGGTCTCGAAGTGCCGGAGAAAGCCGACGTCACCCTCGTTGGTGATTACCAGCCGACGATGTACGGCTTCAAGGGCTTCAAAACCGGGTTGAAGCCCGACGACTTCGCGCTCGGAAAGTAGCCCTGTTGCTGTGCAACAGGAGTCATCCAGTTGCGAAGCAACTGGACTACTTCAGCTCAAACACAAACGGCAGTCCTTGCGCTGCCATCATCTGCTTCTCCTTCGCCATGAAGCGTTCCGCCAGCTTGGCGAAACTGCCGTCGGATCGCATGCGGGCGAGGACTTCATTCACCTTCGTTTTCAATTCGTCATTGCCCTGCTTCAATCCAACCGCCCAGACTTCCTCCCGCAGCGGGGCAAGCAGCGCGCGAGTTTTGTCGGCGTTCTCAGCATGGTAGTTCATGATGGAAAGCTGGTCGTAAACCCACGCATCGACGTTCGCGTTCACCACCTCCAACACGCAGGACACATCCGCGTCGAGGGCAGTGATTTTGGCCTCCTTGAGGTTCTCACGCACCCAGCTTTCACCCGTGGTGCCGAGGCGGACGACGATCTTGCGTCCCGGTGTCTTCAAATCGGCCGCACTTTGCACAGTGGAGTGCTTGGCGGCCAGAATCGACAAACCGGTCTTCACATACGGTTCGGAAAAATCAATCGACTGCCGCCGCTCCGGCGTGGCGGTCATGGAGGAGATCACGAGGTCGATGGAGCCGGTGCGCAGCGCGGTGATGAGACCGTCAAAGTTGATGTTGCGAAATTCCACTTCGCGACCGAGCGCCTTGCCAATCTCCCGGCCCACTTCGATGGAGACGCCGACGATCTCGCCCTTTTCATCCACATACTCAAACGGCCGATACGTCGCGTCGGTGCCGATGATGAGTTTGTTGCTGCGTGAGCAGGTGCAGAGAGTGAACAGCAGGCTCAGGGCAAGGAATCGTAGCATGGCAGTATTTTATGAGTTCAAATCACCGGCGAAATCACTCGGCATGCGCCAGTCGCCACGCGGGGAGAGCGCCACGGAGCCGACCTTGGGGCCGTCCGGCACGCTGGAGCGCTTGAACTGGTTTTGCGCGAAGCGTTTGAAGAACAGCGCGAGCCACTTGGCGATGGTTTCGTCGTCGTACTTGCCCGCAAACGCCTGCGCGGCCAGCCAGCGGATTTTTTCGGCGCTGCTGCCGTGACGCACGAAGTGGAACAGGAAAAAATCATGCAGCTCATACGGCCCGATGGTGTCCTCGGTCTTCTGTTGCAGCGATGCATCCGCCGCGAGCGGCAGCAGTTCGGGCGTGATCGGCGTGTCAGCGATGTCGCGCAGAATCGCGCCAGCCTTTTCAGCAAACGGGCCTTCGGCGCACCATTCGATGAGGTAACGCACCAGCGTCTTCGGCACGCCGGAGTTCACATGATACATCGACATGTGATCGCCATTGAAGGTACACCAGCCCAGCGCCGCCTCGGACAGATCTCCCGTGCCGACGACGATGCCACCGGTCTTGTTGGCGATGTCCATGAGGATCTGCGTGCGCTCGCGCGCCTGCGAGTTCTCGTAAGTCGCGTCGTGCTGCGTTTCAGAATGACCAATGTCGGCAAAATGCTGTCGCACCGCCTCATTGATCGAAATCGTGCGCAGTTCGATGTTCAGCGCCTCGGCGAGTTGCTCCGCATTGCTCTTCGTTCGCGTTGTGGTGCCGAAACCGGGCATCGTGATCGTCAAAGCGGCGCTCATGGGCATTCCGGCGCGTTTCAGTGCCTCCAGCATCACCAGCAGTGCCAGCGTCGAGTCCAGTCCACCGGATAAACCAAGCACCGCCGTCTTCGCGCGGGCTTGTTTGAGCCTGCGGGCCAGTCCGGTGGCTTGAATCGCAAAAATTTCCTCGCACACCGCCGCACGATCCACTTTGGCCGAAGGTACGAACGGATGCGCCGAGATCGTGCGCAGCAGTTTGTCATCGCCGCCGAGTGCAGGGCCGAGATCGAAGGCGATGCGATGCATCGGCACTGTGCTGGCTTCATCGCGGAACGAAGCGCTTTTCAGCCGGTCATGCGCGAGATGCTGCACATCGACATCGGCGACGGTTTGCCGTGTCTCGAAGGAAAAACGCTCGCTCTCGCTCAGGAGGATGCCGTATTCAGCCACGAGGCAATGACCCGAGTAAACCACATCCGTGCTCGATTCACCCGCTCCGGCACCCGCATAGACATAGGCCGCCAGACAACGTGCCGCCTGCTGCGCCACGAGGTGACGACGATACGGTGCCTTCCCCAAAACTTCCGTGCTGGCCGAGGGATTCGCCAGCAGCGTGGCTCCGGCGAGCGCCAGATGACTCGACGGCGGAATCACCGTCCACAAATCCTCACAAATCTCGACGCCGAGCACGAAGCCGGTCACATCGCGTGCCTCAAACAGCAGTTCTGCGCCAATGGGCACGTCTTCACCGTTCAGCGTTGTCATCGTGGTGACCAGCGTATGCGCCGGTGAGAACCAACGCCGCTCGTAAAACTCCGCCGAGTTCGGCAGGAACGATTTCGGCACCAGCCCGAGCACGCGGCCTTTCGCCAGCACCGCCGCCACGTTGTAAAGCCGGTCTTGAACGAGCAGAGGCAATCCCACGACCAATACCGTCGGCAAATCATGCGTCGCCTGCGCCAGTTCACCCAAACAACGCACCGCAGCCGACCTCAGCGCTTCCGTGTGAAACAAATCCGCGCAGGAATAGCCCGTGAGGCTCAGTTCCGGGAAGACGACGAGCCTGCACCCACGATGTGCCAGCGAACGCGCCTCACGCGCGAGGATCGCGACATTCTTCCCCACATCCCCCAGCACCAGTTCCGGCGACACCGCCGCCACCCGCACGAAACCAAGTCGTTCGCGGGTGGAAGTCGGGGAAGGGGCTGCCTGCTGCATGCGGGAGCTTAGCACGCAGGGTTTGGGGTGCGCGAGGAGGAATTCACTGCGTCACTACTCGCGCCTTCAACTCCGCCGTCGGCATCATGCAGGTCTCGTCTTTACCGAACCAGCGGTAGCGGTTGCGGGCGATGAAGAAATAGAGCGGGTCACGCAGCGCTCGTGGCAGCGGTTTGAAGACGAGGGCGAGCTTCCACAGGCCGCCGAGGGTGCGCGCGATTTCGAGACCGGCGTCGCTGGCCTTGAAGGCTCCATGCGGCGTGATGAACAGCATGGCGTTGGGCGCTTCGGGATCGAGGCCGTGGCGGGTGTAGAGTTCGCGGCCCAGCGGACTTTGAATGGGGGCGAACTTGATTTTGCCTGCCGGATCACGTCGCACGATGAAACGCACGCTGGCATGGCAGAGATGGCAGACGCCGTCAAAGAGCAGCAGATGATCGTGGCTGGGGTCGTAGTGGGACACGGCTATTGGATCTTACGCTGCTCAGGCTGCATCGTCGTCGCCGAAATCCAGACCAGATAGGCGAGGATCAGCAGCGTGCCGAAACCGAGGGTGAAACTCCACGTGTTGCCGTGGTGCAGCGGGTTCAGAACGCGTGAGACAATGTCTTGCAGCAGATGTTGGGGCTGGTGGACGATGTCCCAACTGTTCCAGCGTAAAAAGCGGCCGAGATAGACGCCGAAGCCGCTCAGGACGAGCGAGCCAAGGGTCACGCTCCAGGCGGTCATGCGGGAGAACCGCCGCGCGAACCAATGCTGGACGATGCGCAGCGATTGAAAGCCGAACCAGAGCGACACGAGAGCGAAGGACAGCAGCATCAGCAGGTCGAGCCAGAGCGGGACGTGGCCGCGATTGTGGGGCGAGAGATGAATGAGATCGGTCAGGACGTAGGGCGCGTTCGGGAAGAACAGCAGCCAGATGGCGAGCAGCGGCAGCGCGAACACGAGGCGCTTGATTCGCACCAATCCGAGGCTGAGGCCGAGTGGAATCGCCGCGAGAAACAGATTCCACAGCAGGAAGGCGTAGTTGTGATGTCCGGCGAGGTGAAACCGCACATTGAGCACGGCGCAGCACCAGAGGCAGGCAAGGAGATTGAGGAGAAGCAGGCGGGCGGGCATGCGGCATGATACGAGTGCCTTCGCCTCTGCGGCAAGTGGGCGCTTGTTTGTGGAGATGAATTCACGTTCGGTTCACGCAAACTTCATCCATAACGGAATCAAGCGGCCTTTCGCCGCGCCTGCTTCGCCGCTTTGAGCTGTCCGCAGCCGGCGGCGACATCGATGCCGCGGCGTTGGCGGATGGTGCAGGGGAAACCGGCGTCTTGGAGGATGCGGTGGAAGGTGTCGGCTGCGGTGTCGCTGCTTTCGGTGCCGGTGTAGCCTTCGGTGCGGTTGAGCGGGATCAGATTGATGTGGGCGTCGAGGCCGTGGAGCAATTCAGCGATGCGTTTCGCGTGCTCGGGCGTGTCGTTGACGCCGTGGATCAAGGTCCACGCGAAGAAAATGCGACGACCGGTTTTCGCATTGTAGCTGCGGCAGGCGGCGATGAGATCGGCCAGCGGCCAGCGCTGGTTGGCGGGGATCAATTTCGCGCGTTCCTCCTCCGTGGCGGCGTGGAGGCTGACGGCGAGATTGTAGGGCCGGTTTTCCGCCGCCATGCGCAGGATGCCGGGCACGACGCCGACGGTGGAGACGCTGACCTTGCTGGGGCCGATGTTCAGGCCGCGAGTGTCGCAAATGATGTCGAGGGCGGTCATCACGGCGTCGTAGTTGTGCAGCGGCTCGCCCATGCCCATGAAGACGAGGTTGCGCAGTCCGCGTTCGCCTTTCGCACGCAGGATGCGCTGCGCATGGAGCACCTGGGCGACGATTTCGCCCGGCCGCAGATGCCGCACGAAGCCCATCTGGCCCGTGGCGCAAAACACACAGCCCATCGCGCAACCGGCCTGCGTGCTGACGCAGGCAGTGTGGCGGCCGGTATAGCCCATGATGACGGTCTCGATCTCCTGCGCGTCGGCCATGCGCAGGAGGAATTTGTGCGTCAAACCATCGCTGCTCGGTGTGTCGGACGAGACGGGCGGCACGTCGAGCATCCAGGAGCCGTCGCTGAGCACCTTCATTAGCCATTGGCGCAGCGGCGGCACGAGATCTTCACGGGCGAGCGGATCAGCCATCGCCTTGAAGTGAAGCGTGTTCCAAAGCGTACCCGCATGCGCCGGGCGCAGACCGGCGGCCACGATCAGCTCGCGGAGCTGGTCGAAGGTCAGGTCATGGAATGATTGTGGCATCAGGGGGAAGGGATGAGGTCAGGCGAGAAAGGGATTCTCCAACCGTTCGCGACCGATGGTGGTGTCGTCGCCATGGCCGGGAAAGACGCGGGTGGCATCGGGCAGCGTGAATAGCTTCTTCTCAATGCCGCTGAGCAGTTGCTCCGTGGAGCCGCCGGGGAAGTCGGTGCGGCCGATGCCGTCGAGAAAGAGCACGTCGCCGCCAAAAAGCAGGTGTTGCGCTGCGAGATGAAAGCACACGCTGTCTGGCGAATGGCCGGGCACATGGTAGAGCCGCCACGTCTCGCCGATGGCATCCAGGGTGTCCTTGCCTTCGAGGACTTCATCGACTTCAAAATCCGGCACGGAGAAGGAACTGCCTGTCACCGCGCCGTAGAGCCGTTCCAGGGTCAGCTCGCGCGAAAACGGCGCAAAAGCGTATATCCGGCAGCCGTGCTGCGCTTTGATCGCTGCGGCATCGAGAACGTGATCGAAATGCTGGTGCGTGAGAAAAAGCGCGTCCACGCGCACGTTTTGCCTGCGCAGCCAGTCCGCGATGCCATCGGGCGCATCCACCAGCACGTTGCCGCCGGGCAGGGACAGTAGATGACCGTTCGTGGCGGCGATGCCGCCGGTGAAAGTGGAGATTTCAGGCATGGGGGAGGCGAAAGACGGGAAAGAGGTGGACTTTTCAACTCGGAAAAGGCAAAATCTGAACGCAAAACGGTCCGCGAGGTTCGTTATAGCTCTGGACGTCCATCCCCCCAATGACTCGATTCATCCTCACCCCCGTCGCGGCAGCGGCTTCCGCCCTCGCGCTTCTCATTCCCTCGGCGCAAGCGGAGACCAACTTTGGCCAGGTGGCCATGCATGTGGCCTACATGCTGCAGAACCACCACTACTCGAAGCAGGACTTCGACGACAAGGTGTCCGGCACGATGCTGCACAACTACCTGAACATGCTCGACTTCAAGCACATCTTCTTCACCGAGCAGGATGTCGCGGGATTCAAGGACAAGTATGATACCACGCTCGATGATCATGTGCTCATGCGGAACATCAGCCCCGCTCTCGAAATTTACGACATCTACAAGGAGCGCGTGAAAGACCGCGTGGACTTCCTCAAGAAGGCCATCGAGTCCGAGAAGTTCACCTTTGACTCCAAACGTGCCATCGAGATCAAGCGCGACAAGGCGCCCTGGCCCAAGGACAAGGCTGCCCAGGACAAGATCTGGCTCGACATCATTGAGGACAACCTACTCGCCGAGCGCCTGGTCGATGAAGCTCGCGCCCGTGATGAAAAGAAAAAGGCCGAGAAAGCTGCTGCCGCCAAAAAGGACGGCACCGCTGAGGCGAAACCCAAGGACTCCTCCGAAAAAAGCGTGAACGTGGCCGCAGGTGCTACAAAGCCTGAGGTGCAAGCCCCCGAAACGCCCAAGACACCTGGTACTCCTGAACTTCCGAAGGTCGCGGCCAAGAAAGACAAAGACGAGAAGGACATGACTCCCAAGGAGCGCGTCTTGAAAGACTACGAGCGCTTGCTCGAAAGCATCGAGGAGAACGACAGCAAGGATGTCGTGAATTTCTTCCTCTCCAGCCTCGCGACCGCGTATGACCCGCACACCGAGTACATGAGCACCGACGAGAGCGACAACTTCAAAATCCACATGTCGCACAAACTCGTGGGCATCGGCGCGTTGCTCGGCCAGAAGGACGATGGCGCTGAAATCCAGGGCATCGTCGTCGGCGGCCCGGCTGACAAGCAGGGCGAACTCAAGCTCAACGACCGCATCATCGCCGTCGCACAGGGCGAAGAAGAGTTCGTCGATGTGAAGTACCTCAAGCTCCAGAAAATCGTCGATATGATCCGCGGTGAAAAGAGCACCACCGTCCGCATCAAGATCGTCCCCGCCGACGATCCTTCCGGCAATCGCATCATCGCCATCGTTCGCGACGAAGTGCCCCTCAAAGAAAAACTCGCCAACGCCGAGATGCTCGTCACGCCCCCTGATCTTGGCAAACCGCTCAAGGTCGGCTGGATCAACCTCTCCAACTTCTACGCCGACATGGAGAATCAGACCGTTAGCACCAGCGTCGATGTGGAGCGCCTGCTCCGCCGCCTCATGAAGGAAAAGATCGACGGCCTCGTGCTCGACCTCCGCGACAACGGCGGCGGCTCCCTGGATGAAGCCATCAAGCTCACCGGCCTTTTCGTCCCCGCCGGACCCGTCGTGCAGGCCAAAGACTGGCGCGGCAGCATCTCCTGGCGCGACTGTGAAAACGAAAAGCCTGTCTATGACGGCCCCATGATCGTTCTCACCAACAAGGCCAGTGCCTCCGCCTCCGAAATTCTGGCCGCCGCCCTCCAGGATTACCGCCGCGCTCTCATCGTCGGTGACAAGTCCAGTTTCGGCAAAGGCACCGTGCAGACCATCCTCCCCGTCGAGCGCTACATGCCCTTCTTCAGCGATAAAAAAGCCGCCGGAGACCTCAAGGTCACCATCCAGAAGTTCTACCGCATCGCCGGCGGTTCCACCCAGCTCAAAGGTGTTGAAGCTGACATCCCATTGCCTTCGATTCGTGACGTCCTCGACATCGGCGAATCCTCTGCCGAAAACCCGCTGCCCTACGACACCATCCCGCCGCGCAAATACCCTCTCTTCCGCAAAGATCCCTTCCCCATCGAAGAGATCAACTCCCGCGTGAAAAGCCGCATCACTGCCAATCCCGAGTTTCAGTACGTTGTGGATGAATCCAAGCGTCTGAAGGAAAAAATCGACCGCAACAGTGTGACTCTGAATCTCCAAGAGCGTGAAAAAGAGCGCATGGAGACCGAAGCCCGCCGCGACAAGCAGAACGACGAACGCGAAAAACGCGCCAAGGAAACCGCCGAGCGGATCAAGGACAGCGGCTTCAAAACCTTCCACCTCACCCTCGACAATGTGGACAAGCCAGAACTCGTCCCCGAGTCTGCCTTCACCAAGGAAATGAACTCCGGCATGCGCACAGCATCCAAGGATGACGACAATCCCAACGACGGCTCCAAGTTCCCCTACGGCATCGAGCCGGTGAAACTGGAAACCATCCACATCCTGCGCGATCTCATCGAGCTGGACAACAAGCCTACCACGGCGGCCAAGTCCGATGACAAAGCCCAGGTCGGCGCGAAGCCCCAAGCCCAATAAAGTCACAACCCGGTTGCTTGGGTTCTTCGCAAATCGAATCGGCATCGCGTTCTGAATGCAAGTCGGCATCATCACCGTCTCCGACCGCGCCAGTCAGGGCGTGTATGACGACCTTGGCGGCCCCGCATTGCGGAAAGCCGCCGAAGGCTACGGTTGGAGTGTCGTCGCTGAGGCAATCGTGCCGGATGACATTACCCGCATTCAGGAAACCATCCTATCCTTCTCCGCCCAAGGCTGCGGCCTCATCCTCACCACCGGCGGCACCGGCATCGCCGAGCGCGATGTCACGCCCGAGGCCATTCGTGGCATCATGCGTGTCGAAATTCCCGGCTTCGGCGAGTTGATGCGTATGAGATCGCTCGATCTCACGCCCAACGCCATTCTCAGCCGATGCATGGCTGCCATTGTTGATCCCTGTCTCGTCATCGCCCTGCCCGGCAAGCCTCAGGGAGCCGTTGATTGCCTCGGTTTCGTCCTCGGAGCCATTCCGCACACCGTGAAGCTCGCCCAGCGAGTTCCGACGAGCTGCTAAGGAGGAAAACGGCCATGGGTTGGTGGAGGAGTGGAGAAATGGAGGGTTGATAGCATCCCTCCAAAACTCCAGTACTCCATCACTCCGCTTTTCCGCCCATGCTCATCACGCTCTTCATCCCATGCTTCGTCGATCTCATCAGCCCGCAGGCGGGCATCAGCATCGTCAGCATCTTGGAGAAACTCGGGCATGAGATCGACTATCCTGAAGAACTCGGCTGCTGCGGCCAGCCGCCCTTCAACGCCGGCTACTGGGACGAGGCCCGCGATGCCGCACGTCCCGTCCTGAAACGCCTGCGCAACTCCGAAGCCGTCGTCATCGCCTCGGGTTCCTGCGGCGCGATGCTCAAAGTCTTCTACAAAGAACTGTTTCACGGCCAGCCTGAAGAGGCGGAAGCCAAAGCGCTCTCCGACAAGTGCTGGGAGTTCACCGACTTCCTCGTCAACAAACTCGGCGTCACCGATCTCGGGGCCGAGTTTCCGCACAAAGTCACCTACCACGACGGCTGCCACGGTTTGCGTGAGCTGAACCTCAAACAGCCCGCCCGTCAGCTCCTCGAAAAAGTGCGCGGACTCGAACTCGTCGAAATGAAGGAAGCTGAAACCTGCTGCGGTTTCGGCGGCACCTTCGCCACCAAGTTTCCGATGATCTCCACTGCCATGGGCGAGGTGAAATGCGCCTCCGCCCGCGAGACCAACGCCGAATACATGATCTCCGCCGACTCCAGTTGCCTCATGCACCTTCGTGGCCTGCTAGACCACCAAAAGCAGCCTTTGAAAACCATCCACCTCGCCGAAGTCCTCACTTCTCACTCATGAGTGCCCGCGAACAATTCCTCGCTGACTCCACCCGCGTCACCGCCGACCTCACGCATCGTGAGCGCATCATCAGCGCGATGGACAAGTACCGCGCTGCCCGTGGCAACACGCAGGGCGCGTTTCAAGACTGGCAGGAGGCCCGCAACATCGCCGCCGCCACGAAAAAGGCCGCCATCAGCCGCCTGCACGAGCATTTGATCGAGTTCGAGCGCCACGCGACCGCGCGCGGCACCGTGGTGCATTGGGCCAAGGATTCCGACGAGGCACGCGCCATCATTCTTGGCATCATCCGCCGCCGAAACGCCAAGCGCATCATCAAGAGCAAGGTGATGACCTCCGAGGAGATTCATCTCAACGAGTTGCTCGAACGCGAGGGCTTCGGCGTCATCGAAAGCGATCTTGGCGAGTTCATCCAGCAGCTCAAAAACGAAGCGCCTTACCATTTCGTCTTCCCGTGCATGCATCTGAGCCGCGAGGAGATCAGCGAGCTGTTCGAGGACAAGATCAAATCCGCGCCGTCGAACGATCCTGAAGAACTCACCATGATCGCCCGCCGCTGGCTTCGGGACAAATACCTCCAGGCCGATGTCGGCATCACCGGGGCCAATTTCATCGTCGCCGAGACCGGCATGATCTCGATCACCGAGAACGAAGGCAACGCCCGCCTCACCGGCGCATTGCCCAAGACGATGATCTCGCTCATCGGCATCGAAAAAGTCGTGCCGAAGCTCGCTGATCTCGCACTCTTCCTGCCCATGCTCGCCACCGCCGGCACCGGCCAGCCGCTGACCTGCTACAACACGGCCTACGGCGGCCCTAAACAGCCCGGCGAGGCTGATGGACCCGAGGAATGGCACGTCGTCCTCATCGACAACCATCGCACCGCTCTTCTGGCCGATTCCGAGCAGCGCGACGCGCTCCAATGCATCCGCTGCGGTGCCTGCCTCAATGTCTGCCCCATCTTCAAAAACATCGGCGGCCTCAGCTACGGCACGACGTATCAAGGCCCCATCGGCGCCGTCATCACGCCGCACCTGCGTGGTTTGCAGGACTGGAAACACCTCAGCAGCGCTTCCTCACTCTGTGGAGCCTGCACCGCCACCTGCCCGGTCAAAATCGACCTCCATCATCATCTCCTCCAAAGCCGTCGCAATGCCGCCAAGGAGAAGCCGGATGCCCTCGAAGGCCTCGCGTGGCGTCTCTTTGCCCGCAGCATCAACCAGCCCATCGTTTACAACCTCGGTACCAAGCTCGCCAAATTCGCCCAGCCGCTGCATCGCCTCGTCAGCGCCACGCCGCTCGATCCCATGCGCGGCTGGACCAAAAGCCGCGCCGCGCCTCAACTCGCCAAACAAAGCTTCAAAGACTGGTGGCGCACGCGTAGCACGGGTTTTCAACCCGTGAAAACGGCGCCCGCAAGCACTCCCGTGCTCACGAAACTCAAATCTGCACCGCAGTCGCCGAAGTCGGAGCTTCCATCATCCAACTCCCGTGACATCACTCTTGCACGCATTCGCGAGGCCCTCAGTGATTCGCCACCCATCCAATACCAAGCCTCCAGCACTCAGCAGCGCTCCGTCCTGCCCAGCGTTCACGATTTAACCGCCCAATTCGCCCAAAACGCCGCCACGCTTCGTGCTGAATTCTTCGATCTCCCCGACGAAGCCGCTGCCAAAGCCAAACTCCTCGAACTCACCCAGCAACACGGCTGGAAAAAGCTCGCCACCCATCAAGGCAGCCTCACCGACGCATTGGTCACGCGTTCATTGCCACTGCTCGATACCACCCACGGCTACGACGTCACCGAACTCGAATCCTGCGACGCTGGCATCTCCGAATGCGACGCGCTCATCGCGCAAACCGGCAGCGTTCTGCTCACCAGCCGCAGCGGCGGTGGTCGGGCGCTCAGCGTGCTGCCAGAGCATCACGTCGTCCTCGCACGTCGCTCTCAATTGCTCGCCGATCTGCCCGCTGCCTACGAGTTGCTGCATCAGCGATATGGTGATGCCTGGCCCAGCCTCATGACCTTCATCACCGGCCCAAGCCGCACCGGCGACATCGAGCGTATCCTCGTCCTCGGTGCGCATGGTCCGAAGAAGCTGACGATCCTGCTATGGTAATGTAGCCTTGTTGCTTCGCAACAAGCTCATCCAGTTGCGAAGCAACTGGGCAACTTTCACGCTGGACTTGTCGTCCCGTTTTCGATTAAACCTGTCCATTCACCCAACCCCACCATGAAACGCATTCCAGTTTCCTCCCGTCGTCAATTCATCGGCCGCACAGCCGCCGCCATCGGCTTTCCCACGATCATTCCCGCCAGCGTGCTCGGACAGAACGCGCCCTCGAACAAGATCACCATGGCCGTCTTCGGCTGGGGCATGATGGGGCCGGGCAACACGGCCAAATTCCTCCAGGAGCAGGATTGCCGAATCGTCGCCGCCTGCGACATCCATAAAGGCAATCTCGAAAAGGCACTCAACACCATCAATGGCGCTTACAAGAACACGGATTGCAAAGGCTACCACGATTACCGCGAGGTCATGGCCCGCAAGGACATCGACACCGTCATGCTCGCGCTTCCTGACAACTGGCATGCGCTCACCGCCATCGAAGCCGCGAAGAACGGCAAGGACATCTATGGCGAAAAACCGCTCGCTCGCACGATTGCGGAGCAGCAGGCCATCGTGAAAGCCGTGCAGAAGCACGGGCGCATCTGGCAGACCGGCTCCTGGCAGCGCAGCGAGGACAATTTCCGCATCGGAGCCGAAATCGTCCGCAACGGCCTCATCGGCAAGCTCAAGGAAGTGCATGTCGGCCTGCCAAGCGGCCACAACGATTTCGCCGGCACGAAAGACAAGCGTTCGGTGACACCACCGCCCGCAGAACTTGATTATGAGATGTGGATCGGTCCCGCCACGATGCAGGACTACATTGAGTGCCGCATTCACAAAAACTGGCGCTGGGATTACAACATTGGCGGCGGCCAGCTTCTCGACTGGATCGGCCACCACTGTGACATCGCGCATTGGGGTATGGACATGGACAGCAGCGGCCCGCTGGAGATCAATCCCATCCAGGTGGACATGCCGCCGCGCACCGACATCTGGAACACCGCCACCAAATATCGCGCCGAGGCCAAGTATGCCGGTGACATCACCATGACCATCGCCGGTGGTCATCCCGACATTGCGATGGGCACCAAATGGATCGGTACCGACGGCTGGGTGCATGTGAACCGGGGCAGCTACGATTCATCGAATCCTGCGCTCAAGAAGGTCATCAAGAAACGTGAGAGCGACAAACCCGACGCCAAAGTCATCGAAGCCGCCTCAGCGCCGAAACTCGGCGATGATGTCATCAAGACTCGTCTGTACGAGACCAAGGGCCATCACCGCAACTTCCTCGACTGCGTGAAGAGCCGCCAGCCGACCGTAACCCCTGTCGAAACCGCCCACCGCAGTGCCACGCCCGGCCACCTCGCCCTCATTTCCTTCCTCACCGGCCGTTCCATCAAGTGGGATCCTGCCAAGGAAGAGATCATCGGCGATGCTGATGCTTCAAAGCTCCTCGGGCGCGAGTATCGCGGTCCTTGGAAGCTCGAAGCGTGATCGTCCGGCCTAAGCGATCACATCCCGCAGCACGTTTCCATGCACATCCGTGAGCCGCAGGTCGCGGCCGCTGAAGCGGTAAGTGAGCTGTTCGTGATCAATGCCCATGAGATGCAGCACCGTGGCCCACATGTCATAGACGGTGCAGGCGTTTTCGATGGCGTGGTAGCCGAAGTCGTCGGTGGCTCCGTAAATGTGGCCGGGCTTGATGCCGCCGCCAGCCATCCAGATCGTGAAGCCATACGGATTGTGATCGCGGCCATCGGTGCCTTGGGCGAAAGGTGTGCGTCCGAACTCACCAGCCCACACGACGAGCGTGCTGTCGAGCAGGCCGCGTGATTTGAGGTCTTTGACGAGCGCGGCGATGGGCTGATCGACCTGATAGGCCATGTTGCCGTGGCCTTTTTTGATCTGGCCGTGCTGATCCCAGGGATTCGGTGCCTGTCCGGCGCCGAGTTTTTGCGGAAGACAGCTCAGCTCGACAAAACGCACGCCGCGCTCCACCAACCGCCGCGCGAGCAGGCACTGCCGCGCATACGCGGTGCGCGTGGTGTCAGGACCGTCCATGCCGTAGAGCTTCTTGGTCGCCTCGGTCTCGCTGGAGATGTCGCAAAGCTCCGGCACGGCGGATTGCATGCGCCAGGCGAGTTCGTAGTTCGAGATCGCGGCTTCGACGTGGATGTCGTGTTGCGTGGTGTTGGCGAAGCGGCGGTCCATCGCGCCGATGAAGTCGAGCTGGCGGCGCTGGCTGTCGCGAGGCTGCTGCGGGCGGATGTTCTCCACGGCCTCGGCTTCATCCGCCTTGATGATGCTGGCCTGATGCTGTGCGGGCAGGAATCCATTGCTGAACAATCCCACACCGCCATGCGGCACGCTGGCACCGCCGCTTTGCAGCACGACATAGCCAGGCAGATCGCGCGACTCGGTGCCGAGGCCGTAGCTCGTCCACGCTCCGGCGCTGGGATAACCGAGAAACGGAAAGCCGGTGTGCATGAAGAAATTGCCCTGAGCATGTTCGCTGAACTTCGCGGTCATGCTGCGGATCACGCAGATCTCATCGGCAAGTGTCGCCATGTGAGGAAACAGCTCGCTCACCGGCATGCCGCTCTGCCCGTGACGATGAAACACCCAGTGCGCGGGCTGCACGGTGCCGTTGTTGTTGAACTGCGTCTTCTTCACCTCGCCGGGCATCGGCTGGCCCGCGTATTTCTCCAGCAGCGGCTTCGGATCAAACGAGTCGAGGTGCGACACACCGCCGCTCATGTAGCAAAAAATCACGCTGCGTGCCTTCGGTGCGAAACGTTTCGCGCGATGCACCATCGGCGTCTCCGCCTGCATCAATCCCGCCAACGCCGCCATTCCAAAGCCCGTGGAGGCGCTGGAGAGAATCTGACGACGTGAGAGGTGTGAGTTCATCAGGCAAAGATGTCGCGCAGCACATTTCCATGCACATCGGTGAGCCGCAAATCACGTCCGCTAAAGCGATAAGTCAGTTGTTCATGATCCACGCCCATGAGATGCAGCACCGTGGCCCAGAGGTCATAGACGGTGCAGACGTTTTCGGTGGCGTTGTAGCCAAATTCGTCGGTGGAGCCATAGACGTGGCCGCCTTTGACGCCGCCACCGGCCATCCAGACGGTGAAGCCGTAGGGGTTGTGATCGCGGCCGTTGCTGCCTTGCGCGAAGGGCGTGCGGCCAAATTCACCGGCCCAGACGATGAGCGTGCTGTCGAGCAGGCCGCGTGAGCGAAGGTCTTTGATGAGCGCGGCGATGGGCTGGTCGATCTGGTTCGCCATCTTGCCGTGGCCTTCATTGAGTGAGCTGTGATGATCCCACGGATTGGCTCCGTTGCCGCCGCCGAGGTTGTAGGCCAGCGTGCTGAGCTCGATGAAACGCACGCCACGTTCGACGAGTCGCCGTGCGAGCAGGCACTGGCGGGCGTAGGCGGCTTTTTTCGGCTCGGGATCGTCGAGGCCGTAGAGTTTGCGAGTTGCTTCGGATTCACCCGAGATCTCGCACAGCTCGGGCACGGCGGATTGCATGCGCCAAGCCATCTCGTAGTTTGAAATGGCAGCCTCAACATGCATGTCGTGCTGCGTGGTGCTGACAAAACGGCGGTCCATCGCGCCGATAAAGTCGAGCTGTCTGCGCTGCATGTCCTGCGGCTGACGAGGTCGGATGTTGGCGACAGCTTCGGCTTCATCAGCTTTCACGACGCTGGCCTGATGCTGCGCGGGCAGGAATCCATTGCTGAACAGGCCCACGCCGCCATGCGGAGTCGCCGCGCCGCCGCTTTGCAGCACGACGTAGCCCGGCAGATCGCGTGACTCGGTACCGAGGCCGTAACTCGTCCACGCTCCCGCGCTGGGGAAGCCGAGGAAGGGAAAACCGGTGTGCATGAAGAAATTTCCCTGCGCATGCTCGCTGAACTTCGCCGTCATGCTGCGTATCATGCAAAGGTCATCCGCCACGCCGCCGATCTGCGGAAACATGTCGCTCACCTCAAGGCCCGACTGCCCGTAGCGCTTGAAGTCCCAGTGCGAGGGCTGGACGGTGCCGTTGTTGTTGAACTGCGTCTTCTTCACGTCCCCAGGCATCGGTTTGCCCGCGAACTTCTTGAGCATCGGCTTGTGATCGAACGAATCGACATGCGACACACCGCCGCTCATGTAGAGGAAGATGACCGAGCGTGCTTTGGGAGCGAAACGCTTGGCGCGATGCACGAGCGCAGCTTGCGACTCTTCCTGCATCAATCCGGCGAAAGCCGCCATGCCGAAGCCGGTGGAGGCGCGAGAGAGGAGTTGGCGGCGATTCATAGCATTCATTGCAGGTAGATAAACTCTTTGAGGTTGATGAGGCTCTGCGCGAGGCTCGTCCAAGCTTGCACCTTCGGATCATCGCCGCTGGTGCTGTTGCGAGCCGATTCGATGGATTGCGTGTGTTGGTCTCTTTGAGACTGTAAAATGGCGAGTTGCTGGCGCTGTGCGTCGGTGAGCGTGGCGAGGATGTCAGTCTCGGTGAGGGTGGTGAATTCGACGCGTGAGGTTTGGGCGATTTCATCGGCGGTGAGGGCGCGGTCGTAGAGACGAGCGCGGTAGATGCGGCCGCTGAGACCTTTGTTGCCAGCCGGGTTGCCGTGACGGCAGCCGAGGAGGATCTGGCTCTTGCCTGGCTCGAAGAGGAAGCCGGGAGCCTTGCGATAGCTGCGTCCGTAAGGCTTGCCATCGCGGTAGCCGGTGATGGTGCCATCGGCTTGATACACGACGGCGACATGCACGGGGCGTGTGGCGGCGTCGGTCTCGGGCGGGCCTTCGAAGAGTTCGCTGCGATTGAAATGATCGCTGCCTGCGACCCAATGCGCGGGTGTTTTTTCGCCGAAGACGAGCGAATCAAACACGCCGCCGTCACGCTCCTGCACCGTGATGACGCCTCCACCGCGCTGGGTGAGGTTGTCGAGCATGACCCAGGCTTCGAGAGTCTTGGTGCTGAGCTTTTTCGGCAGGGCACCGCTTTCGGCCATGGATTTGCCATCGAGAACCAACGCGCCGTTTTCGATGCGGGCAGAGCCGGTGAAGGTGAGCGAGAGCTTGCCCTTTGTGTCGTTCGAATTCTTATCGAAGGTCCATTCGGCGAGGGGAGATGGGGCGGATAGGATGGATGGGGCTGATGGCTGGCCGACGAGGAGTTTGTTGCGCGCAGGATCGAGAATCGCGGCGATTTGACCATTCAAAGTGGAGAGCTGCTTTTCTTGTTCGGCGAGTTTTTGTGCCTGCTCGGTGCTTTCGGTCTGAAGCGTGATCAAATAGGCGAGGCTTTGCTTCACCTCGGTGTCGGTGGCTTCGCGGGAGAAGGCTTCGCGGAACATCTGGCGGATGCGGAGGTCGTCGGGGCGGTCTTTTTCATCGTTGATCGTGCGCAACGCCCAACCGCGTGACCAGTCGATGACACGCGTGTCATTGAGCAGCGCGAGCGATTGAGCGGGGACGTTGGTGATGTCACGCTTGCCGCGCGTGGCGAAGGGTACGGGCGAGTCGAAGGTGGTGAGGAAGGGGTTCAGGGAATTGCGGATGACTTTGATGTAGATGCTGCGTCGTGGATCGCCCGCGTCGGCGGACTCGCCGAAGGGAGTGGGATCAAATTTGCCGGAAAGCGTGACGATGGAGTCGCGGATGGCCTCGGCCTCCAGACGGCGGATGCTCCAATGGGCGAGCAGCTTGTTTTCCGGGTCCTTGGCATTGCTGCCTGCGGCGCGTTGGAAGGTCTTGGAGAGCAGGATGTCACGCAGCAGGCTCTTGATGCTGCCACCGGAGGCGATGAAGCGTTGAGCGAGGAAGTCGAGCAACTCGGGATGCGTCGGCAGGTCACCGAGCTTGCCGAAATTATCAACGCTGGCGACGATGCCGCGACCGAAGACATGATGCCACACGCGATTGACGATGACACGGGCGGTGAGCGGATTGTTTTGCATGTCCGCCATGTGCTCGGCGAGTTCGAGGCGGCCGCTGGATTTTGTGTTGAAGGGCGTGGGATCGAGGGCATCGAGAAAACGGCGCGGGACGAGTTCAGCAGGCTGTTTGTGCTCGCCGCGGACAAAGAGCGGCGCGTCTTTGGCATCGGCCTCGATGATGCCGGGAACGCGCGTGGGCATCGGTAGCGTCGATTCGAGATCGCGATAGCGTTTCACAAGCGCGGCAGCCTCGGGCATGTCGGCGAGATTATTCGCCAGTTTTCCGGTTTGCAGGAGCTGGTCGAGCGCCTCCGCGTGCTCGTCGTTGAGCGTGCCGCTTTGCCAAGCACGAATCGTCTCAGGCACGGAGAAGACCAGGCGCTCCTCGGTGGAGGGCGGCGGATTTTTGTCCTTGGTGATGGCCACATCCGTGAGGCCAAACCACGAGCGCGAGTCCTTACTATACTCCGCTGGCATGTCGGCGGAGGTCGTCACCTGGATGAATATCTCGTCTCCCTTCCAGAATTCGAGGTCGAGCGAGCGCCAGCCGAGCTTTTCCTCTTTGGCTTCCTTGAGTTCGACAGCTTTGTGGATGGTGCCGGTGCGAGGGTAATTTTGCACCACATACTTCGCCTTCACGCCACCATTGCCTGCTAACCGAAACCACAGCGTGCCGCCCTCGCACTTGAAGCGGTTGGAGAAAAGCACGACGCGTTCCTTCGTGCTGAGCACATCACTGAAATAGCCGGAAGGGTGAATCCGTGATAGCAGGCGGTCGCCTTCCAGCGCCACGGAGAATTCGCCCGCTTTCGTGAGGGAAACACCGCTGGCAGTCCACTGATAAGCCGAGAGACCAGGACGTTTGGGATCAAAGCGATCCGCTGAGTTGCCCTTCGCTGACTTGAGCCAATGCGCGGCCACCGCGTCTTTGATCTGCTGCTTGAGCTTCGCCAGTTCTTCACGCGCCGCTTTGCCTGTGCCGGGAGCATTCACGTCAATGACGGCTGGATGCGTGCTCGTGAAGATGCCGTAGAGAGCGTAGAAGTCGGCCTGCGAAATGGCGTCGAATTTGTGATTGTGGCAGCGGGCGCAGCTCACGGTGAGGGCCTGGAAGGCCTTGGTGACGGTGTCGATCTGGTTGTCGGTGAAGGTGACCATTTCATCGAGCGAATCGACCGGCGAGAAGCCATGCAACACCATGCGAAGCTGCGCGATGCCGATGGCGCTTTCGTTGATGCCGTTTTGGAGGCGCGGTTTTGGTAGTAAATCACCAGCGATGGCTTCTTTGACGAGTTGCGGATAAGGAACGTCGTCGTTGAAGGCACGGATGAGGTAGTCGCGGTAACGCCACGCATACGGGATGGCGGGGTCGCCTTCGGATCCGTAGCTTTCGGCATAGCGCACCCAGTCCATGAAGTGGCGTGCCCATTTTTCGCCGAAGGCGGGGCTGGTGAGCAATTGATCGACAGTTTGATCACCACTCGGCGGAAGCCCGGTGAGGACATAGCTCGTGCGGCGGCGAAGTGTCTGCGCATCGGCTTGCGGTGCGGCGGGAATGCCTTGTTTGGCGAGTTCAGCGTCGATGTAGTCGTCGATGGTCTTGTTCGCGGGCTGCTTCGAGATCGGCAGGAAGGCCCACCAGTCCTTGCGGCGTTCGAGGATGGCTTTCCAATCGGTTTCTTTGGCGACTTGCTCTTTTGAAGGCGCAGCGTCGCGTGGATCAGCGGCACCGTCACGAATCCAGCGTTCGAAGTCGGCGATGACTTTGTCGTCAAGCTTGGCTCCGGCTTTGGGCATCTTGAGATCTTCGTGCTCGTGCTTGATGGTTTGAATCAACAAGGATGCAGCGGGATCGCCGGGTTTGATGGCATCGCCGGACTCGCCGCCGGATTGCCAACCAGCGCGGGAGTCGAGCACGAGGCCGCCTTTCTTCTTCGTGGCGGCGCTGTGGCACTCGTAGCACTCCTGCGCGAGGATGGGGCGGATCTTCGACTCGAAGAACTCGATTTGAGCTGGCGTGGCGGCAGTGGATTGGCCGCAAAAAGCCGCAAAAAGGATCAAAAAGGAACACTGTTTCATGCCAGGAGCCTCCGGGTGATGTTTTCAGCGGCTTCGATGCACATACGACCGGCTTTTTCGAATTGGTCGCGCTTCAGGCGAAAGGAGGGGGACATGACGGTGATGGCGGCGACGGGGTAATGATACTCGTCGAGGATGGTGGCGGCGACACAGTGAATGCCTTCGAGTCCCTCGGCGATGTCAGTGGAGAAGCCTCGTTTGCGAGTTTTGGCGAGATCGGCTTCCAAGGCGCTGCGCGTGGCAAGAGTCGTCGGCGTGTATTGCTTGAGTTTCACGACGGCGAAAAATTTGTCGAGTTCAGCGGGCGGAAGATGCGCCAGAATCGCTTTGCCGGGCGCACAGGAATACATGGGCACTTGCAGGCCGACGGTACTGCTGACTTTGATCGGCTGGGAGGAGATGCACTGCTCCAGCACGGTCATTTTGTGATTGGCGCAGGCGAGGACCTGCGTGGTCTCGCCGGATTCATCGCGCAGCCATTTGAGGGACTCCAAAGCGCAGACGACGAGGCTTTTCTCGCGCACTTGAGGCCGGGAGAGATCGAAAAGCTTGTTCGTGAGAACGAAGCGTTTGTCGTCCTCGCGGCGCTGGAGGTAGCCGCGATTGTGGAGGGTGCCGGTGATGCGAAAGACGGAGTTCACCGGCAGATCAAGCTCGCGGGCGATCTCGGTGAGGCTCAGTCCGGCACGATGACGACCGAGGAGTTCGAGGATGGCCAGCGTGCGCTCGGTGCCTGGGGCGAGGGTGTCTTCGGTGGGAAGGATGGGGGCTTCTTTGAGCATTCTAGATTTAGAAACGATTCTGGATTTGGAAAACTATCGAGTAATCTTGGACTGACGGCTCATCGCATTTGCAATCCGGCCTCTCTCCCGCATTCTGCGCGGACATGAGCCAGGAAAATGACCTCACATTGCTCGGAAAATCGGAAAACCGCCTGCCGGCCTCGCCGGATGTGGCGGTGCTGGAGACCTTCCCGAACCGCACGCCCGGGCGGAACTACCGCATCCATTTGAGCGCGCCGGAATTCAGCTCGATCTGCCCCGTGACCGGCCAGCCGGATTCGGCGCACCTCGAAATCTACTACATCCCCGCCGAGAAGTGCGTGGAGACGAAGTCGCTGAAGTTTTACCTCGCCTCGTATCGCAATCACGCCGCCTTCAATGAGGCGATCGTGAATCGCGTGCTCGATGACATCGTGAAAGCCTGCGCACCAAAGCAGGTCGTGGTGCGTGGTAAATTTGGTGCCCGCGGTGGCATCCAACTCACCTGTGAGGCCCGTTTCCCTGATCTCGACGAAACGCTGCGCCTGCCGGAATGAAAACGCTGGTATTGCTTTCTGGCGGAATGGACTCCGTGACGGCGCTGCATTGGGCGCGGCAGGAGCATGAGGTCGTGGGTGCGGTGAGCTTTGATTACGGTGCCAAGCATAATCATCGCGAGATCCCGCTGGCGGCGTGGCATTGCGCGCAATCGGATGTGAAGCATGACATCATCGACCTGGACTTCGTGAACCGGCTGTTTGCCTCCGACTTGCTCAAAAGCGGCGGTGAAGTGCCTGATGGCCACTACGCGCATGAAACCATGAAGCAGACGGTGGTGCCGTTCCGCAACGGCATCATGCTCGCCATCGCCTGTGGCCTTGCCGAGAGCCGTGAGGCTGAGGCGCTCGTCATCGCGGCGCATGCGGGCGATCACACGATTTATCCCGACTGCCGAGAGCCGTTCATGCAAGGGATGGCCGCCGCGATGCGCGAAGGAACGTATGCGCGCCTCGAACTGCTGCGCCCGTTCATCCATCTCGACAAAGCGGGCATCGCAAAGCTTGGTGCGGCACTGGGAGTGGATTACGGCAAGACTTGGTCGTGCTACAAAGGCGGCGATTTGCACTGCGGGAAGTGCGGCACATGCGTGGAGCGCGTCGAGGCGTTTGCGCTCGCGGGATTGGATGATCCGACGATTTACGACGCGGGCGTTTGAGCCTCGGGCTGCACACGCCGGCGATGCGTGCGGACCATGTTCAAGTCCTTGAGCTTGCGTTGAAGCGTGCGGCGGCTCATGCCAAGCATCTCGGCGGCGACGGTGCGGTTGTTGCCGCTGCGCTGGAGGGCTTGGAGAATGAGCTGGTGCTCGACTTCGGTGATGTCGAGGTCGCTCTTGGGTTTGATAGACGGATCGGCGGGCAGAGCCGATGCAGCGTCTTTGGTGGGTATTAAAGAAGGCGCGCGCAGGCCGATGCCGAGGCCGTGCGGGTTGAGCAGGTAGGACGGCAGGTGTTTGAGCATCACGCGGTTGCTGTTGCTCATGACGACGCCGTGCTCGATGGCGGCGCGGAGTTCGCGGATGTTGCCGGGCCAGTCGTATTTCATCATCGCGGGCAAGGCGTCCTCGCCGAGCGGCTTGAAGGCCTTGCCGTTGGTTTTGGCGAGTTCTTTGAGGAAATGGTCGGCCAGCACGGGGATGTCGCCTTTTCGAACGCGCAGCGGTGGAAGCTGGATGGTGACGACGCGCAGCCGCCAGTAGAGATCTTCGCGGAATTTGCCTTCCTCGACCATCTTCGCGAGATCGCGGTTCGTGGCGGCGATGACACGGACGTTGATCTGGATTGGCTTGCTGCTGCCGACACGTTCGATGGTCTGCTCCCCGAGAGCGCGGAGCAGTTTGACCTGTGTGGAGGCGTCGATCTCGCCGATTTCATCGAGGAACAGCGTGCCGCCGTTTGCCTGCTCGAAGCGGCCGATGCGGCGCTCCTGAGCGCCGGTAAACGAGCCTTTTTCATGGCCGAACAGTTCGCTTTCGAGGATCTGCGGCGAGAGCGCGGCACAATGCACGGACACGATGTTCGCCTTGGGCCGGCCGCTGAGATTGTGAATGGCGCGGGCGACGAGTTCTTTGCCGGTGCCGCTTTCGCCTTCGATCAAGACAGTGGCGCGGGAAGGGGCGACTTGCTGGATGGTTTCGATGATGGGCTTCATCACCTCGGACTGGCCGAGGATGCCTTCGATGGAGAATTTGCGCTCGACCTGCTGCTTCAACGCGACGTTTTCGTGCTCCAAGGTGCGACTGCGGAGGGCACGTTTGATGAGAAGCTCCACTTCATCGAGATTGAGAGGCTTGGTGACGAAATGGTAGGCACCACGGCGCATCGCCTCCACCGCAGTGTCCACGCTGCCGTAGGCGGTCATCATGATGCACACGGGTGGCTTCGGCTGGGCGAGAGCGGCATCCAGTAGCTTCATGCCGTTGTCCTCGCCGAGACGCAGGTCGGTGAGCATGACGTCGATGCGGTCGTTTTGGAGGTATTCCATCGCCTCGGCGGCGTTGGAGGCGACGTAGCAGTCAAACTCGTCCTCCAGCGAGAGGCGCAGGCCATCGCGGGTGTGCTTTTCGTCATCGACGATGAGGACGGTGGCTTGGTCGTTCATGAGTGAAGGAATGGCTCACTATGAGAGGCGAAGCGCGTGGCGGCAAACCGTGAAGTGAAAATATTGTTGACTGATCGTCTAGTTGCGGATAAACCCTGCCACTCACACCTCAAACAAACCTTCATGGGACGCACCTCCACCGCCAAAGAACGCCTGATCGAAGCCGTGCTCGAATTGATCTGGACGGGCAGCTACGGCAGCACGTCAGTGGATCAGATTTGCGAGCGGGCAGGGGTGAAGAAAGGCAGTTTCTACCACTTTTTTGAGTCCAAGACCGAACTGGCGGTCACGGCCATCGATCATGGCTGGACGGAGCACCGCAAAAAGCTCGACGAGATGTTTTCGCCGGTCGTGCCACCGCTGGAGCGCATCTGGCAGTGCTTTCGTGATTTCACCGACGAACAGAGGGAATTGCAGGCAAAACACGGCCGCGTGCTCGGCTGCCCGATCCACACGCTCGGGGCTGAGATCAGCACGGTGGATGAAAAACTGCGGCAGAAACTGCAGGACATTTTGGGCCAGTTTGTGTGCTATTACGAGTCAGCGATCCGCGATGCACACGCTCAGGGCGTAATCCAGGCTCCTGACGCGCCTGCTCTGGCACGAATCCTGTTTGCCTATGGCGAGGGTCTGCTCGCGCAGGCACGCATCTGGAACGATCTCACGCACCTCGATTCGATGGAAGTCGGTGCCCGGCTCATCTTGGGCGTGAAGTCCTGATTCTGCCTCTCTTTTGCCCTCATTTTAAACCAACTGGTCAACTTTCACCCCAAAACCAACGCGCCCCGTGAAACCTCAAACCCTCCTCCCGTTCGTCCTGCTCCTCGCCGCCTGTGGCAAACCGCCTGAGGGCGGTCACGGCGGCGGCCAGATGCCTCCGGCACCGGTGACGCTCGCACCGGTCGAGCAGAAGGAACTCGTCGAGTGGGAGGAGTTCACGGGGCGCGTCGAGCCGGTGGAGTTGGTCGATCTCAAGCCACGCGTGTCCGGCTACATCACCGAAGTGCATTTCCAGGCCGGAGCGCTCGTGAAAAAGGGCGAGGTGCTGTTCACCATCGACCAGCGGCCGTTTGAAACGAAGTTGCGTGCCGCTAAGGCCGAGGTGCAGCGTGCCGAGGCCAATGCACAGGCGATGAAGCGCGAATTTGATCGCGTGAGAGCGTTGCTGGCCGCCAAGGCCATCGCCCCCGAGCAGGCAGAGTCGCGTGAGTCGATGAATTTGCAGGCGCAGGCCGGATTGGAAGCCGCGAAGGCCGCCGAGCACAGCGCCGAGATCGAATTCGAGCACAGTTCGGTCAAAGCGCCGATCAACGGCCGCATCAGCCGTGCGATCACGACCACGGGCAACTTTGTCACGGCGGGTACCACGCTGCTCACCACCATCGTCACCGTCGATCCCGTCTATGTGTACGCCGACATCGACGAAAACAGCCTCCTCAAGCTCCAGGCGCTGCAACGTGACAAGAAGATGTTCACCAACGGCGGCAAGCAGGTGCCGGTGGAACTCCAGCTCTCGAATGAAACCGGCTTCCCGCATCACGGCCACATCGAGTCCTTTGACAATCGCCTCGACGCCGGCACTGGCAGCATGGTTCTTCGCGCTGAATTTGCGAATAGCGACGGCGTTCTGACTCCCGGCCTGTTCGCTCGTATTCGCCTGCCGATGACTGGCAAATACGCTGCGCTGCTGGTCGATGAAAAAAGCATTCTCACCGACCAGGCGAATAAGTATGTGCTTGGCGTGGATGAATCGAAGACACCCGCGATGTCTGTTTACAAGCCGGTGGTGATCGGTCCGTCCGTTGAGGGCAAGCGCATCATCCGCAGCGGCCTCAAATTCGGCGACAAGATCATTGTGAACGGCCAGGCACGTCTGCCGCAGCCCGGAATGCCCGTGCAGCCGACCGAAGCTGCTCCGGCAAAGGAAACGGCGGCCAAGTAATCGCGAAGCGTCTTAAACCTCACTCGCTTCATGAACTTTTCCTCCTTCTTCATCACGCGTCCCATCTTCGCGGGCGTGTTGTCGCTGCTCATCTTCATTCTTGGCGCGATCTCATTGTTCCAGTTGCCGATTTCGGAGTATCCCGAAGTCGCACCGCCCACTGTGATAGTCACTGCGACATATCCCGGCGCGAATCCAAAGACTATCGCTGAAACTGTCGCTTCGCCCATTGAGCAGATTCTCAATGGCATCGAGAACATGCTCTACATGTCGTCACAGAGCACGGCGAACGGCGTGATGACACTCACTGTCACGTTCAAGATCGGCACGGAGCTCGATCTGGCGCAGGTGCAGGTGCAGAACCGTGTCTCGCAGGTGCTGCCGAAGCTGCCGGAGGAAGTGCGGCGCTTTGGCGTCACCACGGTGAAGTCTTCGCCGAACATGACGCTCGTTGTGCATCTGCTCTCGCCCAATGAGCGCTACGACGAGATTTACCTGCGCAACTACGCCACGCTGAATGTGAAGGACGAGCTTTCGCGACTCGGCGGCGTGGGCCAGGTCAATATCTTCGGTGGTGGTGACTACGCGATGCGCGTGTGGATTGATCCCGACAAAGCCGCCGCACGCGGCCTGACCTCCGGCGACATCGTGAACGCCATCCGCGAGCAAAACATCCAGGTCGCCGCCGGCACGATCGGTCAGCAGCCGGTCAAAGACGCCGCGTTTGAACTGACCGTGAATGCCAAAGGCCGCCTCATCAGCGAGGAGGAGTTTGACCAGATCATCGTCAAAACCGGTCCGAATGGCGAAAAGCTACGTCTCCGCGATGTCGCCCGCGCAGAGATGGGATCGGGCGATTATTCGCTGCGCAGCCTGCTCAATAACAAACGCGCCGTCGGCATGGGCGTTTTCCAGCTTCCGGGTGCGAACTCGCTCGCCGTCTCGCAGGCCGTGCGTGCCCGCATGACCGAGCTGAAGGCCAAAATGCCCGAGGGGGTCGATTACGCCATCGCTTACGACCCGACGGTGTTTGTCCAGAAATCCATCGACGCCGTCATCCACACGCTGATCGAGGCGCTGTTGCTCGTCGTGCTCGTCGTGATGATCTTCCTGCAAACCTGGCGTGCCTCCATCATCCCGCTGGCCGCAGTGCCGGTGTCGCTGATCGGCACCTTCGCGGTGATGCACGCGCTGGGCTTCTCCATCAACAATTTGTCGCTGTTCGGCATCGTGCTCGCCATCGGCATCGTCGTCGATGACGCCATCGTGGTCGTCGAGAACGTCGAGCGCAACATCCGCAACGGACTCAAGCCCATGGCGGCCACGCAGCAGGCCATGAAGGAGGTCACCGGTCCCATCGTGGCGACTGCGCTCGTGCTGTGCGCCGTCTTCATCCCCACCGCATTCATCAGCGGTCTCAGCGGCCAGTTTTACAAGCAGTTCGCCGTCACGATTGCCATCTCGACGGTGATCTCAGCCATCAATTCGCTCACGCTCAGCCCCGCGCTCTCCGCGCTGCTGCTGAAAGATCATCAGGCGAAGAAGGACATCATCTCCCGCATCATTGACGCGCTGTTCGGCTGGTTTTTCCGGCCCTTTAACCGCTTCTTTGAATGGTCGTCGAATGTGTATGTCGGTCTCGTGAAACGCATCATCCGCTTTAGCTTCGTCGCACTCGTCATCTACGGCGGACTCGTCTGGGCGACGTGGAAGGGATTCGAAATCGTGCCCCAAGGCTTCGTGCCGGGCCAGGACAAACAATACCTCGTCGGCTTCGCGCAATTGCCCGAAGGCTCCTCGCTTGATCGCACCGACGATGTCATGCGCCGCATGTCGCAGATCGCCATGAATCATCCCGGCGTGAAGGACGCCATCGCCTTCCCCGGCCTCTCGATCCAGGGTTTCACCATCAGCCCGAACGCCGGCATCGTTTTCGTCAGCCTCGATGAATTCGAGAAACGCAAGTCGCCCGAATTGAGCGGCGGTGCCATCGCTGGTGCGCTCAACGGCAAATTCATGGCAATTCAGGACGCCATGGTGATGATGTTCCCGCCACCACCCGTCAATGGCATCGGCACCACTGGCGGCTTCAAGCTCATGGTCGAGGATCGCGGCAATCAAGGCTACGCGGCGTTGTATCAGGCCACGCAGAAGCTTGTCGGCGCGGCGTATGGCAGTGGCAAACTCACGCAGGTCTATTCCGGCTACACCGTGAACGTCCCGCAGCTCGAAGCCGACGTGGATCGTGAAAAAGCCAAGATGCAGGGCGTGCCGCTCGCCAATTTGTTTGAGACGCTGCAAATCAATCTTGGCAGCCTTTATGTGAACGACTTCAACCGCTTTGGCCGCACCTATCAGGTCGTCGCGCAGGCCGAGCCGCAGTTCCGTGACGACGCGAGCGACATCACACGCCTCAAAACTCGCAACGCCGCCGGAGACATGGTGTCCATCGGATCGCTCGTGAAAGTCAATGAGGGCTTCGGCCCGGATCGCGTCACGCATTACAACGGCTACCTCGCCGCCGACCTCAACGGCGCTCCGCTGCCGCCGCTCAGCTCCGGTCAGGCCGAGGAACTCATCGCCGGCCTCGCCAAAGACGCGCTGCCCGGCGGATTCGAGTTCGAGTGGACCGATCTCACCTACCAAAAGATCATCGCAGGCAACACCGCCATCTTCATCTACCCGCTGTGCATCCTGCTCGTCTTCATGGTGCTCGCCGCGCAATACGAAAGCCTGCGCCTGCCGCTCGCCATCATCTTGATCGTGCCGCTGTGCCTGCTGTTCGCGTTGGCGGGCGTCTATCTCACAAATGGTGACAACAACATCTTCACGCAGATCGGCTTCATCGTGCTGATCGGTCTAGCATGCAAAAACGCCATCCTCATCGTCGAATTTGCCAAGGAGAAGTTTGACCACGGCCTCAGCCCCTTCGAAGCCGCACTCGAAGCCTGCCGCCTGCGGTTGCGCCCCATTTTGATGACCTCCATCGCCTTTATTGCCGGCGTGTATCCCCTCGTCGTCTCCACCGGCGCCGGTGCCGAAATGCGCCGCGCCATGGGCACCGCCGTCTTCGCCGGTATGATCGGCGTGACCTTCCTCGGCCTGTTCTTCACGCCGGTGTTTTATGTGTTGGTCATGAAACTCGGACGGCAGAAGAAAGCTGCCAACGCAGATGAATTGCCAGCCGCCGCCCTTCCCACTCCTCATTGATCCCGTCATGCGCACCTTGCTTTTCATCGCTCTCACCACCTCGGCGCTCGCTCAAGTCGGTCCCAATTACGAACGTCCTGCCACGGCGACACCGCCGCAGTTCAAAGACGTGACTTGGCGTGCCGCATCACCCTCCGCGCATCTTTCGAAGGGCGAATGGTGGAAGGTGTTCAATGATTCGCGGCTCAACAGCCTCATGGTCGCCGCCACGGCGAACAATCAGCAGCTCAAAGGAGCGATTGCACGCTTCGATCAAGCTCGTGCCGCCGCCCGCATGTCGCGCTCGGACTTTTTTCCGACACTCAGCCTGCCATTGACGGCGGAACGCCAGCGTACCTCGGAGAACATGCCGTCGGCGTTTCCATTGAACGGCTTGAGCTACAACGGCCCGGCTTACAACGCACCGCTCGAATTCAGTTGGGAACTCGATCTGTGGGGCAAGCTTCGCCGTCAGAGCGAAAGCACCCGTGCGGATGCCGCTGCGGCGGCAGATGCGATGCACAACGTGCTGCTTGGCATTCAGGCCGAAGTCGCCGTGAACTACTTCAAACTCCGCACGCTCGACAACGAGATGCGCATTGTGCGCGAGGCCGTCGGCTGGCGCAATGAGGCGCTCAAAATCGCGGGCGCACGCGTGCAGGCTGGTGCGGGCAGCGAATTGGAACAGGCGCAGGCCGAAACGGAGGTCGCGACGGCTGAAGCGGAGATTTCATCGCTCCAAGCGCAGCGCGATCAGCTTGAAAATGTCCTCGCCATTTTGATTGGCACCAGCGCATCGTCGTTTCGAGTGCCCTCATCGACTGGAACGCTTTCCTCGCCCCCCAGCGTGCCAGCGGGCATGCCGAGCGATTTGCTGGAGCGTCGTCCCGACATTTCCCAGGCCGAGCGTGCGCTCCAGGCTGCCACCGCGCGCATCGGTGTCGCCAAATCGTACTTTTTCCCGAGCGTGAAGCTCATGGGGCGCGGTGGCTTCCAGAGCGGCGACATCGACATCCTGTTCGAGCCGACCTCCCTCATGTGGAACATGGGGCCGAGCATCAGTGTGCCGCTGTTCTCCGGAAACAAGAACCGCTGGAACCTCACCAAATCGAAAGCCGCGCATGACGAAGCTCTCGCTAGCTACCGTCAGGCCTTTCTCGCCGCGTTGGCCGATGTGGAGACCAGCCTGTCCTCGATTCGCAATCTCAGCACACAGGCCAGTTCCCAGCAACGCGCCCGCGTCAGCGCTGAAAGGGCAGCGCAACTCGCCAAAACCCGCTACGAAGCCGGAACAAGTCCGTATCTCGATGTGATCGAGGCCAACCGCACCACTTTGGCAACACAACGTGCCACCGCGCAGATCGCCGGACAGCGTTTGATCGCGTCGGTGAGTTTGATCAAGGCACTGGGCGGTGGCTGGGATCAGAAGATGCCGACGGCGGTGCCTGCGATGACGCCTGATCCTGCGGCGAAGAACACGGATCAAGACAAGCCCGGCTTCTTCTCGAAGGTGAAGGGCTGGTTCAAGCGCGACTGAGCACCATCTTGCGCAGCAGTCGAATCGTGCCATCATCCGCCGTGTATGAGCTACATCCCTGGCACCATCAAGGCCGCACGCCTGAAGCAGCCGCGTCTGACTACCGAGCAAGTCTGGCAGCAGGTGGAGCGGCACCTTGGAATATCGTTGACCAGACCCGCGTGCTCCGAGAATGGGGACTGCGGCATGGAACCCTCTTTGAAAGAGACACCATCGCATTATCAGGCCGACGGCCCGGAATGGAGCACGAAGTAATCTTTGATGAGCCGCAGCAGCGGTTCATCAAAATCACCCTCCCCGGTTTCTACGGCAACACACTCAGGCTTCGTTCCGGTGCTGTGGGCCTCGGTCCTGCCACGCCGTTGGAGTATTTGGATCGCTGGACGTGGTCGAATGAGCTGTTTGAGGATGATGCCCGCGTCCTCGGTCTTGTGAATGACTCCGCAGGTCCACGCATCGCTGTCTCCCAGCCGCTTGTCGTCGGGACACGGCCTGAGCGTGAAGAAATCACCACGTTCATGGAAAAACTCGGCTTCCAGCCAGTTCGTGACACCCATCTCTTCTTCGATGCGCGGCGTGATCTGCTCGTTGGCGATGCGCATCCGGGCAACTTCCTGTGCAACGAGGACGGTCAGATCTTTGCCATCGACGTGCTTCCCCTGAAGGCCACGGGCAAGTTGCTGGCCTTTGTATTGGGAATTTAGGCCGCCAGCTTTCGATACAGCTTCTCCATGGCCTCAGGACTGCGACACGCGATGGCGGCTTGAGCTAAAATGCTCGCGACATCGAGACGTGAGATCTTGATGCCTTGCTGGACTTTGTCCCACGACGCAGAACGCATCTTGGCGACGGTTTGAATGCCGAGGAGCAGCGGAAGGGCGGTGGCGTAGCGAAGTTTGCCGTGGGCGACGTGTTGCACGTAGCGCAGGCCGCATTCGAGGTGCTCCGTGCAGGTTTGCAGCCAGTGGCACCATTCGATTTGGATGTCAGAAGGCTTGCACGGCAGGTAGCAGCGACCATCGCGGGTATCCTCGCCGATGTCACGGAGGATGTTGATGAGCTGGAGCCCTTTGCCCATGCGCGCGCCCCATTCCTGCATTTGCGCGGTGGTGACTGCGGGATCGAGTGACGATGGCAGTTCGCTGGCGCAAAGCTGGGTCCAGAATTCGCCGACACAACCGGCGACGAGCCAGGTGTATTGATCGAGCTCTTCAACGCTGGCAAGGCTGCGAAGCAGGCCGTCGGACGGAAAACGGCGGATGTCGAGCATCTGGCCGTCGATGATGTGTTCCAGCACGTTTTGAATCGCAGCGAGCGGCGTGGGCTTCATGGTGCGCAGCCAGGCGATGCCATCGGCGAATTTTTCCATGAGGCGGCGTTCGGCGTCGTCGGACTGTTGCGGGCAAAACTGCTCCCGCAGGGTGCTGGCGAGCACATTGACGGCAGAATCGCCACGGACGAGCGTGCGATAACGTTCGAGGCAATCGAGACGCACTTCCGCGCTCACGCTGGCGGTGTCGGCGATGGTGTCTGCCGTCCGGGCGAGCAGGTAGGCGAGGGAAATGGGCTCACGCAGCTCTTTGGGCAGTGCTTTGAGCGTGAGGTAGAACGAGCGCGACACTGCCGCCAGCAACTGGCCGCCGAGTTCGCGTTCGTGGTGGGTTTCGTCGGACATGACTGGATTCTAGATGCTGGATGCTGGATGCTGGAGCAAGCATTCTCTGCAAGTATCCAGCTCGTGAACCATCTCTACGTCCACATCCCGTTCTGCCACCGCATCTGCCCGTATTGCAGCTTTCACAAGCACACGCCGGGCGGCACGGACATGATGGCGTTCGTGGATGCGATGCTCAAGGAGGCGTCAAAGCAGCCGATCAAGCCGCGCACGATCTTCTTCGGAGGTGGGACGCCAACGATGCTGAGTGATGTACATCTGGAGCGCCTGCTGCGTGGACTGCGTGAGCGGGTGGACATGACCGAGGTGGCTGAATTCACGATGGAGGCGAATCCGCGCACGGTGACGGCTTCGAAAGCGGCGTTGATGCGTGAACTCGGTGTGACGCGTGTTTCGCTCGGCATTCAGGCTTGGGATGAAGCGACGCTGAAGACGCTGGGTCGTGATCATGAACCGGCAGAGGCCGAAGAAACATGGCAGGCGCTCAAAGAGGCGAAGTTTCCGAGTTTGAACCTCGACCTGATGTTTTCGATTCCCGGCCAGAGCCTCGAAACGTGGCGCGAAACGCTGGAACATTCGATTGCACTGAAGCCGGACCACATTTCGGCCTACAACCTCAATTATGAAGAGGACACGGACTTTTTCAGACGGCTCAAGACAGGGGAGTTTCGTGAGGATGAAGGCCGCGATGCGGAGTTTTTCCATCTGGGCATCGATTTGCTCGAAGGTGGTGGTTTCGAGCACTACGAGATTTCAAATTACGCGAAGCCCGGCCATCGCTCGGTTCACAACGAAGCCTACTGGCTTGGCGAGGATTATCTCGGCATTGGACCCGGCGCGTTTTCGACCGTGGGTGGCCAACGCTGGCACAATGTGAAGGACACGCCACGCTACATGGAGATGACGCTCGCCGGTGAAAGCACGGCGATGGAAGTCGAGGAACTCACGCCGGAGCAGCGGCGCACGGAGCGCTTTGGACTGGAACTGCGCACGGCACGCGGGCTGCCGCTTGAATTGATTGCCCCCGAGTCACGTCGCATGCTGGACACGCTGCGTGATCAGGGGCTGCTGAATTTTGACGCGAGCCATGTGCGGCTCACGCGGGCGGGAAAACCGCTCGTCGATCCGATTGCAGTGGCCTTGATGGGGTGATCAACGCGGGATCGCACCGGCTTTCATGGCTGCGGTGGCTCCGAAGCCGATCATACCGATGATGAAGATGATGTAGATGCAGATCACAATGATCATCATGATGCCGAAGAACTTCCAAAAACGGCGTTGCTCGGTCAACGCGGCATCCAAATCAGCCACGGAACGTGTGGAGTTGAGCGAGCCGATGCGGTTGGCGAAAGCCCACAGTTTCATGGCCGGATAGATGTAAAGGAAGGCCATGATGCCATAAAGGACCACCAGCACGATCATTTCAGCACCGCCGAAGGGGCCTGATTTCGTCTGGCTGGCAAAGCCCATGGCCATCACCGCTCCCATGCCGATGGAAACCAGGATCATGAGCCCGACACCGATCCATAGCATGACGGAAATGAAACGCACCCACGGCTTGGTGCCGGCGAGCTGTGCGATCGTGCCTGGTGAAACGGCATCCGCCTCACCACTGGCGGCACCGTAGAGGTTGGCGGAGGGGGTGGAGTAGGGGTTGGGGAGATTGGATTCCATGATGGGGAGGGGTGTGTGGTGAGCGCGTGCCGGAATATCCCCGGCATTTGCTGAGGCTACGAAAATAATTCGGTGGTTGTCAAAACCAAACGCCACCGCTTGAATAAGCGGCAATGGCGGCACCTCGCGCGGACACCTTGCAATCAGTCGAACTCGCGGACGGCGTGGAGATACAACTCCGTGTCGCCGGTCTGACGGTGCGCAGCATGGCCTACATGATGGATCTGCTCATCCGCATCGGCATTTATATCGTGGCGGCGATCCTGGCTTTCTGGCTGCTGGCCGGGGTGATCGGTCCCCAGATGACAGGCGGGTTGATGATGTTGTTCATGTTCTTCATGGAGTGGTTTTACAATGTGATCTTCGAGGCCGGGCCGCGTGGAGCCACGCCGGGGCAGCGGTCCATGAAGCTGCGTGTGATGAGCCTGACCGGTGGGCCGGTGACGCTGGCGCAGGCGGTGATGCGCAACTTTCTGCGTGTGGTGGATTTCATGCCGGGGCTGTATCTCACCGGCATTGTGTGCATGCTTTTCACGAAACGCTTTCAGCGTGTCGGTGACCTGGTGGCAAACACCGTGGTGACGTATGCGGACCCGCCGCCGGTCATCACGCCGAATGTCGAGGTGCGGGCGGAACGCCGCGCACCCTCCCAGGTGCTCACGCGCGAGGAGCAGGCGGCACTGCTCCAGTTCATCGAACGTGCGCCGCTGTGGGCGGATGAGCGCCGTCTCGAACTTGCCGCGCTGGCGCAGCCTTTGACGCACGCGCCGGGCGTTGAGGGGCTGCGCCGTCTGTGCGGCATGGCGCTGTGGCTGCAGGAGCCTGAGGAGAAACGCGCCGCGCCGCCGCCGCTGAAAGGAGCTTCGCTGTTTCAATCATGACTCCGGCTCAGTTTGAAAAAAACATCGAGCCGCGCTGGCAAAAACTGGAGAAACTGCTGACCGAGGCAGAGAAATCAAAGCCTGCGGTGGCCGTGGAGGAACTGCCCGCCACTTTTCGTCAGGTCTGCCATGACCTGAGCGTGGCACAGCATCGCATGAGCCCGCAGCGTCTCACGCAGAAGCTGAATGCGCTGGCGATTCGAGCCTACCGTGTGCTGGAGCGCCGCAGCGCCGGCGGCTGGGAGGCTTTTGTGCGTTTGTTTCTGGTGCAGTTTCCGCAAGCGGTGCGGGCGGAGTGGAAGCTGTTCTGGTGGTGCACCGCGCTGTTTTACCTGCCGGCGGTTCTGATCGCGGTCATCACGCCCGCTCATCCCGAATGGGCGATGGCGTTGCTGGGGCCGGACAGCATGGTGCAGATCGAGAGCATGTATGGCGAGTCCAGCAAGCCCTCCGACTATGTGCGCGAAAATTTCGGCTCGGAATTTGCCGCGTTTTGTTTCTACATCTGGAATAATGTCAGCATCGACTTCAAAACCTTTGCCGGGGGCGTTCTCGGCGGTGTTGGCTCGTTGTTTGTGCTGCTGTTCAACTCGATCTACCTCGGCGCGGTGTTCGGCTACGTGCATTACTCCGGCAATCCGATGACCCTGTACACCTGGGTGGTGGCCCACGGCGCGCCCGAGCTCACCGGCCTCGTGATTTCGGCCATGGCGGGGCTGCGGGTCGGCCTCTCGGTGCTGCGGCCCGGAAGATTGGAACGACGCGCGGCCTTGGTGCTGGCGGGGCGCAAGGCGATGCCGCTGCTCATCGGTGCGGCAGTTTTGACCAGTCTAGCGGCGGTGCTGGAAGGTTTCTGGTCGCCGTTGGATCTGCCACCGGCAATGAAATTCACCGCCGGCGGCGTGTGCTGGCTGCTGGTGGCGGTTTTTCTGATGTTCAGCGGAAGGAGGCAGGCGGATGCGGCTTGAGGACATGACCGTCACGCTGCGTCCGCGCCAGCCGTGGGAGGCCGTGGACCTGGGCTGCGCCATGGTGCGGCGTGATTATGGGCGGTTGTTCGTCTTGTGGGCCAGCACGGTGTTTCCGCTGTGGGTGCTGGTGTGCGTGCTGCTGCGTGATGCGCCGGTGTGGATTCCGCTCGTCGTGTGGTGGCTGAAGCCGCTCTATGATCGCGTGCCGTTGTTTTTCCTGAGCCGCGCGGCGTTTGGCGTGCGTCCAGGTTTTGTGGAGACGTGGAAGGAATGGCCGCGCCTGTGGATCACGAATTGTCTGCCCGCGCTGCTGTGGCGGCGTTTCTCCTTTATCCGCAGCTTTGCCCTGCCTGCGCAGATGCTGGAAGGATTGAGCGGCTCGGCGGTCAATCGTCGCATCCGAACACTCGCGATGGATGGCGGCGGTTCCGGCTTCTCGCTTTCCTATGCATTCTCCAAGATCGAAGCGGTGGCCTGGATCGGCCTGATGTGGGGGACGTATGATCTGCTGCCGGAATCGGCCACGCCGGACTGGCACGGCATCTTCAACGCCTTTGATTTCGAGAACACCATTCCCAATGCCTTCCTGTGGTGGGGCGCGGCCTGCCACATGGTCATCGTCACCTTGGTCGAGCCGTTTTACGTCGGCGCTGGTTTCGGTTTGTATCTGAACTGCCGCACGCGCATCGAAGGCTGGGATGTGGAGCTGGCGTTCCGCCGCATGGCCACGCGTCTGACTTCTGCCGCAGCAGCGATTGTGACCGGTGTGCTGCTGGTTGGTGGCATGCCATCGTCCATGCAGGCGGCGGAGGGTGATGAGGCCGCCAAAGTCGTTCAGGAGGTGCTCAAGAATCCCGAGTTCGAGATTCACAAGGTGCAGACCAAGCGCTGGGTACCGGAATTTGAGGAATCGGACGCGCCGGAAGTGCCGAGCCTCGATTTTCTCGGCGTCATCGGCGAACTGCTGTTCTGGCTGCTGGTCGTCGGCCTGGTGGTGTGGTTGGTCATCTATCTCGTGAACAACCGCCATGTCTTCATCTCCCGCGGCGCCAGCAAAGCTCCGGTGCAAGCGCCGAAGGTGCTCATGGGCATGAACATCACGCGCGAAAGCCTGCCGGATGACATCGTGGCCGCCGCACGTGCCGCGTGGGCAGCGGGAGACTTCAAGGAAGCGCTCAGCCTGCTGTATCGGGGCTCATTGTCATGGCTGGTCACGCGGCGCCGGGTGCCGATCACAGACAGCGACACGGAGGAGGACTGCCTCGTGCAGGTGCTCAGTGCAGGGGATAAAACCGAGGCCGATTATTTCCGCCAGCTCACCGGAGCGTGGGTGCAGGTGGCCTATGCGTCTCTGCCGACATCGAACGCCGAGATGGAGACTCTTTGCGATCAATGGCCGTTTGTGGAGAAAGGAGGCGCGGCATGAGACGATTCGCGGTTCGCGGTTTGATGGCGCTTTTAGCGTCGCTGATTCTCTGCGGGTGCAGCGGGAAATGGGAGGATTATGAAAAGACGCTTGGCTATCGCGGCAGGGCACGGGTGAATCCGTTTCTCGCGGCGGAACGCCTGCTGGATGAGCTCGGTCACGATGCGCATGGCGCGAAGTCGCTCACGAAAATGCCCTCGCACGATGCCGTGATCCTGGTCTCGGGTGAGAACGGGCTTCCCGAGGGCCGTGCCAGGCAGTTGCTGCGCTGGACCTTCAGCGGCGGGCACCTCATCTACTGCCTCGGCGGCACACGGCCCTACAACGATTTTGAAACGCAGTACGGCTCGTTCATTGCCGCCATGCTGCTGGAGGAGGAAAAAGATCCGGTGCTGGAGCAGCTCGGCGTCGGTGTGCAAAAGCGTCTCCCGGATGATGAGATCAAGGAACTGGCCAAAGACATGCTGAACAAGGAAGGCGTGAAAGATAGCAAGAAGGCCGCGCCGCCTGCCAAAAAAGATGAAACCAAGAAAGACGACACGAAGAAAAAGAAGAAGCAACCCGAGGATGATGAGGATGAGGAAGCGTGGCTCGAATCCGTGCAGGAAGTGACGTGGAACGGCCAGACCTACAAGCTCAGTCTCGGTGGTTACCAGCATCTGATCCTCAAACGCAAGTTGCGCTCTGGCGAGTTCTCCGCCGGATCGAAGAACGAGTCATTGGCGCTGCATTTGAATCACGGCATGGGCAGCGTCACGCTGCTGGCGCATGCGCGGCCCTTCCGCAACCGCTGGATCGGCGAACGCGATCACGCGCGCTGGCTTTCTGCGCTGGTGGGAGAGCACGGCTCCAAGGAGGTGCTGTTTGTGGCCGCCACCACCGGCAGTTTCATGGCGCTGCTCTGGCAGCACGGCTGGATGGCGCTCGTGGTGCTGGCGCTGTGCCTCATTTTCTGGCTCTGGCAGCAGATGCCGCGTTTTGGGCCGCTGGCGGAGGTGGAACTCGATTCCACACGTCATTTTGCCAGCCACATCGGCGCGCTGGGCGAATTTTTCTGGCGCATGCGCCGTGGTGCGCTGCTCGTGAATGCCGCGCGTGATGCCGTGTGGGAGCGGGTGCGCGAACGGCACCGCTCGCTCGATGACGGCAGCCGCAAAATGAACGATCACCTCGCCGAGGAAATCGCCCGCCGCGCCGGACTGCCGGTCAAACGTGTCGCCGCCGCCTTTGATGTGGCACCGCCTGAGAGCGCCCACAACTTCGTCACCCTCATGCGCGATCTTCAGGCCATCCGCCGCGCGCTTTGAACTGCCTCCTTTCATGAAACGCACCCAAAAAACCACCATTGACGTGCAGGGAGCCGCCATCACGATCCTGAAGCACAACGAAAGCGACTATATATCGCTCACCGACATGACGAAGAAATTTGGTGATGACACGCTGATCTATAGCTGGCTGAGGAACCGCAACACGCTGGAGTTCATCGGTATTTGGGAGCAAATCCACAATCCCGGTTTTAAACCTCTCGAATTCGAGACCTTTAAAACCCAAGCAGGCTTGAACAGCTTCTCCATGACTCCCAGGAAGTGGGTGGACGCCACCGCGGCCATCGGCATACAATCCCGTGCCGGACGGTATGGAGGAGGAACCTTTGCCCACCAGGACATCGCCTTCGAGTTTGGTTCCTGGCTCAGTCCTGAGTTCAAGCTCTACCTCATCAAGGAATTTCAACGTCTCAAGGAGGACGAGAACCGCCGCCTTTCCCTCGACTGGAACCTGAACCGCACGCTCTCAAAGCTCAATTACCGCATCCACACCGACGCGATCAAGACGCACCTCATCCCGCCGGAGGTCACCCCGCAGCAGGCGGCCTTCACCTACGCCAGCGAGGCCGACGTGCTCAATGTCGCCCTGTTTGGGCGCACAGCGAAGCAGTGGCGGGAGGCAAATCCGAAATTGGAGGGCAACATGCGCGAGTATGCCACTGTGGAGCAATTGCTGGTGCTGGCGAACATTGAGGGAATGAACGCCGAGTTCATCCACATGAAGCTGCCTCAGGGAGAACGATTAAAACGCCTCAATCAGATCGCCATCCGCCAGATGCAGACATTGACCTCGCCGAAGCTAAAGTTCCCCTCCACCTCCGCTGAATAACAAAATCGTCCATTTACCTTTTATGAACCCGATCCCCACCGAAACGCCCAGCACGTTCGCGCCGCCTCCCGCCGGTTACACGCCGCCGTCTTTGCCGAAGAGCACGACGATCTTTCAGCAGATTCACGCGGCGGTGGGGCAGGTTTTTGTGGGGCAGCCTGAAGTGTTGCATCAGGTGCTCGCTGCGCTGCTGGCAGGCGGTCATGTGCTGCTCGAAGGCAAACCTGGCCTGGGCAAGACGCATCTTGTTCTCGCTCTTTCGCACACGTTTGGCGGCAGCTTCAGGCGCATCCAGTTCACGCCCGACTTAATGCCCTCGGATGTCTGCGGCCACACCTTGTTCGACATGAGCAGCAGCACGTTCCGCGTGCGTCACGGCCCGGTGTTTGCCAATTTGCTGCTGGCGGATGAAATCAACCGCGCTCCGGCCAAAACGCAGTCCGCGCTGCTCGAAGTGATGCAGGAGACGCAGGTCACGATTGATGGTGAGAGCCACAAACTCGCGCCGCCGTTCATGACCTTCGCCACACAGAATCCCATCGAGCAGGAAGGCACTTATCCGCTGCCAGAGGCCCAACTCGACCGCTTCCTGCTCAAGGTACTCATCGACTACCCCGACGTGGCGAATGAAACGTGGATTGTGAAGGCGGTGTCCTCGCGTGCATCTGGTGGAGGTCTTTCGACATCGAGCGTGCCGCAGATTTGCACGCCACAGGACATCATCGACGCTCAGGAAGAAGCCGCCGCCGTGCAGGCGGTCGAACAAGTCGTTGATTACGCGGTGAGCATCGTGCGCGCCACGCGTCAGCACAGCGCGATCTCGCTCGGAGCAGGCACGCGTGGCGCGATCAGTCTCGTGCGCATCGCCAAATCGTATGCATTGCTCGAAGGTCGTGGCTACATCACGCCTGCGGATGTGAAACGCGCCGTGCTGCCGGTGCTGCGGCACCGCGTGCAGCTCGCGCCGGAAATCGCCATCAGCGGCCAGAGTGTGGATGACATGCTGACCTCGCTGCTCAAGACCGTCGAAGCTCCCCGCGTCTGATTTTCATGCGCCCGACCGCACTGCTGCTGAAACTGCTCATCGCCTGGCTCATCCTGGCGGTGGCGGCGTGTGTTTGGGAGAAGTTTGTGATCTTGTGGCAGATCGCGGGAGGTGTTCTGCTGCTGGTGCTGATCGTGGATGCCTGCACTTTGCCGCGTCGTGGGCGCATCACCGGGAAGCGTTCGCTGCCGGGACGTTTTGCGCTGGGTGTCGGATCTTCGGTGACGTTGACGGTGACGCATTCGATGCGGCGCACGCTTGCCCTGGAGGTGTTCGACGGCATTCCGACCGCCGCGGAGGCGGAAGGTCTGCCGCATCGCGTGAGCGTACCGGCAGGCGAGTTTGCAGCGATCAGCTATCAGGCTCGGTTTGTGCGTCGCGGGCAGCATGCCTTCACACCAGGGCATGTGCTTGCGGGTTCGATGTTCGGACTGTGGCAAAATCTGCATTTCGTCGCGGGTGAGAGCCAGACGAAGGCTTATCCAAACTACGAGCCGGTCGTGCGTTTCGCCATGCTGGCGATGGCGAACCGCGTCGAGACCATGGGCATCATCAAACGCCGTCGCATGGGTGCCTCGCTCGATTTCCATCAACTGCGCGACTATCAGGACGGCGATGTGCTTTCCCGCATCGACTGGAAGGCCACCTCGCGTCGTTCGACTCTCGTCAGTCGTGATTACGAGGAGACACGCAATCAAACCATCCTGCTCGTGCCTGATTGCGGCCGCCGCATGCGTGCGCTCGATGGCGGGCTCAGTCAATTCGACCACTGTTTGAACGCGATGCTGCTCATCGCCTTCATCGCGCTGCGTCAGGGCGATGAAGTCGGCGTCGTGGGCTTTGGTGGCGTGCAGCGCTGGCTGCCGCCGGTGAAAGGCGCGCACAGCATGCCGAAGCTGCTCAATCATCTCTACAATTACGAGGCCAGTGCCGAGCCGAGTGATTTCATCGAGGCTGCCGAGCGCGTCATGACGCTGCAACGCCGCCGCGCGCTCGTGATCCTGCTCACCAACCTGCGCAGTGAGGACGGCGCGACGCTGGCTTCCGCCGTCAGTGCCATGCAGCGCCGCCATCTCGTGCTCACAGCCACCTTGCGCGAGCAGGAGCTCGAACACCGTGCCGAGGCACCGATTGGTCATCTTCACGACGCGCTGCAATACGGTGCCATGACACATTATTTCGGTGAACGCCGCCGCTTGCTCGAATCGCTGCGCTCACAGCGTGTCCTCACCGTGGATGAATCCGCGCAGATGCTGCCGGTGGCGCTGGCGAACAAGTATCTGGATGTGAAGGCGGGCGGGCTGCTTTAAAGCCAGCGCCACGCTGATGTAGCGGAAAGCGCCACATGTGGCGTCATTTGCGACAAACGTAGTGGAGGGAAGGGTGTCATGCGCCGCATGACACCGCCTTCCAACCCATTGTTTCCGCCGTATCCACTCGAGGATCAGCGGCGGCATCAAATCGAGCTTTCACACACGATCCGCCGTGTCCTCGATAGCGGCAGCTACATTTTGGGCGAGGAAGTGACCGCCTTTGAAGCCGAGTTTACCGCTTTTCTCGGTGTGAAGCAGGTCGTCGGCGTGGCGAGCGGCACAGATGCGATCGAGGTGATGCTGCGGGCGCTTGAAATCGGACCTGGAAGCAAGGTGGTCGTCCCATCCTTTGCTCCATCCGCCGTGGCGGCAGGGGTGACACGCTGTGGCGCGGAACCGCTGTTTGCGGACATCGAGGCGGACACATTCACGCTATGTCCCGAGTCACTGGACGCCGTGCTGCGTTCTCCGGCGGGGCAGGGGGTGAAAGCGGTGCTGGCAGTGCATCTTTACGGGCATCCGGCGGACTGGCAGAACCTGAGACAGGTGGCCGATGAGCATGGCATCGTGCTGCTGGAGGACTGTGCGCAGGCGCATGGCGCGGTCTGGCACGAGCACATGGCCGGAACTCTCGGCAGGGCGGCGGCGTTCAGCTTTTATCCGACCAAAAATCTCGCGGCGCTTGGTGATGCGGGAGCGGTGGCGACGAATGACGAGGAACTTGCCGAACGCATGCGGTTGATCCGTCAGTATGGCTGGAAGAGCCGTCACATCAGCGAGGTTGCAGGTGTGAACAGCCGGCTCGATGAACTGCAAGCGGCGGTGCTGCGGGTGAAGTTGCCAACGCTGAGGAATGGCGTTCAGCAGCGGCGGAGATTGGCGGCAGAGTATGATGCCAGGCTGATGAACAGCAATCTCGTGACACCGCCTTCGGTGAGGGGCGGCTGCGAGCACGCTTATCATCAATACGTGGTGCGTTGTGGTCGGCGGGATGAACTCATGGAGCATCTGCAACGAAGCGGGATTCCGGCGGCGGTGCATTATCCGGTGCCGTTGCACCGGCAGCCGGCTTTTGGCGGCAGCGAGCAGGCACTGCCGGAAAGTGACCGGGCTGCCGCTGAAGTGATTTCTCTGCCGCTGCATCCCTACCTGTCCGAGGACGCGGTGGATGCTGTGTGTTGTGCCATCGAAAGCGAAGATTATGCATGCTCCTGAATATGACACACTCCGGGCGGTGGAAGACCGTCACTGGTGGTATGCAGTTCTGCGCAGCCTGGTGCTGTGTGCGCTGGCAGGCAGGCTGCCGCCACGTGGCCATTTGCTGGACGCAGGCTGCGGAACCGGGGGCATGCTGGATTTTTTACGCGGGCGAATCCGCCATCTCGATGTGGAGGGCATCGATGTTTCGGCACAGGCGGTGGGGCATTGCCAGCGGCGCGGTTTGAGCACCATACGCGAGGGGTCGGTGCATGAGCTGCCGTTTGATGATGGTGATTTCGACGCCGTGCTGAGCCTGGACGTGTTGTATCATGCCGAAGTGGATGAAGAACGGGCTCTGGCAGAGATGAGCCGTGTGCTGAGGCCGGGCGGTCTGCTGGTGCTGAACCTGCCCGCGTTTGAATGCCTGCGCGGATCGCATGATGCGGCGGTTTGTGGTGTCAGGCGCTACATGGCGTATCATGTGCGGTCGCTGCTCGAACATCATAGTCTCCGCGTCGAGATGATCCATTACTGGAACGCCTGGCTGTTTCTGCCGCTGCTCATTTGGCGGCGCTGGAGCCGTCTGGGCCTGAAGCCGGAGATGGAACCCGCCTCAGACGTCAAGCTGCCGCCCGCATGGTTGAACCGATCCCTGAAAACTGCGGGCAGGCTGGATGCCTGCCTGTGCCGTGTGCTGCGCCTTCCGTTTGGATCGTCCGTCTTTGCCGTGGCGAAAAAATTGAATCCGCAACCGGGAGGACAGGATCATGGCGCTGGTCGATGAGACTCCTGAGGTGAGTTTTGTGGTGCCGCTGCACAACACGGGAGAGTCGCTGCCACGGCTGCTGGAGGCCTTCCGCGTGGCAGAGATCGGGTGTTCCTGGGAACTGGTGCTGGTGGATGATGGCAGCGTGGATGGCACGTTCGCGCGTGCGAGTGAGCTGGCGCGTGATTACCCGGTTCCGGTCACGCTGGTGGAGCTGGTGCGAAATTTTGGCGAGCACGCGGCGGTGCTGGAGGCGTACCGTCGGGCACGAGGCCGGTTCGTGGTGAATCTGGACGATGATCTGCAAAACCCGGTGAGCGAGGCACTCAAGCTGCTGAAACACCTGCGCGAATCCAATGCCGAGGTGGTTTATTCGTCGTACACGGACAAGAAGCACTCCTGGCCGCGCAATGTGGCGAGCTGGCTGGCGAACCGCTGCGCCACTTTTCTGCTGGGCAAGCCGCGTGATCTTTATCTGTCCAGCTTCCGGGCGCTGCGGCGCGAGCTGATCGGACGAATCATCACCTACCGCGGTCCGTATCCCTACATCGACGGTTTGATTCTGGGCGCCACGAACCGCATCGCAACCCTGGAGGTCGAACATGTGGAGCGGGCGGATGGCCGGAGCGGTTACACGCCGCGCAAGCTGATCCGTCTGGCTTTGAGCCTGCTGTTTGATTTCAGCGTCATGCCGTTGCGTCTGGCCAGCGTGCTGGGAGTCGTGCTTTGTGTGGTGGGAGCGCTGATTCTGGTCGAGGTGGTGATCGAGACGATGTTTGTCGGCCAGCGGCAGCTTGGATGGGGATCATTGATGGGAGCGCTGGCCGTGTTCAGCGGCGCGCAACTGCTGATGCTGGGCATCATCGGCGAATATGTCGGACGTGCGTTCCTGACGGTTTCCGGCAAGCCGCAGTCCCTGGTGCGCACGGTCATTCAACATGAAACACAAACCGCATGATCCACGAGACCACCATCGAGACCTGTTCTGTGCGCGGTGTGCGCCTGTATGAGATGCGCCATGTCGTGGACACGGTGCGCGGCCATCTGGCCGTCGTGGATTTTCAGCAGGAACTGCCGTTTCAGCCGCAGCGTTGCTTCCTCACCTACGCCATTCCTGGAGAGCAGGTTCGTGGCGAGCATGCACACCGGCGGTGCGCGCAGTTTCTCGTCTGCACGCATGGCGAATGCCATCTCCGCGTCGATGATGGCGAAAACTGCGAGGAGTTCTGCCTGAACCGGCCGACATTTGGTGTGCTGGTGCCGCCGATGGTGTGGGCCACGGAGCATCTGCACTCGCCGGACTCCGTGCTGATGGTGCTGGCTTCGCGACCGTATGAGCCGGAGGATTACATTCGTGACTACCGGGACTTTCTGAACGCGGCAAAACAGAGTAAATAGAAACCATGAAAGCGACCACGCTCTCCGCATTGCTGCCGCCGCCGGAACACGACAGTGCCGTGGCGGGCTTGTGGACACGGACCACGCTGATGATGCGCCGCCAGCCGGCATGGCTCGCCTCGTTGCTCCCGTTGTTGATGACGCTGTTCATGGGCTGGCTGGATGAAGTCACCGGCTGGGAGGTCAGCTTGTTCATTTTTTATGCGATCCCCATCATCCTGGCGGTGTGGTGGTCAGGCAGCGGAGCCGGTTTGGGAATCGCAGCGGTGGCCGGCGCGGTGTGGTGGCTGGCCAACGAGACGGACCATCCTTATGAGACCCAACTGGGATATGCCTGGGCCTTGCTCAATCGCGAGTTTTACTTCTGCGTCGTGGTTTTTGCGGTCATGACGGTGCGCAACAAGCAGGACGCCGACGAGGCGCGCATCCGCATGCTGGAGGAGAGACGCCAGTTGGAGCATGACATCGTCAGCGTCAGCGAGCATGAGCAGCAGCGCATCGGCCGGGATTTGCATGACGGCCTGTGCCAGCATCTGGCGGCCATCGGCTGCGCCGCCCGGGTGCTGGCGGAGGATTTGCAGGAGCAGAACGTGCCTGCGGCGCGTGATGCCGTCATGATCGAGGATTCCATCCAGCAGGCGGTGCTGGAGGCGCGCAATCTGGCCCATGGCATTTTCCCGGTGCATGTGGACCGCAGCGGACTCGCGGCCGCATTGTCTGATCTGGCCAGGATGACGAGCCGTCTCACTGGCGTGCAAATTGAAGTCAGTGAGGGCATCGAGGCCCATCTGGAAGATCCCGAGGCGTCCATGCACTTGTACCGGATCGCGCAGGAGGCGGTGGCCAACGCGGTGCGCCATGGTGGTGCCAGCCATATTGTGATCAGCCTCGCTCTTGCTGGAGAAGTGTTGGAACTGAAGATCGAGGACGATGGCCGGGGAATGGCCGCCACCCAGGCCGCACAAGTGGAAGGCATGGGACTGCGCACGATGCGCTACCGCTCCCAGGCGCTGGGTGCCTCGCTTCAATTTCTAACACCCTCCAGCGGCGGCACACGGGTGCTTTGCAGGCTGCCAGTTCAATCCCAACCCGACGATCATCATGCCGAAAAGTGAGACCAAAGATGCCAGCCCCTGCAAAGTGTTGCTCGTGGAGGACCATCCCATGTTCCGCGATCACCTGGGGCAGTTGATCAACCGTGACCTCGGCATGTCCGTCTGCGGAGAAGCGGACAACATTCGTGACGCCATGCGCTTGATCCACGAAACCAAGCCTGACATTGCCATCGTGGACATCACGCTGCGCGGATCGAGCGGCCTGGAACTGCTCAAGGACATCAAGGCCCAGGGGCTGTCCGTCAATGTGCTCGTGCTTTCCATGCATGATGAGGAGCTCTATGCCGAACGTGCCCTGCGTGCCGGGGCCAAGGGCTACATCACCAAAAATGAGGCTTCGACCGAGGTCATCAAGGCCATTCGCTGTGTGATGAATGGCGAGGTGTATGCCAGCAGGCAGATGACCACGAAACTGCTGGAGCGCATGACTCAGAAGCGTTCGTCGCCTGAACTGGCCGGCATGGAGACACTGGCGGATCGTGAACTGGAGGTGTTTCAAATGCTCGGCCGGGGCAGGAGCACGCGTGAGATCGCCCAGTCGCTCAGCTTGGGCGAATCCACCGTGGAAACCTATCGTGCACGCATCAAGGAAAAGCTCCAGTTGCGCAGCGCCGCCGAGCTGTATCTGCGTGCCGGCCAGTGGGTGCGTGAGCATGGCGCCTGAAGCTGCTTTGAGCGGGCGGGGGCATGTAGCGCCGACCATGACAAGGCATGTCACTTGTCGGGCAGGTGAGGTTTAAGGCAAAATGCAGCCATTAAATCCAATCGTTGAAAAGCCATGTCGAAACGCAGCCGCAACCAACACCCCAAGCACAAGCCCAAGGCGCCGTGTGCGCTTCATGAGCCTGTTGCCGTCCCCGCGCCTTCAGCGCTCGCAGCTTCGACAGAGGTGCCTTCGGCCCGGCCTGCCGGATCACGGTGGGCTCACGTCACCGTGGCAGTCTTGTTGATGGGTCTCTGCGCCTCCCTGTACACCTGGACGGCGGACTTCCCCATGGCGTTCGACGACCACACCTATCTGATCGACAACCCGTTCTTCCGTGAGGCCGGTTATTTCGGCTATCTGGAGGACTTCAAGGAATTCGCCAATCGTCCGGCGAAGATGGGCTCCGATCCCGACTATGCCGTCAATGCCATCCTGCGCCCCGTCGCCTACACGAGTTTTTATCTGAACTACCTGATGGATGGCTTCAATCCGCGCTGGTTCCGTGGGGTCAATATCATCATCCACGCACTGAATTCGCTGCTGATCTATGCGCTGGTGAACGTCCTGCTGAATCGTTCCAGCCAGGAAGGCGGTTTCAAGCGCGGTTCGGTGCTGTTCATCTCCGCCACTGCGGCCCTGCTGTTTGCCGCGCATCCGCTCGCCATCGAGTCCGTCACCTACATCGTTCAGCGCTTCACCTCGCTGGTGGTGCTGTTTTCGCTGCTGGCACTGTGGCTGCACTTTGTCTCCTTCTCGGCGAGATCACGCGCCGCTCTTTGGCTGCTGCGTTCCGGCTCCGTCGTGGCGGTGCTCCTGGCCATGCAGACCAAGGAGGACGGTTTCTTTGTGCCGGTTCTGGCGGTGCTGATGGACTGGCTGGTGCTCGGCTCACGGCTGCGTCCGGCCGTCACCCGGGCGCTGCCGCTGCTGCTGTGCATGCCGCTCATTCCGGGGCTGGTCTTGCTCACCGCCGCGGCACAGAGCGGTGGTTTCGACTGGCATGCCGCCGTCAACATCGTGAACTCCAGGGACACTCCGCTGAACCACTGGCATTACATCGTGACGCAACTGACCGTGCTGGCGCACTATTTGCGGCAGTGCTTCTGGCCCGTCGGACTGAACCTCGATCCTGAGTGGCCCATGTACCAATCGCTCTGGGAGAAGCCCGTGCTGCTGGCCTTGGGAGTGCTGGTGGGGCTGCTGGCATCCGTCGGGTGGTTGTTCCGCCGTTTTCGTGGCGATGCGCGCTTTGCCCTGGGCTTCACCTGCGTGCTCTGGTTCTTCATCACCGTGTCGGTGTCCTCCGGGCTGGTGCCGCTGCCGGATCTGGTGGCGGAGCATCGCTCCTACCTGCCTTCCATCGGCATCTTCATCCTCGTGGCCTGCCTGCTGGACCGGCTGCGCATCGCGGACATCCGCTCTCGTTTGCCGCGCGTCCTGGTGCCCGTTGTCACCCTGGTTTGTGTGGGGGCGTTGTCCTGGAAAACCTGTGTGCGCAATGAGGTCTGGCGCACCAACGAAAGTCTCTGGAAGGACACCGTGGTGAAAAGCCCCGGCAAATACCGCACCTGGGGAAATCTGGGCGCGGCCTATTCCAACGTCGGGAAAGAGGAAAAGGCGGTGGAGTGCTATCGTGCGGCGCTCAAGATCGAGCCGCAGTTTCAAAACGGACTGCTCAACCTCTCCAATTCACTGCTCCGGCTCAATCGTCCCAAGGAGTCGCTCGATACCACCCTGCAGCTCATCCAGATCGACAAGACCGCCTCCACCAAGCAGCCGGTGGCGTTTACCCTGGGTCTTGGCCTCGCTGGCGTGGGCAGGTATGATGAGGCGGTTTCCGTGTTCCGGCAAATCATGGCGGCCAATCCCGATGACCCGCAGACACGCAAGGCCCTGGGCTTCGTTTATCTGCAAACCGGCCTGCCTCACCGCGCGCTGGATCACTTCCACCATGCCGCATCGGTCCAGCCTGAGGACAGCCATCTCCAAATGCTCATCAAAGCGGCTGAGACCGCCATGATTGAGAAACGCCGGGCGCGCTGAGTCGGAAGAGACCGCCGGACATGGGGCATCGCGGACCGGAAACGGAAGTGCCCCGGCTCAGGGTGCCACCGCCGGTTTCGGCAGTGATTTCAGCCATTCGGCGACGAATCGCAGAACTTCCTCTCGTTGTCTGAAAAACAAAAAGTGATCGTCCTCGGCAAACGGGTGGGTCGTGACGCTCAGACCGCCTGCTCTCAGTTTCTCGGCGTAGCTGGAAACATAATCCCAAGGCACGCGGTCATCGTTGCCGCCGGAAAGGATGAGCACAGGGCGTTGTTTCAAGCGTGCGGCGAGTTCCGCAGGTTTGATTCGGTTGTGAAACACACCGGACAGGAAAATCAGCGACCGAAACTGCGGTCCCGGCTGCGACTCGGCCAGACACACGCCCTTGCCGCCATTCGAGAGGCCCATGAGATGGATTTGATCTGGATCAATCGCCGCATGCTTGCCCGCGTCGGCAATGGCAAGGGTGATCGCTTCGTAGGCCCCGCGCTTTTCCCAGTTCCCCATGCCAAACGTGGGTGCGATGACGGTACAGCCAGTCTCATCGGCCACCTTCGACAGCAGCCACAGATACACTTTGAAGTTGCCGCCGCTGCCATGCAAAAAGACAAGCGTCGGCGTGGGTTTGGCGCGATCCACACTTGCCGGAATGTAGTGGAAGTAATGCCCGTCGCGAAACTCCTCGAAGCTCATCTCGCGATAGATCGCCGGAAGCGCCGAGCCGATGGCGATGAACTCGGGATCAGCATTCATCTCGGCATACAACGTGTCCGTCATGGCGGACAACTCGGTTCGTTGCTTGCGCGTGAACAAGGGATCAAAGGCCACTGCCACCGCATAGCCGAGGTGAATCTGATCGACCTCCGGCAGCAGGCTGCCGATGGACCAGGGAACGTGTCGCCCGTCACTTTTCGAGTAGCGCGTGTGAACCCTCGCGCCCTCTGCCGTGCGGCCATCGGGTGACTGCCAGTCCACCACGGCAAATCCGGCGATGCTCGCCAGCAGCAGGCTTTTTCCCATTCGCCCTTGGAGCAGCGATTCCCGCTCATGGCCGACGCACCACATCAGCGGCCCGAGACCGATCATGCCGACGGACGAACTCAATAATATGCCCTGCCAGGTCACCGTGCAGCACAGGCCGAAAACCGCCATTGGCACCAGGATCAGCGCCAGCAGCAGAACGAAGGCTTTCAGGAGGACGAGCGGCGAGGACATGCCGTCATGCAATCCGGCAGACACGGAATGACAACGAGTTCTTTCCGCAGGTGCATTGAGTTTGGCTTCCGAACTCAGAGTTCATGGCCAGTTCTCCAACTGAGAAAAAGCATTTTCGCCACCAACGGCCTGTGATAGGCTTGGCACATGATTGCCACTTTTGATGATCTCCGTGACGCTGTGCTGCATCTCCCCAAGGGGGACCAGATGCGCATTCTCTCGGTGGTGGCGATGGAGGTGGCGGATGCGCATCCGGGGATCGATTTTCAAGACAACGTTTGTGGCGGCGCGGCCCGCATCATCCGTACGCGCATCCCCGTCTGGCTGCTGGAGTCGCTGCGTCGGCAGGGAAAGACGGATGCCGAGCTGCTGGCGGCCTATCCCACGTTGAACGCGGAAGATCTCACCAATGCCTGGAACTACGCCCGTTCCCATCGCGAGGAGATGGATCGTGAAATCGCGGCGAATGGCGATGAGTCATGATCGCGCGGTTGTATTCCAACGAGAACTTTCCTCTGCCCGTGGTCGAGGAACTTCGCCGTTTGGGGCACGACGTGCTCACCACCCGCGATGCGGGCAAATCAAATGAGGGCATCCCGGATGACGAGGTGCTGCGTTTCGCCAAAGAGAATGGCCGTGCTGTCATCACCCACAACCGCCAGGACTTCATCCGTCTGCATCGCCAGAGTCCCGGCCATGCCGGGATCATCGTCTGTACCGACAACCCCGACTTTCCCGCCCTCGCCGCCAAGGTGCATGCGCAGCTTGAAGCGATGGAGTCGCTGAAAGGCCAATTGGTGCGGGTCAATCGGGGTTCCTGAGTTGATCAAATGCTTCCACCGCAAGAGACGAAACCGCGATAGAAGGGACAGACACTTTTCCTAGTCCCGACAGGCGTGCCCGAGGATTCTCGCCGCCACAACTTTGCCATCCACCAGCAGCGCCTGACCATCGTCGTAGAGTGCCAGGTCGTTGAGATAGCGTCGTTTGAATCTCGCAATGTCCACCTTGGGTTTCCCAGAGGCCGCATCCATACGGCATGCAGCCAGGCCACCTTCACTGTCCAGGTACTCCCAAATCGTGTAGTACAATCCTTCCTTCACAGTGGAGAAGCCGCCGCTCTCCAGTTTGATGGAACTCATCACACAGGCCTCACCATCCCGTCCCCCGACGAGGCGCGTGACGACGGTCTTCTCATCCAAGCTGGCCATTTTCAACTGATGGGTGAGCGCATTCTCTGAGGTGCCGACGAACGCCACCAGCGAGCTTAGCCCGAGTTCCAATTCACCTCCAGCGAACTGCACCAGAAGCCTGCCTGCGCCCTCAGGCTGCTCGTAGAGCAAGCGCTTGTGCGTGGTGATGGATTGCTCAATGGACGCTGGCGCTGGCTTCTGGAGTGGCGGAGGGCTGGGAGTCGCCGTGGCAGCCGTGGTCATGCGCGGCTGCTCTGGAATTGGCTGCACCAGACTCGGCGCGGCAAGGGGGCACACCTCGTATGAGTGGTCTGCGCTTCGACTCAAATACAGCGTCTCGCCGGCGAGCACGCGCCCAGCCCGTGCGGATTTGGAGGTGGTGGACACCAGCGAACATTGGGTCCCCAAGAAGCATGACCCGAGCATGAACCAGCCTTTGAATTCAGACACGGTGGATTTCATGCGCCACAGCGTATCGGAAGCCGTGATTTTTGGCAATAGGCTTGGAAAAGTGAGAAATGGCCAAAGAAAGCTTCCCGTCATTGCAAGAAAGGGGCTGGAGTTCGATTCTTGACAAAAGCCCTGCAGTCACGAATCGACTCCCGACCCTTTCTTGCGAATAAGGGCCGCCTTGGCGGGAAAAGGAACTTCTCTCCTCCCATAGGTTTCCCCAATGCACACGGCCATCCGCCTCAGCCAAGGTTGGACTCGATCAATCCTACGGCTGGCTCAATCAATCCATGGGCTGGCTCGTTCAATCCTACGGCTGGCTCAATCAACCCAAGGGCTGGCTCGATCAATCCGACGACTGGCTCAATCAACCCAAGGGCTGACGGAGCCGACACGGCGCAAAAACGTGATTTTCAGAGTTCTGCCTGCCTCGCCGGGCCGCAGGGCATCCAGGGCGAGCAAGGACTGCCCGGCGCCCCCGGTGAGGTGTCGCTCCAGCAGCTCACGGACGCCGTGGCCACCTCCAGCAGCAACAGCAACAACGTGGCCACGCTCGGGATGACGGTGAGCGATCCGCCGACGCAGGGCGAGATGCAGCAGATCGCGGACAAGATGAATGAGCTGATCGTGATGCTGCGGAGGTAGGGAGGGCGCTGCGCCGTTGACGGTAGTTTTCAAAACCATCGTCAACCACTCTGCCCTTCTCCCCTATTCCCAAACGAGGCATTGCCCTGACAATGGAAGGAGCGCCAGGAACGAATTCCACCGCCGCCATAAGGCGATAAAAAACATCCACCTCAAACTGATATGACTGCAACACAAACCAAAGGCAATTGGAACATCGTGAAGGGCAAGCTTAAACAAAAATGGGCCAGCCTGACCGATGACGATCTCACGTATGTGGAAGGAAAAACGGACGAGCTCATCGGCCGCATCCAGAAACGCACCGGGGAAACCCGGGAGGAGATCAAACGCTACATGCAGGAAGACTGTGACTGCGATTGACCGCCCGCAGCGGGCCGGCATGGGACAGTGGTCGCATGCCGGCCCCCTTTGCGTCCGACGCGCCGTGTTCCAGTGCTGCTAAATCACCCCCCCTCAAACCCATGCCACGCGGAGACAAATCCAGCTACACTGACAAGCAGAAGCGTCAGGCGGAGCACATCGAAGAAGGCTACGAAAAGCGCGGCGTGTCCAAGCCAGAAGCCGAGGCGCGCGCCTGGGCCACCGTCAATAAATCTTCGGGCGGCGGCAGGAAAAGCGGCTCCGGGCGCGGCAAGCCTGAGAACAAAGCACCGTTCCGCAAAGGCGGCCGCCTGGGCGGCAAGGCGGCGGCAGCGCGACCTGCGGCGCAACGCTCCGCCTCAGCACGCAAAGCCGCGGCCACCCGCCAACGGCGTGCCGGGTAGCGCAACGGCGGCGGTAGCAGGCCGGACCGCGAACTGCGAACAACCGCGAACAACGATCCCGGAATGCGGACTCACGTCCGCAGCTACCGGGCGAACAGCGAACCGCGCCGTCAGCGCCCTCACGCGGCCAAAAAAAATCACGGAACATACAACCGCACGGATGACGAGCGGCGATGTAAGGGTGGTCAACGACTTGATCTCGCTTTTCACAGAGAGAGAAACAATGACCCGATGACCAAGGCGTGGGGTTTTCACCAACTTCACGCCTTCTTTGTGTCTCCGGCTTCGATGAATACATGGTCAAGCCGGTGCATCTCGCCCAACTCGATAACTGGCTGAAAAGCCACCCCGTGAAGTGACGCCAGGCAAGGAGACACAGCCGGTTGCCGCCCGGCGTGCGAAGTACGGGAAACAGAAAGGCCCATCATGCTATCCTATACTCTGACATTTCTCATCATCGCGATCCTTGCCGGCGCGCTTGGGTTTAGCGGCGTCGCGGGCACTGCGGCATGGATCGCGCACGTTTGTTTCGTGTTGTTTCTCGTCTTGTTCCTGGTGTCGCTCATTTCAGGCCGCCGTCCGCCTGCCATGTGAGTCAATACCCGGTGGCAGGCCTTGTCTGCGGCTAAACAGCACGCCCCATCTTTCCTATGAATTCGATCACCGTGCTGCTCTCTGAAGATCACATGATTCTGCGTGAGGGCCTGCGTGCGCTGCTGGCGGGCGAGCGGGACATCCAGATTGTCGGTGAAGCCGCCAACGGACGTCAGGCCGTGGAACTATGCCAGCATCTGCAGCCTCACATTGTGGTGATGGACATCCGTATGCCGCTGCTCAACGGGCTGGAAGCGACCCGGCAAATCCGCCGGGCATTGCCTGCCACCAAGATCCTCATTTTATCGGCATCCAGCGATCCCCTCCATCTGGAGCAGCTGATGAAGCTCAATATCGCGGGGTATCTGCTGAAGCAGTCCGAAGCGGAACTGCTGCCCGCCGCCATTCGGGCAGCGCACAAGGGCGGGACGTATTTTAGCCCCGCCATTGCCAAACATCTGGAACGCCAGGCCAGCAACCATGCCGAACCGGTCCACCACAGTGTCTCCCAGCTCACCTCACGCGAAGCCGAGGTGCTCCAGCTCATCGCGGAAGGCAACGCCAACAAGCAGATGGCAGCAGCGCTGCACATCAGCGTGAAGACGGTGGAAAAACACCGCCAGAACCTGATGGACAAGCTGAACATTCATGACACCGCCGGACTCACCCGCTACGCCATCGACCGGGGCGTCATTGACAGCGAGGTCCGGGTGGCCGTGGCAGATTTGGCTTGAGCGGGACAAGCATCAGCCTGGACAAGGGCGGCTCAGTCTTGCGTCACCGTGACCCATTCGATGGCGAATTTCATCATTTCGTCCGCGTCTTTGAAGCCGAGCTTTTCTTTGATATGCATCCGATGGGTTTCGACGGTCTTCACACTGAGATGCAATGCGTTGGCGATCTCGCGTGTCTTCTTGTCGCGCCCGAACAGTTGCAGCACTTCGAGTTCACGATCGGAGAGCTTGTCCACTGGCGAGCCCATATCACCGTCACTGCCCTGGATGGTCTTAAAAATCAGCTTTTCACTGAACTGCGGACTGACGTAGATGCCGCCGCCGATGATTTTGCGCAGCGCCTCGAGGATGTTTTCCATCGCCTGCTGTTTCATCACATAGCCCTTGGCGCCGGCCCGCAAGGCCCGCAAGGCATAGAGCGATTCATCGTGCATCGAGATGATGAGAATGATGAGCGAGGGCTGCTCAGCGAGCATGTGTTTGATGAGTTCGATCCCATTCGTGCCCGGCATGGAAACATCGAGCAGCACCACCTCGGGCTTGAGCTGTCGCATGGCTTCGAGCGCGAGTTGCGCATTGGCCGCCTCACCACAAACAGCCACATCGCTGAACTGATCCAAAAACTGACAGATGCCATGCCGGAAGACCGGGTGATCGTCCACGACCAGCAGGCGTTTGCTGGCTGTGGTTACAGGAGAACCAGGGGTGGTCTGTGCGTGCGTGCTCATGTTCGCCGGGGCAGCAGCGCCCAACTAATGCTCGTGCCACAACGACATGGCGCATGGTTCATGGATGAATCATTCATTCCCCAAATTTCGTAATTGCCGTGGTGTCTGGCCGTGCTGATTTCAGGGTGTTGCCGTCATGAGCACCACCTTTTCTCACTCCTTGAAGGGCGAAGCTTTTTCAGCGAGGTATTTCAGGCGTCCCCCTGAGCTGACCGGTCAGCATATCCGGTTCATTCTCGGACACGCTATCGGGCTCCCCCGGCTCATGCCTGAGGCCGCGAATGTCGGCAGTGACGCCCCAGACCGCCAACGTGCCGAGATCACGGAGAAATGCCACGGCCAGGCCAACGTCATGGAAAGTTTCGTGGGAGAAGCGCTGCAAACAGTCGCCGATGCGTGGACGATTTTCCGCACTCATGCTTTAAATATCGCGGGAAAGCAGGGGCGCGGTTGCCTGCATCAGCACGTCTGCGAGTAAAAATTGGCCCGCGTGCTCCTTTGGCTGCCGGCATACCGCAGTACATCCAGCCACAGAAGCAGTGCCGATGTATGAGAAACACCGCCAATCCATTTTCATGCCTGAAAAACCCACCCCGGCCGACATCCCGTCCCTGGCCGCCTCCATTCCTTTAAAAGCACTCGCCGCAGTGAGAACCACTGCTTTGCACCCGCATGACAGCGTGGCAACCGCCGGAGCCCGGATGCGTGAGCATGACGCCAGCACCTGGCCGGTCGCAGAAGATCACAAACTGGTGGGCGTGATCGACATGGAGAATCCTGACTGGAATATTGGCAGGCACGGTCACGATCCGAAGACCTCCCAAGTCCGGGAGATCATGAACCGTGAACCGATCTTTTGCCATGAAGATGAAGACTGCACGACCGCGCAACAACTGATGGAAGAACATGACTTGTGCCATCTGCCTGTCGTTGACCAGCAGATGCGTATTGTCGGAATTTTCAGTCGCGACGAAATTCAGGAGAAAGCGGACGCGGTCGTTGTCGCGAAGAGCGGCGCACCGCATTCGGCTCTCCCCACGCGCCTCAAAGCCGGATCACCCGGCCTGGGAGAGGCCAGCCAGATTGAGGTCGAGGACCGCGCCACCGAACTGGCACTGATCGATGGCCGCGAAACCGTCTCAGATGCCGACCTCGCGCAAGCAGCGGCAGAATTGGCAGGCGGCGGCACCACAACGGAAGCGCCTGAGGCTGATCCGGCTCTCGAAGCATTGACCGCCAGGGACGACCCGCCGCCGCAAACCGGTCATCTGGTGGCTGCCGTCCCGCTCCAGGACGAGGATAACATCGCGGAGCAGCTCATTGAAGATGGGCTCGAAGAAGCGGAACATGACAGCCGCGTGGTGGCGGAAAACGAGAAGAAATACAACGGGCATCGTGATGCGTGACAACAACAGGAGCACCGATGCAATCATCCGCCCTGCGGCATTTGAAAAGCTGGGAATTCGTGACAGCATGCAACCTGGGCTTAGTGTAACAATGAGAGACATGGATTCCGCACCCGAAATTCCTTGGACGCGCGTCGCTGAATTTGTGCGGCAGCACACACATGATGTGCGCAACGGGCTGAACAGCCTTGATCTTGAAACGGCGCTCCTGAACGAGCTGGTGGCGGACGGAGAAGCAACGGCAAGCGTTGGACGCATTCGGAAACAGTTGCGTTCGCTCGCGCTGCAATTGCGCGCGCTTTCCGCACTTTTTCAAGACCCGCAGCCGGTCGCTGCTCCCATCCCCGCCCGGGTGCTGCTGCAGATCTGGCGCGAGAAACATGCTGCGCTGCAGGACGTGCTGGAGGTTTGGTGGGTGGATGAACTCGGCGACGAACGGGTGAGCGTGGATGTGGAAATGATGGCGGCGGTTTTTCGCGAACTGCTGACCAATGCGGCTGAGTTTTCAACGGGCGATCCGGTGGCAGTCACCGCCCGGGCAAAGGGCGGCGAAGTGATCTTTGAGCTGAGAGAGCCGAAGAAGGAGGCACTCGATACAAGCGCCTGGGGACAGCCGTTCTCCTCGACGCGACGTGGCGGCTATGGACTGGGCCTGTGGACGGCCCGCCGGATGATGCAGGCAAATGGCGCGACCTTGGTGCAGCGCTACGTCCCCGAAGACAGTTGTCTGATGACGCAGATCATCCTTGCCGTGTTGTGATTGAGACGTGGTGCTGAGAAGTGCTGGCGAACTGGCGCATGCATGCTGTCGGCCCGAATGCACACGACCGCAGCACCCCTGCGATGTGGTTTATCCCGAACAGGATTTTCGCTGCATTGACAGAACCACCTGAGTGTCGTCAGCCGAATGACAATGGCGAGCGCTTCACTGCTCCGATTTCCATGCATACTCATGATACCACAGCAGGAGAAGACCACGAACTGGTGCCAGGCGTGGCAGCAATCACGCGCAGCATCACCCATGCGGTGGTCATCAAGGAAGAGGACATTTTCTTCCTCTCTGAAGCGGACGGCAGCGTGCCGCTCGCTGCGGGGCATGGCTTCGGGCTTTATTACCATGACTGCCGTTTCCTTGGCGGTTACGAGTTCCGCATGGGCGGGAAAAAACCGGAGGCCCTCGTCCGCCATGCCGAGCGCGGCAATGCCGCCGTGTTCGGACTGTCCAACCCCAGTCTGCGGATGGTGGATGGAACGCAACTGCTCAAACATCAGGTCGAGATCAAGTGGTCGCGTGTACTTTCGAGTGAACACCTTGTGCTCAATGACACCCTCATTTTCCACAGCCTGTCACCACGGCCCATCGACACCCAGGTGACGCTGACCTTTCAAGCCGGCTTCGAGGACATCTTCGCGATCCGTGGTCTGTTTCAGAGCCAGCGCGGCCAAATACAGCCTCCCCAGTGGGACGGCAAAACGCTGCGCTTCGATTACGACGGCGCCGATGGCATCAAGCGCTCGCTGACGATTACATTCGATTCCGCTCCGGTTCGAGTCGAAGGCACGTCCGTCAGCTTCGAACTGCATTTGGAACCGAAGGAGTGCTGGCAACTTCGAGCTTCGCTCCGACTGGCTGAATCACCGGCAGACACTGCAGGGACGGCTTCCCAACGACCAGCACAAACTCTCGGCGGCCCGGACACTTGGGGAAAGTTTTACAGCGACAGCCTCATGCTCAATCTCGTGATGGAGCGTTCGCTGCGTGATCTCGACATGCTCAGGAGTCATATCGGCGGCACGGCCTACTTTGCGGCTGGCGTTCCATGGTTTGTCGCGCTGTTTGGTCGCGACAGCATCATCACGGCGCTGCAAACTCTCGCGCTGAATCCGCGCATCGCGGAGGACACCATCCGCCTGCTCGCCCGTTATCAAGGGACGGAGGTCAACCCATGGCGGGAGGAGGAGCCGGGCAAAATTTTGCATGAACTCCGAGTGGGTGAGATGGCGAACCTGAAAGAGATCCCCCACACGCCCTATTACGGCACGGTGGATGCCACGCCGCTCTGGCTCGTCCTGCTGGGGCGGCATGCCGCGTGGACGGGGCGTCTGGATCTATTTTTAGAACTGAAGACGCATGTCGAGGCAGCGCTGAACTGGCTGGATCGCTACGGGGACGTGGATGGCGACGGCTACATCGAATATCAATGCAGGATCGAGAAAGGGCTGACGAATCAAGGCTGGAAGGATTCTGGCGACTGCATTGTCAATGCCGATGGTTCTCTGGCAACACCGCCAATCGCTCTCGTGGAACTCCAGGGCTACGCCTACCAGGCGAAGCTCGAAATGGCCGCACTTTATCACAAAGCAGGCGAACCAGCACGAGCCAGCGCGCTGGAACTGGAGGCACAACGCTTGTTCGACTGGTTCAATCGCGATTTCTGGGTGGCGGAAGGCTACTATGCGCTCGCGCTGCACGAGGGCAAACGACAGGCCGCCGTGCTGTCCTCAAACGCAGGTCACGCACTCTGGTCTGGCATCGCCAGCATGGACAAGGCCCGTCAGACCGCCGGCCACTTGATGTCCCCGGAAATGTTCAATGGCTGGGGCATCCGAACGCTTTCTGCCAAAGAACTCGCCTACAATCCCCTCGGCTATCATCTTGGCACGGTCTGGCCACACGACAATGCTCTCATCGCGGATGGCTTCAGGCGCTATGGGTGCGATGAGGCTGCTTTGCGCGTGTTTAGCGGCATGATGGACGCGACCATGCACTTCGACGACCACCGGCTGCCGGAGTTGTTTGGCGGCTTTCACCGCGAGGACTATGGCGTGCCGGTGCATTATCCGGTGGCCTGCCAGCCACAGGCATGGGCGGCAGGCACGTTCCCATACCTGCTGACCACCCTGCTGGGTCTGCAGCCACAGGGATTCGACAAGCGCCTCAAAGTGGTGCGACCGGTCCTGCCTGAACATATCAAGCATGTGGAACTGCGTGGCATTCAGGTGGGCACGGCACGGGCGGATCTGCTCTTCGAGAACGATGGCAAGGCCATCCATGTGAAGGTTCTCAAACTCGAAGGAGAACTGGGTGTCGCCGTCGAGTTGTGACAACCAATCCATTCCTCTGCTGCGAAATTCAGGCATGCGCATTGCCCAAGTCAGCCCGTTGTATGAAAGCGTGCCTCCCCATGGTTACGGCGGCACGGAACGTGTCGTATCCTATCTCACGGAGGAACTGGTTCGGCTCGGCCATGACGTCACGTTGTTTGCGAGTGGCGATTCGGTGACACAGGCGCGGTTGGTGCCGTGCTGTCCCCGGTCTTTGCGCCTTGATGCGCAATGCGTCGATTCCCTGCCCCACCATTTCCTGATGCTGGAACGCGTGTTTGCTGCGGCAGACAGCTTTGATGTGATCCATTTTCACGTGGACTACCTTCACTTCCCGCTTTCCAGGCGTTGTGCCGCCCGCCACGTCACCACGCTGCATGGCCGGCTCGATCTGCCCGACCTGCCGCCGCTCTACCGCGAGTTCCATGACATGCCGCTGGTCTCCATCTCGGATGATCAAAGAAAGCCGCTCCCACACGCGAACTGGGTGACTACGATCCACCACGGCATGCCGGTCGATTTTTTCGAGCATCACGATGTGAGCGATGGCTACCTCGCTTTCCTGGGGCGCATTTCGCCCGAAAAACGCGCAGATCATGCCATCGAGATTGCCAAACGAACGGGCATCCCGCTGAAGATAGCGGCGAAGGTTGACAAAGCAGACCAGCAGTATTTCGAGCAAGTCATCAAGCCGCTCCTCGACCATCCCCTGATTGATTTCGTCGGCGAAGTTCAGAACGACGCCAAGAATGTCCTGCTGGGCGGCGCACGCGCCTTGCTGTTCCCGATTGACTGGCCGGAGCCTTTCGGCCTCGTCATGATCGAGGCGATGGCCTGCGGCACTCCGGTAATCGCCTTGCGCCGTGGTTCCGTACCCGAAGTAATCACCGATGGAGTGACCGGCTTCATTGTGGATGATCTGAATGAAGCCGTAGCAGCCGTGGGCAAACTGCCAGCCTTGAGTCGTAGCCGCTGCCGGGAAGAATTCGAGCGGCGCTTCTCTTCAACGCGCATGACGGAAGATTACGTGAACCTGTATAGACGGCTGTGCGAGCGCCCCGTCTAACCGGTCATGTCATGGCTGCATGGATTTGCCATCGTGAGCACAACATCTGCGCAAAGCGGTTTCTCCCGCGGCGTTGTTTGGTTGCGCAGCCCGTTCCAAGGCTCGAACATCCGCCAGCCCTGAATTCCTATGAGGCTGCGGTGCTCGCCGGTGCCGTGGACTTATGCCTTGTTTCCACAACGCCATGAAACATTCGCCGCTCCAATCCGCCATCCTCGCCGCTATTTTCGCGCTGCTCGCCGCGGGCATCTATCTCTCACGAGAAATGGGTGGTGGTGATTTCTTCATGCCCCATTCGCATTGCTATTTGTTCAACCAGCAGTTGATGACACTGCATGGCGGGGCGGATCTGCTCATCGGCCTTGCCTATGTGGCCATCTCGACAACGCTGGTCTGGCTGGTCTATCGTGCGCGGCGTGAACTGCCGTTTCATTGGATCATGATCGCTTTCGCGATCTTCATCGTGGCCTGTGGCGCGACGCACTTCATGGAAGTGTGGACACTCACTGCGGAACATCCCCGCTACTGGCTTTCTGGCTGGGTAAAGCTCGTCACCGCGATCGCGTCCGTGACGACGGCGGTGGTCCTACCGCCATTGATCCCGCACATTCTCAGGCTGATGCAAACCGCACGCCTGTCCGCAGAACGAGGTGTGAAACTGGAGCGTGCTTACAGCGAATTGAACGAACTTTACACCAAGGTGACGCAGCTTGACCAGCTCAAGACGAACTTCTTCGCCAACGTCAGCCACGAATTGCGCACACCGCTTGCGCTGATCTTCGCCCCGGTCGAACGGCTGCTCCAGACGACCAAGGACCAGGCGGCGCGGCATGAGCTGACCGTGGTGCGCCGCAACGCCCTCCTCCTGCACAAACACGTCAATGACCTGCTCGACGTGTCGAAGCTGGAAGTCGGCAAGCTGGATCTGCACTACTCACGGCTCGACCTGGCGGCCATGGCCCGGGCCATGGCGAACATCTTCGAGTCCGTCGTAAGCGAACGGGGCATCCGCGTCGAACTCCAAGTACCGGGCGAGGTCGTCGCGGAAGTGGATGGCGACAAGGTGCAGCGCGTGTTCATGAACCTGCTTTCGAATGCATTCAAATATGCACCCAACGACAGCGCGGTGCGCCTGGCACTCACCGAGGACGGCGACCATCTCACGCTCACCGTGGAGGACGCCGGTCCGGGAGTGCCGCCGGATTTCCGCGAGAGCATCTTCGAGCGTTTCCAGCAAGGAGATCGCGAGACCCAGCGGCGCTATGGCGGCACCGGCCTCGGACTTTCCATCGTGAAGGAGTTTGTCGAAATGCATGGCGGTTCGATCACCGTCGGCGAGAGCGCCACGGGGGGCGCGCAGTTCCAGGTGCGCCTGCCACGCCGCGCCCCAGATGGAGTGGAGATCCACACCTCGCCCTGGACCGGCACCGATGCGGTGCTCCAGCGGCTTGCGAACGCTCCAGCCACCGGCCGCACAGAGAACGCGCAGCTTCCAGTTCAGACCGTGGAGGCGGACCGGCCAGACGTGCTCGTCGTCGAGGACAACCAAGACATGCGTGATTTCATCTGCCGCGTTCTTGAGCCCGATGCACAGACCCGCACGGCAGAGAACGGCCGGGCTGCGCTGGAAGCTATCCATGAGCGAGTGCCCGATCTAATCCTCACGGACATGATGATGCCGGTCATGACGGGCGAAGAACTCGTCGCCGCGTTGCGACAAGACGAGAACCTGCGTGACGTGCCGGTGATTCTGCTCACGGCCAAGGCCGACGACGAGATGAAACTCAACCTCCTGATTGAAGGCGCACAGGATTACGTGCTGAAACCTTTTTCCATCGATGAACTCCGCGCCCGTGTGCGCAACCAGCTTCAAACGAAACTCACCCGTGACATGCTGCGCCGCGCCTTGGATACTCGTTCGCATGACCTCGCCGCGATGGTGCGGGAGCTGGCCGCTGCCAAGACTGCAGCGGTGGCGGCCAATGCTGCCAAGGACGATTTCCTGGCGGTGCTCAGCCACGAACTGCGCACCCCGTTGACACCAGCCCTCGCCGCCGCCTCCGCCCTGATGAACGAGGCTGCCGACGCCACGGAAGTCCGCGAATCGCTCGCGATCATTCGTCGCAACATCGAACTGGAGGCCCGGCTGGTGGATGATCTCCTCGATGTCACCCGCATCACCCAGGGCAAGCTCCGCATCCACTCCACACCGGCCGATCTGCATACCATTCTGCGCGATGCCCTCGCGATGGTAAATCCTTCCCTGCGTGAAAAACAGATCACCGCCGTCGTGGATCTGGCAAAGGACCATCTGTTGATTCGCGGCGATGCCGCGCGCCTCACCCAGGTGTTTTCCAACCTCCTTGGCAACGCCGCAAAATTCACGCCTGCAGGCGGACAGGTGACGATCCGCAGCACGCTGACGGGTGAAAAGATAAGCATCGAGATAGAGGACACCGGCATCGGTATCGCGCCGGAGTTACTACCGCAAATCTTCGATCCCTTCCGCCAGGGACACGTTGACACGACGCGACGTTTCGGCGGGCTGGGACTGGGATTAAGTGTGGCGAAGGGTTTGGTCGAAGCGCATCGCGGCACGATTAACGTGCGCAGCGCCGGGTATAAACAGGGCGCAACGTTCACCGTCGAGTTTCCTGCGCTTGCTGCCGGAAGCTCGACGGTGAATGCGCCGGCTTCGGCCAGCGGTGGATCAGCGGCACCAGTTCGGTCCTTGCGAGTGTTGCTTGTCGAGGATCACGAAGACACGCGCCAGATTCTCCACCGGTTGATGACGCGCTGGGGCCACACCGTCACCACCGCGAGCACCGTGGCGCAAGCCAGCCGTGCGCTGGCGTCGGATACATTCGATCTGCTGCTGAGCGACATTGGACTGCCCGACGGCTCCGGTCTTGAAGTGATCGCAGCCCTGCGGGAAAGATCCGACATTCCGGCGGTCGCGATGAGCGGTTATGGCATGGAAGCTGATATTGCGCGCGCACATGCCGCAGGGTTCACCGAGCACATCGTCAAACCCGTCACCGCCGATGCGTTGCGCAAAATGCTCACCCGGTTTTCCGCCCAACCAGAGACGTAGGATCTCCAGCAGAGCCAGCTAGTGGACGTGTTGAGACCCTGCTCAGGGACACTCCTTAAGGTCGTATGAGGCGCAAAATAATGCCGTGACCACACGACCAAAGGCACCTGCCGTGCCGAAATTCGGGGGCAACGACACCACCCCCACCACTACTATCATCATGAAACTCCAAACACTCCAGGACCTGCTTGTCCATGAACTCAAAGACCTCTACAGCGCCGAGACACAGCTCGTGAAAGCCCTGCCAAAAATGGTGCAGGCCGCCACGAATGACGCGCTCAAGGCTGGCTTTGCAGAACATCTCGAAGAGACCAAGAATCACGTCGTCCGACTCGATCAAATCGCCAGATCCTTCGATTGCAAGCTCACCGGACATCGGTGCAAGGCAATGGAGGGGCTGATCGAGGAAGGCGGAGAACTCATCAGCGAAGATGCCGAAGACACGGTGCGTGATGCCGGGCTGATCGGAGCAGCACAGCGTGTGGAACACTACGAGATCGCCGGCTACGGCACTGCCCGCGCACTCGCGGAATGTCTCGGCTTCGACGAGGCTGTGCGATTGCTCAGCGAGACGCTCGATGAAGAGAAGGCGACTGACGAGAAGCTCACCGAGCTCGCCGAAAATACGATCAACGTCGAAGCCGCTGAAACGGCCATGGCCGAATAAACATGAATCAGGGCGCGGGCAGGATGTGATGAGCGAGTCACGCTGCCCGCGCCGCAATCCACTTCCAGCCATGCCTAAATGCGAAACCTGCGGCAACGAATATGACAAGGCGTTCGTTGTGGTGATGAACGGCCGATCCTACGTCTTCGACAGCTTCGAGTGCGCGATCCAGCGCCTCGCACCTGCCTGTGAACACTGCCAGTGCCGTATCATCGGCCATGGGGTCGAATCAGGCGGGACAATGTATTGTTGCGCGCACTGCGCAGAGCAGAGCGGCGGAACCACTCTCCGCGACCGTGAATAGAACTCCCTGGTTCTACTGACTCGGGTGTTCGCCACTGCAATCCAGTGCCCCGACAGATTCGATGCATTGCCCCGAGCTGGCAATCAGGCGCGCACCTGATTGTCGCGCTTCAAACCTCATTTCATAATCTGGCAACAAACCACCATGAAGACAAGAACTACAGCCAGGGCAGCTGACGCAAAAAAAGCGTACGCGTCCCAAAAGAAAGCCCCCAACCAAAAGGCCATCATGAGCGTGGTGATGAACACCCATGATGAAAATAGTGTCGCGACGGAATCCCTTCCACGGGTGGAAGAGATCGCCTCGCGTGCGTACAAGATATGGCAGGAGCAAGGCTGTCCAGAAGGATGTGATGAGATGAACTGGCAGCTCGCCGAGAAAGAACTTCTAAGTGCGGCTCCCGGAGGTTCTAGAGCTTGGTGAAGCGGGCCGCTTTGCCCCAACAACCGACTGCATTTCACCCATAACCACTTCACCACCACCGCCATGTCCACACTCATGCATAAAGCGACAGCACTCACTGAAGAAGCCGTGACCAAGAATTACCTGAAGTGGCTTGATGATGATGCATCAGCAGAAGGCAATGAGCAGCAGAACGACCCGCATCTTCAAGAAGACAAACCCATTGAGCCACCAGATGATGATATTCTGTACTTTGAATCTTATTGGCTGCGGACTCAATGAAAGCCACCACGAAAAGCCAATTTTTTATGTCAACCCATCATCAGCCTCAACCCTGCTCATGGGGGTGTCCATGGAACGGCACAAAGATGTGTGCCCAGTGCCTGTTGAATTCCCAGTCTCTCGCCGATCGCCGGGTGACTCTGGGTGTCCTGTGCGGAATGAAGCAGCTCTATTACCCCCACGATCTACCGCCATGCTTTGTGGGTCATGAGATTGACTGGTCAGGGCCTCGAGTAGAGGGCATGGAGGCAGTGGCTGCCTGAAGTTGTCCGTGTTGTGCAGTTGGATCGCGCAAGTGCAGTGATGTCGTTGGCGATTCAACGTCGGCCCTATTATCATGAAACCCCGCAAGGTCAGCCTCAGAACCCGACGCACGCGGCAAACTGCGGCTACAGCGACGGAGAAGCACGAGACAGCGGGGACTGTGAAGAACAAGCCTTCCCGGGTGACTGAGGAACAACTACGCCTGATCGATGAATTGCGCGAAAGCGAGACCCGCTTTCACCTGATGGCCGAAATGGTGCCGGTCTTTATCTATACCGCCACCCCAGCAGGAGAGACGGACTACGTCAACCAGCGCCTCATCCATTACACGTGCCTCACTGCGGAGCAGTTGCTGGGCCATGGCTGGGTGCAGGCACTCCATCCCGACGACCGCGAGGAAGCGGTGGAAGGCTGGCGGGAAGCCGTCGAGGCAGGAACCTCCTACCAGTGCGATTTTCGCATCCGCGCCGCCAACGGAACCTACCGTTGGTTTCAAAACATTGCCCAGCCAGTGACAGACGAGCATGGGAGCATCGAAAAATGGTTCGGCTCATGCGCAGACATTGATGATCTCATGCGCGTGCAGTCTGATCTGACCGCAGCCAATGAACGCCTGGAAGAACGCGTCGCCCGGCGCACCGACCAGCTCGTGGAAGCCAACCGGGAGCTGGAGCATGAGTTCGAGAGGCGACAGCGACTGGAGAACGAGATGCTGGAGATCAGTGAGCAGGAGCGCCACACCTTGGGCCAGGACTTGCATGATGGCGTCTGCCAGCATCTCTCCGGCGTGGCCATGATGGCCGCCACTCTGGGGGATGTTTGCGAGCAAAAATACGACTCGGAGACAGCGACCAAGCTCAAAGAGATCACAAAACTAATACACAGTGCGTCAGACCAAGCGCGCAACGTTGCCAGAAGTCTCCATCCTGTGGATGTGGATGCGAACGGCCTCGCCGTCGCCCTGCGGGATCTAGCCGCCCGATATGCCGCCCCCGGCAAGACCAAGTGCCGCTTCCTCTGCAGTGAGCCTGTTCCCATTCATGACAACAAAGTCGCCATGTGCCTGTACCGCATCGTCCAGGATGCCGTGATCAACGCTACCAGGCACATGGCTGCCCGGCGCATCATCATCCACCTCGGCTTCCGGGAGCAGTGCATCATGCTTTCCGTTTCCGATGACGGCAGCAGCATCCCTGAAAGCGAAGACAGCCACCCCGTACTCGGCTTGAAGCTGATGCGTCACCGTGCCAGCTCCATTGGTGCCACGCTCACCATTGAAGGCCGGGGCGGTGGTGGGACGGTGGTAAAATGCAGCTTGCCCGCTCTGGTTTGACGCTGTTTCCTGCTCTTGCGTAAAACCACCCACGACCCTCATGCCGAAAGTCTCTACTGGAGCACATGGAAAGAAGGAACTCCCTGCCGCGGATATGAAACGGCGAGTGCTGATCGTGGACGACCATCCCATCTTCCGCGACGGCATCACCCAGCTCATCAACCACCAGCCGGACCTGCATGTCTGCGGTGGCGTCTGTTCCGCTGCCGAAGCTCTGTCTTCCGTGGAGGAACTCAAACCGGACATGCTTATCGTGGACATTTCCATCCAGGGCACCAACGGCATCGAGTTGATCAAATCCATCCGTGCCCAATACCCTGCGCTGCCGGCCCTCATGCTTTCCTCACATGACGAGAACCTCTATGCCGAGCGGGCGCTGCGTGCTGGAGCCCGGGGGTACATCATGAAGGCCGCTCCATCTGAAAAAGTCGTGGAGGCAATCCGCCGCGTCCTCAGCGGTGCCCTCTATCTCAGCGAAGCCATCGGCGGCCGGCTGCTCGACACTTTTCTCAACGGACGCGTACCCAATGGCAGCGCATCAGCCGTGGAGCAACTCAGTGACCGCGAACTCGAAATCTTCCGCGCCCTCGGGGAAGGCCGCAGCACACGTGAGATTGCCCGGACTCTTTTCCTCAGTGTCAAGACGGTGGAAACCCATCGTGCTCACATCAAGGAAAAGCTCAAGGTCCAAAGCGCCCCCGAATTGATCCGCGCCGCCGTCGAATGGGTCAACGGCGAGGCGAATCTGTAGCCGCAAGGCACGCGCATCCCGCAGACTCTTCCATCCGCAAGATCAGGGCATCCACTTTCTGAGCATTGACCGATCATACCAGTGAACAAGCGGCGAAGGGAAGACCTCCATTCTCTCCGCTCAGGAACCCCCACTCGGCTTGTTCTCAGTCCTGTCCGGCTAGTTGCCGGACAGGACTCTTTTTTCGGAAACTGAAAGATTCCTGCGGCTATAAGCCATCCGTTTTCGCATCTACCGCGATTCTTCCTTTGAGGCGCGAAAAGCAGCTTGACCTGAAATGGACTGAGCAACCGAAGCGCCTTTGGTCCTGGCCGACACGACGTGTTGGTCAGGACTCTTTTTGTGACTGCGGCCGAGAGCATGCACCCGGCTCCTGATTGCTGCATCGGGCAGCCCCACGGCGGCGATGAGTGCCTCAGGTTGTACATCCGCGCCAGACGCAGGAACCGATTCTCAGCACGCAGGAGAAACCTATCCCTATCTCCGCATCAACCACACACAAAAAAAGCACCATGAAAACAAACTCGATAACCTTCGCCATCCTTCTTACCTTCGCAGCCGGAAGCCTGGCGACAATCGCCAATGCAGGCGAAAAGAAATCCAGCCTCAACTCCGCCGATGAAAAATTCATCAAGAAAACCGGCGAAGCAGGAATGGCAGAAGTGAAACTGGCAACTCTGGGAACACAGAAGGCCGAGCGCGCCGACGTGAAGGAATTCGCGACGATGTTAGTCACCGATCATACCAAGGTGAATGAGGAACTCGCCAAGCTGGCTCAAGCGAAGGGAGTCGAACTGTCCGCAGTCATCACTCCGGCTGCGGCCGCGACGTTCCAGAGCTTGGAAAAGGAAAGCGGCAAGGACTTCGACAACACCTTCCTGACGCAGATGGAAAAGTCACACAAGGCCTCCATCGCCGCTTTCGAAGATGCCGGAAAAGACGCTGCCGACAGCGAGGTGAGGTCATGGGCAAGCAATACCCTGCCCACACTGAAGACACACCTGACCAAGGTCCAAGAACTGCAAAAAGTGAAGTAGCCCTTCTTCCTTTCTCTGCCAAGCACCCCACAAAAAACCCGCCTCCTTCGAGGCGGGTTTTTTCGTTCTGCTTGGGGCTCTTCTTCAGGACCACCTGGAGGACAGGCGCCTATGATCAGGCGTATTGCAGGCTGTGGATCACATTCCGTGTGCGGAATGACGACCGGAGTTTTTTCAAGCCGAGTTCCAGCCTTGTTTTCACCGTGCCAAGCGGGGTGTGCGTGGCTTGTGCCACCTCACGTTGGCTCATGCCCTTGAGGAAGGCGAGGTGGATGACCTGCTGCTGATGTGCTGGCAGCCGGCTGAGATGCTGACGCAGGACTCGGCAAATGTCGGCCTGTTCGCAGTCCGCTGCAGCATTCTGGGTGAGCGGGCGCAGCTTGGTCTCATCCTCCAGCCGGTCTTTGGCATTGTTATAGGCCTGGGACCGCCGCAGATGGTCAATCGCCCGGCGTCTGGCCAGTGTGACGATCCATCCCAACGGTCTGCCTTTCGCTGCGGAAAAATGGTCGGCATGGTTCCATATTTCCAGGATGCATTCCTGCAAGACGTCGTCTGCAGCAGCAGCATCGGGGACGATGCGAAGGATCACACTTTTGAGCAGCATCCGGTAGCGCTGGAACAGGGTGTCCATAGCCACTGGGTCGTGCATCTGGATGGCGCACATCAGGTCTTCATCGAGCGGTTGCTTGTCCTGGCTGAGAGCAGTGTTGGACAGTGAGACAGGGTATGTGTGGAATGTTTTCATGGGTTACCACTACGAAACAGCATGTATCTCACAACCCGAGCCAGCCCTGCTCAAATCGTCAGGCGATACCTGATGACACCTGGGTTTAATCAGGGCGTTCACGTTTCGCCAAGACGCCTCTCCTGGCGTCAGCAATGTGCGGCACGGCTTCTTCAGCACCGGCTACTCGGGTGCCGAGCGTGGCGTGGTCACTTGCTTGAGACCTTCAGGAGTGAATTCAGCGTCGGTATAGATCACGCCACGTTTGAGGCGGGAGCCGTCCAAGTCGGTGATAGTGCCCTTTTGCGGACTGCTCACCGTCAGATTGGCGGGAAGGTGAAGGCGGTCATCCGTGACCACACGCGAGGTGTCGATGCGACGTTCCACCTGACCCGAGGCCAGGCATTTCTCCACACGCAGAAGAACTAGACGACGCACGTCCACCCAGCTCATAGGCAGAACGTTCACCGCCGCCGGGTTTGGATTCGAGGATCTGACAGGATACGCGGTTCACGATCTCCGTACCGACGATGCTTTGGTGTTCCCAGGCAAAAAAGTTATCGAGGACATCGGCATAGGACAAGTCACTGCCAAACAACGATTCCTTCATTTGCGTCGAGTCGAGCGTGCGAGGGGTGTCGGGCGGCACAAACACCGCGCCGCTGGATTGATTCGCGGATCCCCGCAGCAGAACCGATTCCCCCCGTTTCCCGCTCGGGTTTGGCACGAAGGACGCGGTGGAGACGGATGGTATGGGTGTCGGTGTTCATGATGGAAGGTCAGATTTCATCGGTATGGCAGCGGTTCGTTCAAAAATAGTTTGTGAGGATTTCAAAGACGTCCACGGCCCAAGGAAGGCGGGGCGCGATATTATAGATGAAACAACGCCGGCACTTGCCCGGATGAAATCCTAACCCCTAAAACCATGAAACGTCATCTTTTGCTTCTTGCCGCGACGAGTTTGGCCTTCAGTTTATCCAGTTGCACCAATCCATCTGGCCGTCCTAGCGTCAACCTCGTCAGTACCGCTCAGGTAGTAAAATCTACTCCTGGCGTCATCGGCCCGCTGTACACGGTCAACGGTGTCGCCTTGGGCCACTACGATCCCAGCCTCTACTCGCCATACCTTTACGACCACCGGGGCTTGTCGCACAACGAATACGCCCGCGTCCAGGCGATCCGGCATAGCAGGGAGGGCAGTGTGCAAGTGGGTCCGATCGTCGCTGCTGATGCCGAATAGGAACGTCTGCGTCTAGCTCGACATGCCCAGCGCCCTGCCAGCGGCAGGGTCGCTGGGCGGCGGTGTTGGCTCGTTAGTTGACGCTGGCTACTATACCCGCCGCTTTCCTCCTCATCCCCCTCGAGTCCCGGCGCATAGTGGCAACCAACGGCAACGCTGAGGGCGTCCCGTTTGAAAGTCGAAGCCGCGTCAGGTTGACTCCGAACAAGTTCTCCGCCCTGCGGGCCATGCTGTGCATGGTCTCAAAGCTGCGCTTTGTCTCGTTACTTCACGGTCCGCAAACTCGGCGGATCAGCTTTCCCTTACTTTCCGAACGCTCCAATGCTCGGGCCACCCACATCCAGCAATAGTTCCCGGCAACCTCGGAGATGCGAAGCTCCTGCGAAACGGGTTAGGAACGCGACTGGCGCGGCGATGTCGCGCGTTTCATGCACTCGAATCGCTCAGAACGCAAGCAGGCAGGTTTCCAGCTTGGCAACGGGTGCGCATGTAAATGAACCCGCAAGCCAACCAATAGAACTGATCGTGCCAGCCTATTTAAAGATTTGAAATCAGGCCAGGTTCCTCCTTCGTCGGGCTTCGCAGTTGATTCACCTGCTCCACGCATTCTCACCCCTTCGGGGCAGTCCTTTGGACTGTCTCAAACACCTCCGCCCCTCGGTGTTTGTCGGTTCCGAACCCTCCTTTGTTGAAGCAGCACCGCAAAGTCACCGCCGTCAGCATCCGCACACTTGTGGCTGCGGTTCGGTCGTGGCACTGGCGACGCTGATAACGGAGCCAAGCGAATCTACTTCTGACTAAACACCCCAACGCCTTGTTGTCTTCGTTCCACTCAGACTACACGGTGTGTGGCCTCCTCCTCCGTCGGCCAGTGGAACATGCCGCTCAGCGCGGCAGGGCGTTCGCCTCGGAGCAGTTGATTCGTCTGCTCCCCGCAGACTTACCCCTGCGGGGCAGTGCTGCGCACTGTCTCAAACGCCTGCATCCTTCGGCGTTTGTGTCCTGATGATGTGACTGAAGCCGATGCCGAGCGGTGGGCGATTTCAACCTTCCTGGTTGAGTTGCGCTGCACGACAGCGAAGGCGAGGCGTTGCGCCGGCCGCGTGCCGCGCTAGCCTGCGGGGTCACCTCATGCTGAACCTGCTCAAAGAAATGCTGCGCTCGCCGGTGCTGGACATCGTCCAGCGCCTGAAGCGTTCCACCGGCATGTCGGTCAACGAACTGAGCGCGGCGATGAAGATGAGCTACATGGGGGTGAAGCAGCATTGCGTGGAATTGGAGAAATCTGGCTTTCTCGACACGTGGCGCCGGCCGAAAGGGGCGGGACGACCTGAAAAATTGTACCGCCTCACGTCCAAAGCGGATGCGCTCTTCCTCGGTTACGGGCCGGCGTTGACGCTGGACATGCTGACGACGGCGGAGCGTGTCTATGGCGAAACCGCCCCGCCCAAGCTGCTCTACACGTATTTTCAGGCCAAAACCGAGGCGCTGGCCCCCAAACTGGCCAAGGCGACCACGGTGGAGGAGCGGGCGAAGCTGCTGGCGCGGCTGCGCAGTGCGGACGGTTGCCTGAGCGCGTGTGAAACGGATGCGCAGGGCCATTTGGTCCTCGTGGAGCATCATCGCCCGCTGCGGGAGCTGGCGAAGCGCTATGACATGGTGGATGAACTCGAATGCGAGATGATCGAGCGTCTGATGGGCTGCGAGGTGCGACGTTCGGTGGAAGAAGTGTCGGGCTTGGTGCGTGTTACTTTTCGAATCAAGACAACAGCGCATCGAGAATGACATCCGGGAACGCAGGCAGGACATTTCAAGGGTTGAGGGCGGCGGCGGTGGCGGGCCTGCTGGCATCCTGTGCGGGCAGTCTGGGCCCGCTCAAACCGGCCTGGCAGCAGGATCCGAATCTTTATCATCACGGCGTGCCCGCGCGTCCGGCGCAATCGACCACGACGCCGCACCTCGTCGCGCGCGTCATTTATGCCGCGCCGGATCAAATCACCCGGCTGGTGGAGCGGCAGGGCGATGTGCCCGACACGCAGCGTGGATTCGCCCGCATGGGCGATGGCACGGTGGACCTCGCCCTGCAGGACGTGGCGACGGGGAAATGGCTCGAATCGCATCTCTGCGGCGGCATCCTGTTTGTTTCCGGCCTGCCGAACCAGGCCTACCGCATCGTGCTGAAGAACCGCAGCCCCATGCCGCTGGATCTCGGCGTGGGTGTCGATGGCAAAAACCTGCCAACCGGAGGCGTCGCCTCATTGCAGCGCGGCGGCCTGCGCCTGGAGCCGCGCGGTACGCTCACGCTGGATCATGCCGCCCACGGGCCGCTGCTGTTCAAAGCGGTGAAGGGTGACGGGGTGTTGTTTGATTCCAGCCCGCAGGGCCGCAGCGGCTTGATTCAGATCGCGGTGTTCCTCGCCGCCGATGCGCCGAGCTTCGGGCCGGAAAAAATGCGCCCCGGCCAGATCGCTCCGCTGGGTCTGTTGCCCGTCGGCGCGCCGGAGCAGTACCGGTAAGTTGAGAGTCGGGAGTTGATGGTTGATAGCCCTGAGACCGGGAGGCTTGGCCCGACCCATCAACAATCAACAACTTAGCATCAACTCGTTCCACCTGGCTTGCCGCTTGTGAGATCGGGCACGTTGGTTCACATTGCTCACGTTCATGTTTCGCTTCCTGCGCCGCCTTCTGCTGTTCCTGGCCGCCAGCTCCGTGCTGGCGGGCGGCATTTATTTGAACACGGCCACGTTTCGCGGGCAATGGCACGGGTTTGTCATCAGCGAGCTGGCGCAGCACGGCGTGCATCTGGATTTCGAGCATCTCTCGGTGAATCCTTTCGGCGGGCTGGTGACGCGTGGCGTGCGGGTGTACAATGACGCCAGCAAAAAGCATCTCATCGCGGCGGTGGACCGGCTGAACCTGGACGTGGACTTCGGCAGCCTGATCGAAGGCAGAGTCAAGATTGACGCGCTGGAGCTGCTGCATGCGAGCGTGGCGCTGCCGGTGGATCCCGAGCGGCCGGAGCTGACGGTGGTGGAGCTGAATGATCTCAGCGCACGGGCGTTTCTCAAGGAACGGCAGTTGGACATCCGGCATGCGGAGGGACTGCTCTCCGGCGGGCTGCACATCTCGATCAGCGGCATGCTGCAACTGCCGGAACCGCGGCAGGATCAGCCGGGATCGAGCGCGAAGGAGCGCCTGAGCGTGATGCGCGAGCACCGCGTGCAGATTCAACGCGGGCTGGACTGGCTGGCACGGTTTCATGCGCCGCATGCGCCCAGTCTGCGGGTGAAGGTGGCCGGCGCGCTGGACCGGCCGCAGGAGATCAAAGCGGAGCTGCTGTTTCAGGCGGAGGAACTGCAATTTGAGGACTATCTCTGGAAAGAGCTCGTCGCGGAGGCGGAGTATGACGGCGGCTTCATTGATCTGCGGCGGCTGCATCTGCGCGATCATCTCGGCACGCTCGATGCCACGGCCACCTGGCGCATGGGCGCGGACAAGGTGCGCTTCCGGCTCACTTCGAGCGCCGACCTGCCGGGGCTGGCGCGTGCGTTCTTTGACAACGATCAACTGCGCGAGGTGGTGTTCTATGAGGCGCCGCAACTGGCGTTGGAGGGCAGTTTGTACGTAGGGCCCACCAAGCCGGAGGGTTTCCTTCCCGCCGAGGTGACCGGCAGGCTGGACTGCGGACGCTTCGGCAGCCGTGGCGAAATTTTCAACTCTCTGAGCCTGAGCCTCGGCACCACGCCGGAAGGGGTTTTTGTGCGCGATGCGCTGCTCAAGCACAAGACGGGCACGCTCGCGCTGAATCTGATGAACCACCGCGTGCAGGGCTTCAAATACGACCTCGTGCTGCGCATGGACCCGAATGTGTTTCTGCCTTTCGTGCCGCTGCCGAAGACGCGCGAGATCATCCAGCGCTTCGGCTTCGATGACAACTCGCACATCGACGTCCACCTGGTCTGCGCCGGCCCATCGCCCAATCTGCGCGTGTGCCCCAGCTCCGGCCACGGCGTGCTGCGCAACTTCCGCTACAAGGACGTGCCGTTTGAATCGGTGGAGCTGGATCTGGCGCTGCTCGGCGACATCCAGAACTACTCCAACGTACGCGCACAACGCGCGGACGGGCCGGTGGAGGCGGAGCTTGTATTCGTCAACGATGCTGACGATGCCAAATGGCTGCGGCTCATCAACGTTCATGCCGAAGCTGACGCGGCCGGCGTCGTGCGCGCCTTCGCACCGAAGGTGGCGGACCAGATCGCGCGCTACCGCTTTTCCGCCGGAACGGAGGTGACCGTCAACGGCACGATCGGCTACAAGGCCAACCCGCAGTTCAACGACTACAAGGTCGCCTTCAAAAATCCGGTGGGCGGCGCGCATTACGTCCTCTGGAACGAGGACTATCCCATCAACGCGCCCTATGGAGACATCCGCATCCTCGGTGACGTGCTGAACTTCGACATCAATGGGCGGCTGTTTGGCGACACCCTGCGCGCGAAGGGCGCGGTGAATCTGGCGCCGAACGTGAAGAACTATGACGTCGAGGTGCGGGCCGGGCGCTTCCCTTATGGTGTGTTTGGCAAAAAACTGCCGTTTGAGGAGGTCCGGGCTGATGTTCACAACCGCGACGGCACCGTGCGCTTCGATGTCGCGGCGGATGTGCTCGGCGGCGGCATGACCTTGAAGGGCAGTTTGAACGAAGACCGCGAACCCAACCCCTACGACGGCGAATTGCGCATGAACTCGCTCAGCTACCAGCGCTTCGCCCAGGTGTACTCGCCCGGCAATGAAAGCATCGGTGACATTTCCGGGTATTTCAAATTCACCGGCCGCATGAATGACTGGAAGGCGCTCAAGGGTGGTGGCGCGCTCCTCATTGTGAACGGCAACCTGCTGGCACTACCGGTGCTCGGCCCCCTCACCCCCGTCCTCGGTGCCTTTCTGCCCTCGCCGATCAAGGGCTACAACGTCGCCAAGAAGGCGGACTGCACCTTCGAGGTGTCGGATGGCTTCATCGTCACTGAAAACATCGAGGTCGAGTCCAGCTCCTTTCGCGTCGTCAGCCGCGGCAACATCGACTTCATTCGTGACGACATTGACTTCAACGCCGAGGCGCGCTTGCGCGGCCTCGGCATTCTGCTGTTTCCAGTGACCCAGCTTCTTGGCTTCAAAGGCTCCGGCACCATTGGCGACACCAAATGGCACCCGCGCATCTTTGGCGGTGGCAACAAGGACGAGCGCAAGCCGCCCACTGAGAAGGAACTGCTCGAAGCCCAAAAGATTCGTGGCAGCCCCGTCAAACCGAAGACCGACGCCGCCCCGCCGAGAAAGCCACTGTTTGGGAACTGAGGCGGGCAGAGGCTGCGTTTGCCAGAACGTGGAGGGCTGGAGGCTTGCAATCGCCCTCAATTGGGCCATTCATAAAACCGCCCCCGCCCCATGACCCCCAAGATCGACCCCGCCCTGCATCGTGACAAGAAACCGGACTGGATCCGCGTGACTTTGCCGCGTGATCCGAAGTTCTGGAGCACGAAGGGGCTGATCACGGACCTGAAACTGCACACCGTCTGTGAGGAGGCGCAATGCCCGAACCGCTGGGAGTGCTGGAGCCAGGGGACGGCGACCTTCATGATCGCCGGGGATCGTTGCACGCGTGCCTGTGGCTTTTGTGCGGTCAAAACGGCCAAACCGTTCGCGCTGGAGGCGGATGAGCCGCAACGCGTGGCCGAGGCGACGAAACGCATGGGCCTGAATCACATCGTGATCACCGCCGTGGCGCGGGATGATGTGAAGGACGGCGGCGCGGAGCATTTTGCGCGGACGATTGAAGCAGTGCGTGAGGCGGTGCCGACGATCACGATTGAGATCCTGGTGCCCGACTTCAACGGCAAGGACGACGCGCTGGAGGTGGTGATGAAGGCCCGTCCGCACATCTTCAATCACAATCTGGAAACCGTGGAGCGTCTGACGCCGCTGGTGCGCAGCCGGGCGATGTATCATCGCAGCCTGCACGTGCTGAAGCGCGCGAAGGCGATGGCGGAGGAGTTGGGCACGAAATGCGCCACGAAGAGCGGCCTCATGCTTGGCCTGGGCGAGACGGAGACGGAGCTGTTTCAGGCGATGGACGATTTGCGCGAGCATGACGTGACGGTTTTGACACTGGGCCAGTATCTGCGCCCTTCCGCGCAGCATCTGCCGGTGATCGAGTACATCCACCCGGACACGTTTGAGAACTACAAGCAGATCGCGCTGAAGAAGGGCTTCCGCCATGTGGCGAGCGCTCCGCTGGTGCGCAGCTCGTATCACGCGTCGGATTTCAAGCCGGAGCTGGATTTGGAGTGAAGCTACGTGGCTCGAACATTGATCACTCAATGGATATATCACTATGTGGCCGTTTAAAAAAAGAAACAGAGTGATCATCAAGGGACTGGGAAGAGCTGGAGTTCAGTATTCCGAAGCAGACAAAGTGTTGCATATTAACGCAGAATTTTCTTCGACTCCCTTAACCGTCGTTATCGACGGCAAATCCAAGTTTAAATGCAAGCCAGGATGCAGTGAGGAGAATATTTCTGATGCTGAACGAGAGTTGATTTTGATCAGGGTCGTCGATCATTTTGAGGGGCTTGGTTACATTGTGGATCTGAGACGATGAGTCATCGAGATTGAGGATCGGTGGAAAGCGGAGTTGCAGAGCGGGTGTTCCGGTTCTTCTTCGGAGCACTCCCAACCAACCACCATGCCCATCCGTCCTCCCGCCGAAGCCTACGAGAAGGTTCCCACCGTCATTTTTCCTGATTCCGCGAAGGCGGCCCAAACGCTGGCGCAGGAAGTGAAACAACTGATCGAGACGAAGAACAAGGCCGGCAAGCCCGCCGTGCTCGGCATGGCGACAGGATCGACGCCGGTGCCGTTTTATCGCGAACTGATCCGCCTGCACAAGGAAGAAGGACTGAGCTTCAAGAACGTCGTCACCTTCAATCTCGATGAGTATTACGGCCTGAGCGCGGAGCATCCTGAGAGCTACGCGAAGTTCATGGCAGAGCAGTTGTTTGATCACATCGACATCCCGAAGGCGAACGTCAATCTTCCGAGTGGCACGGTGCCGGGGGATCAGGTGTTCAATCACTGCCGCCAGTATGAGGAGAAGATCCATAGCATGGGCGGCATTGATTTGCAGATCCTCGGCATCGGGCGAACGGGCCACATCGGCTTCAACGAACCGGGTTCCAGCCGCGACTCGCTCACTCGCCGCATCACGCTGGACCGCGTGACGCGCCAGGACGCGGCGAGCGACTTCCGTGGTGAACAGAACGTGCCGCATTTTGCGATCACGATGGGGGTGGGTTCGATTTTGCGGGCGAAGAAGCTCGTGCTGATGGCTTGGGGAGAAAACAAGGCCGTGATGGTGGCCAAGGCCGTCGAAGGACCGATGACGGAGGCGATTTCGGCCTCGTTCCTGCAGGATCATGCAGATGCGCGGTTTTTCATCGACAGCGGTGCTTCCCGCGAACTCACGCGCATCAAGCTGCCCTGGCTCGTCGGTCCCGCCTCCTGGACGCCGCGTGAGACGCGCCGTGCGATGGTGTGGCAGGCGTTCAAGATCAAGCGGCCGATTTTGAAGCTCATTGATGAGCACTACAACGAGAACGGCCTCTCCGACCTGCTTTCAGAGCAAGGTCCGGCCTATCAGCTCAACATCCGCATCTTCAACCAGCTCCAGCACACGATCACTGGCTGGCCGGGCGGCAAGCCCGACGAGGATGACACGTATCGTCCCGAGCGTGCGCGTCCGTATCCAAAGCGCTGCCTGATTTTCAGCCCGGAGCCGCAGGACGCGGTGGTGGGCATGGGGGGAACGATCGATCGAATCGTCGAGCAGGGCCACGATGTACGCTTGATCGCCCTGACCTCTGGTAGTTTGCGCGTGCCGGACAGCGAGGCGGACAAATTTGCCGAAACGCTGCTGGAACTGGCATCGAACGCCGCCAAGCCGGATGCTTGGGGCCCGCAGGTGGCATACGCGCGCGAGGCGCTGGCTTTGCTGGAGGCGAAGGGTGAGTTTGGTGAAGATCCGCCGCTGCTGCGCCAGCTTAAAGGACTGATTTTGCGCGGTGAATTGCGCGATGCGGCGCACACCGTGGGTCTGGCTGGAGACCGTGTCACGTTTCTAGATCTGCCGTTTTACGAGCATGGTCGCTACCGCCGCTTCAATAGCACTCAGGCGGATGTCGATGCTCTTGCCCGTCTGCTGCTGGATCACAAACCGCATCAGATTTACATCACGGGCGATGCAGCCGACCCTTCGAGCGTTTCGGGCATCTGCTTCCGCTTGTTGGTGACGGCACTGCAAGCCTGCGCGGGCGAGGAGTTCGCCGGTTCATGCAGCGTATGGCTGTATCGCGGCAAGGAGCGTCCGCTGGAGCCGCACGAGATCGACATGGCGATTCCGATGAGTCCGTTGCAAATCGAGCGCAAGGCGAACGCCATCTCACGCTACGGGGCGCTGTCATCGCTGGAAAGAGAAGGGCCGGAGACGAACCGGGAAAACGCACGTCTCTACGATGCGCTGGGCCTGGCCGAGTACGAGGCCATTGAAACATTCCAGCGCTGGCGCAGGGCGTGACGGCCTGGTCTCAGCCTGCGGTGACCAGCTTGGCGTCGCGATACTTGCATTTGCCGAGGCGGCTCAGCTCATCGCAGTGTGCTTCGATGCGCATGCTTTTCATGCTGGGCTGGAATCCAAGCCGGCGGGTGATGCAATCATGCAGCAGGGCGGTGTGCTCATCCTCAAATTCCACCACCCGGTCGCAATCGAGGCAGATCAGGTGGTTGTGCTGTGGCTTGTCGAGGAAGTTCGGGTCGTAATAGGTCTGGTCGCGCCCGAGATCGACCTCGCGGAGCAGTCCGCACTCCACCAGTAGCGTCAAGGTACGATAGACGGTGGCCCGCGAAACGGTGATGTCGAGCTTGCGGGCTTTTTCGAGGAGTTCCTCGGCTTTGAAGTGATCGTCGGTGGCGAAGGCCGCCTCCACAATGACATCGCGCTGCTTGGTGCGGCGCAGGCCCTGGCTGGCCAGATGCGCCTCCAGACGTTGAATGATACGTTCGTCCATGTGACGGCGAGGTTAGACAAGGCAGGCATCTGGTGCAAGGAGGCGCTTCTGAGACCGCAAATGAATTGGGCTCTTTTGATTTAGGGCTGAGCCGTGGAGAAGTTCCTCATAAATAGCATTTTGAAATGATTATAAAATATTGTAATTCAATGGAATGAGGTGAGATGAAGGGGCCATCTTCGGGGTAAACGAACTAGAGAACCGACAATACAAGGTGAAGGCATATTCAAATAAAATTCAAATAATTATGGATTTTATTGTTAATATTGTTAAAATTACACAGACTGCCTGATTCCCAGCATGCCTTTACCATTCTCATTCTTTACACAACGCCAAGGTTCTGAGGCCGAAACGCCACTAGGAACCCCTGATATTTCCGTTGCTGAGAAGGTCATGAACCTCGCGCCCGAGCATGTCAGCACTGAACCCCTGCTGGGAACACCAGGAAACACCTTTACTCCGCCAGTGCTCGGTGCCGCACCACGTGCAAACCCGGACTACCCGCAACTGCCCCCCGCTCCTTCGCCGAATCAACGTTTTACTGGAAGCCTGGGGGATGTCCCATCAACCGAGTTTCAGATGGCGACGCTGCATCTTCCTCCCACCCCGATGCAGCCATCCGTCAAAGCGACCACTCCTTCAGGGCAAGAGTGGGCGGCTCAGATCGAACAGTTGCGCAATGACGTGTTCGGCATCGCCATGAGTGTCAGTGCCTTGAATGACCGGCTTGATCGTCTGGAGCAACGGACACCCCCAGGCGGTCAGTCTGTGCAGGCGGGCATCGCCACCTTGCGCGGTGAAATCGAAACTTGGTTGGAAAACCACCTCAACTCGGCCGTCGAGCACTGCATGCAGCGCGTCATGAGCCGCACGAATTCTCCTGTCACCCATCCCACGAACTGACCTGCCTCCCAACCAACCGACCTCTTCACGCCATGAACTCCCTGCGACTACGCATCCTGTTCCCACTCTGGCTCTTCGGCTTTTTGCCGGCCATGGGAGCCACCCGCATGATGGGCCAGCCTCTCGACTGGTTCTTCGGCCTCACGGGCATTCTGCTCGGTGGCGGCGTTTTCCTTGCCGCCTACCTGATCTCTGGCTGGCTGCTCAAACCGACGACGGCCGTCATGAAGGGGACCACCGCAGTTCTGCGCGGCGTTCCTCCTGACGCGCAGTCCGCCGAATGGCTGCCCTCTGACTTCTGGAAGCTGCGCTGCGACATCAACATGATCTTTGCCAAGCAGCGCCAGGCGCTCAATGCCGCCGAGCAGCACGCCTGCCAGACCGCCCAGCGCCTGCTCAATGCTGAGCGCCTGCTGCGCGAAGCATTCACCGCCCTCCAGGGCTTGTTCGCCGCCAGTGATGAAGGCGTCCTCGTGGTCGATGCCCAGGGCTCCATCATCGCTTCGAACGCCAAGCTCGATGACTTCCTTGGCAAGCCGGTCGAAGAAGTCGCCGGACGTGATGCTTCACGCCTGCTCAACGCCCTGATGGAACGCTTCCAGGAAAAAGCCGCCATCTCCGTCTGGATCGAAAAAACCGCCGCCAGTCTGGAAGGGCAGGATGAAATGCCCCCTCTCATGACCAGTGATGGCCGGGTCTTCTCCCTCCGCTCCAGCCCGATGCGCACCGACGTCGGCGAAGTGATCGGGCGCATCTGGATCGTCAAAGACCGCTCCGAAATGCGCGTGCTGGAGAACCAGCTCCGCGAATCGCAGAAGATGGGCACCATCGGCCAGCTCGCTGGCGGCATCGCCCACGACTTCAACAACCTTCTCACCGCTATCCGTGGCAACCTCACGCTCGCCGAACTCACTCCGGCTTCCAACCAGGCCGGTGTGCGTGACAAACTGCAGAACGCCAACCACGCCACCACGCGTGCCGCCGAACTCGTCAAATCCCTCCTCGGCTACTCACGCCGCAGCACTGGCACGTCTATTCGCAAGACCACCAATCTCAAGCGCCTGCTCGCCGACGTGCAGAACCTCCTCAAACACAGCGTCGATCCGCGTGTCACGATTCAAATGCGCGGCGGCATGGACGCCTCCTACGTCACGGCGGATGCCACCCAGATCGAGCAGGTCATGCTCAATCTCTGCCTCAACGCCCGCGATGCGATGCCCGCCGATCAAGGTGTCATTGAGATCGCTGTCGAAAACGTCACGCATCGCATGCCTGGCAGGGCAAACGGTTCCGCGAACAGCGCCGACGAGGCATCTGACTTCGTCATGCTCGTCGTGCGTGACAACGGCCATGGCATCTCCGAGGAGCACCGCTGCCGCATTTTTGAGCCCTTCTTCACCACCAGATCCAAAACCACCGGCACCGGCCTCGGCCTTTCCACCGCGCAGGACATCGTGCGTGAGCACGGCGGCTGGATCGAGTTCGACAGCGAAGTCGGCCGCGGCAGCGAATTCCGCGTCTTCCTGCCCCGTGTGCTGAATCCCGACCAGGTCGAGGAGGAAACACCCATCGAAAACAACAGTACCGCCACCGCCGCTCCCGCTGGCAACCAGACCACGATTCTTGTCGTCGATGACGAAGCTCCCGTGCGCTCCATCGCCATGAACATGCTCGGCTTCCTCGGCTACCGCGTCCTGGAGGCTGGCGACGGTCAGCAGGCGCTCGACATCCTCCTGCGTGGCAATGAAAAAATCGACGCCGTCCTGCTCGACATCTACATGCCCAAGCTCTCAGGCCGCGACACCTTCAAGGAATTGCGTGCGGTCGGCAACTGCGTGCCCGTCGTCGTCTGTAGCGGTTTCGTCATCGACCCCGATGAGTTCATGATCCTCAGCCAAGGCCATCCGCCTCCCGTGGACATCATGCTCAAGCCCTACTCGCTCGACGGCCTCAGCAAGGCGCTCGCCAAGGCGGTGCAGAAACCCCAGGATCGCGAACCCTCCTTCGATCTCACCGCCAGCCGCGCCCAAATGGCACAGGCACCGATGCTCGTCTCCTGATCAGGGCCGGAAAGCGGCGAACCGCGAACAGTGGACCGCCCTCCGGTGGCCATCTTTCCCCTTTTCGATTGCCGCAAAGGCGCTACCATCCGCGCCCCATGATCAAAGTCGGCCTCGTCTCCCTCGGTTGCGCGAAAAACCTCATCGACTCGGAAATCATGATCGGCCACCTTCAGCAGGCGGGCATGGTCATGACGCCTGAGCCGGACTTGGCCGATGTCCTCATCGTGAACACCTGCTCCTTCATCGACATGGCCAAAAAGGAAAGTGTCGGCGCCGTGCATGACGCGGTGGACCAGCGTGCCGGCTCCAAGAAGCGGGCGCGGCAGAAGATCATCGTCGCCGGCTGCCTCTCGCAGCGCTTCTCGCAGGAACTGCCCGGACTCATGCCCGAAGTGGATGCGTTCATCGGTCTCGATCAGATCACGCAGGTCGCCCCGATCATTCAGCGGCTCGTTGGCATCCAAGAGCACACGCAGGAGAACCTCGTCACCCGCCAGCCGCAGTACATCCCCGATTACGACACGCCGCGCTTCCGCCTCACGCCAAACCACATGGCCTACATCAAGATTGCTGAAGGCTGCAACCATCCCTGCTCCTTCTGCATCATCCCGCGCATCCGTGGTCGCCACCGCAGCCGCACCCAGGAAAGCATCGTCAAAGAGGCCAAACAGCTCGTCGCCGCCGGCGTGAAGGAGATCAACCTCATCTCCCAGGACACCACCTACTTCGGCATGGACAAGTGGACCGAAGAACGCCCCAAGCCCCGCAGCGGTGTCGATTCCTCGAAGGGCGAATCGCTTTCCACGCTCATTCGTGAGCTCAACAAGATCAAAGGCGACTTCTGGATCCGCCTCCTCTACACCCACCCCGCGCATTGGAGTGATGACCTTATCAAAGCCATCGCCGAAAGCCCCAAGGTTGCCCGCTACATCGACATGCCGCTGCAGCACATCAGCGACAACATGCTCAGCCTCATGAAGCGCGAGACCGACGGTGCTTACATCCGCGATCTCATCAAGCGCATCCGCGCTGGCATCCCCGGCATCGCCATCCGCACCACCTTCATCGTCGGCTTCCCCGGCGAGACCGAGGCCGACTTCAACGAGCTGCTTCAGTTCATCGAAGACACCAAGTTCGAGCGCGCCGGCGTCTTCAACTACTCCCGCGAAGAAGACACCCGTGCCGCCAAGATGGAAGATCAGATCCATCACATGACCCGCAAAGCCCGCTGGAACGAGGCCATGCGCGCCATTCAGCGCAGCATCGAAGGCTTCAACGTCAGCCAGGTCGGCAAAAAAATGCGCGTCCTCGTCGAGGAACCCGGCGTCGCCCGCAGCGAGATCGACGCCCCCGACATCGACACCAGCGTCTTCGTGAACAAGAAGCTCCCCGTCGGCCAGTTCGCCGAAGTCACCGTCAAAGAATGGCGCGGCTACGATCTCGTCGCGGCGTGAGGCTACATTGTGGGCACCTCGAATGACGCGAAGGCTGAGCGGACAACGACATGGGTCGATGATTGACAGAGGGAGGCTGCGCAGGTTAGCCTCACGGCCATGCCCAGGCACAACGTGAGGTCTCTTATCTTCGGTCTTTGCATGGCGGCTTCTGTTGCCGTGGCCCAGGCTCCGCACACACCCAAGGCCGGGTCGGCGGAGAGGCAGGCCATCTGTGCGCCATTTTTGTCAGCCAGTTGCAGCCTGACCCGAATGGCACTGAATTAAGGCCCATTTGGGATGAAAAACGAGCATGGTTTTCGTGTGTCGTTTCGTTGAAGATCAATGGCTGCGCACACGAAGTTCTTCCCCGCGTTTAACCGGCATCTTTTCGGGCGTCCGCCAGTTGGCA